>JAUNSH010000001.1 GCA_030539285.1 Eubacteriales bacterium
CTGCTGAACCACCAGACGGTAACGCTCGTCGTTGGTGATAAAGCCCTGGCGGTAGTAGTTTTCAATTTCGACCACCTTGCCCTCGGCCTGCTGAACCAGCTCGTACTTGATCTCAGGCACCACCATGTCAGCGATGGACACGGAGATAGCGCCCTTGGTGGAGTACTTGTAGCCCAGAGCCTTGATGCGGTCCAGCATCTCGGTGGCGATGGTAAAGCCATGGACACGGATGCACTTGTCGATGATCTTGCCCAGCTGCTTCTTGCCAACCAGGAAGTCCACTTCCAGATCAAAGGCGTGGGCGGGGTCAGAGCGGTCCACAAAGCCCAGATCCTGGGGGATGGGCTCGTTGTAGATCAGGCGGCCAACGGTGGCGTCAATGATGCGGTACTGCATGACACCGTCAATTTCCTTGCCGTAGCGCACCCGGATGGGAGCGTGCAGGCCCACCGCGCCGTCGGCATAGGCCGCGATGGCCTCGTTGACAGAGGAGTAATTGTGGATGGGACGGAACTTGGCGATAGCCTTGCCGTCCTTCTTCGCCTGCTTGTTGGCGGCGAGGAAGTCATCCGCATCCACGATTTCGTTCACCGGCAGGCCGGTGTCCCCGGCATCGGTGACGAACACTTCCTCCGCACCCTTCTCAGCCTTGCCCAGACGGGTGTAGGTCAGGTAGTAAGCGCCGAGGATCATATCCTGAGTGGGCACGGTGACGGGCTTGCCGTCCTGAGGACGCAGCAGGTTGTTGGCGGAGAGCATCAGCATTCTCGCCTCGGCCTGAGCCTCGGGAGACAGGGGCACGTGAATAGCCATCTGGTCGCCGTCGAAGTCAGCGTTGAAAGCGGTGCAGCACAGGGGGTGCAGCTTCAGGGCGCGGCCCTCCACCAGCACCGGCTCGAAGGCCTGAATGCCCAGACGGTGCAGGGTAGGCGCACGGTTCAGCATGACGGGGCGGTCCTTGATGATGTCGTCCAGAGCATCCCAGACCTCAGTTTTGCCCTTGTCGATCATCTTCTTGGCGGACTTGATGTTGTTGGCCAGACCGTCGGACACCAGCTTCTTCATGACGAAGGGCCGGAACAGCTCGATGGCCATTTCCTTGGGCACGCCGCACTGGTACAGCTTCAGCTCAGGGCCGACGACGATAACGGAACGGCCGGAGTAGTCAACACGCTTACCAAGCAGGTTCTGACGGAACCGTCCCTGCTTGCCCTTGAGCATATCACTGAGGGACTTCAGCGCCCGGTTGTTGGCGCCGGTGACGGCACGGCCCCGGCGGCCGTTGTCGATCAGGGCGTCCACAGCCTCCTGCAGCATCCGCTTCTCGTTGCGGACGATGATGTCGGGGGCGTGGAGCTGGACCAGCCGCTTTAAGCGGTTGTTCCGGTTGATGACCCGACGGTACAGGTCGTTCAGGTCGGAGGTGGCGAACCGGCCGCCGTCCAGCTGGATCATGGGACGGATATCGGGAGGGATCACGGGCAGCACATCCATGATCATCCAGCTGGGCTTATTTCCGGACTCCCGGAAGGCCTCCACGCACTCCAGCCGCTTGACAATGCGCAGCTTCTTCTGAGAGGAAGCGGTTTTCAGCTCCTCCCGCAGCTGGGCAGACAGCTGGTCAAGGTCGATCTGCTCCAGCAGCTCCTTGACGGCCTCGGCGCCCATGCCGGCCTTGAAGTCATCCTCGTACTTCTCCCGCATATCCCGGTACTCCTTCTCGGTGAGCACCTGATTCCGGGCCAGAGGGGCGTCACCGGGGTCGGTGACGATATAGGCCGCGAAGTACAGCACCTTCTCCAGCACCTTGGGGCTGATGTCCAGCACCAGACCCATCCGGGAGGGGATGCCCTTGAAATACCAGATATGGCTGCAGGGAGCGGCCAGCTCAATGTGGCCCATGCGCTCCCGGCGCACCTTGGACTTGGTGACCTCGACGCCGCAGCGGTCGCAGACCTTGCCCTTGTACTTGATCTTTTTATACTTGCCGCAGTGGCACTCCCAGTCCTTGGTGGGTCCGAAGATCCGCTCGCAATACAGACCATCCCGCTCCGGCTTCAGGGTGCGGTAGTTGATGGTCTCGGGCTTCTTCACCTCGCCATAGGACCACTTCCGGATCATCTCCGGGGACGCAATGCCAATCTTAATGGCATCAAAGGTGGCATCTGCCATGTGTAGCCTCCTTATTCTTCGTTGTCGGCATCCATGTCGCCGAACACATCCATAATATCCTCAGGGCTGTCCTCGTCGATGACGAAGCCAGCGTCCAGCACCTCGTCGGTGGAGCCGACCACCGTGTCGTTTCCGACATCGGCGGCGTAGACGATCTCATCATCGTCATCCTCGTCCTTCAGCTCGATCTCGTTGCCGTTTTCATCCAGCACACGGATATCCAGGCACAGGGCCTGCAGCTCCTTGACCAGAACCTTGAAGGATTCGGGCACGCCGGGCTTGGGGATGTTGGCGCCCTTGACGATGGCCTCGTAAGTCTTGACACGGCCGGTGACATCGTCGGACTTGACGGTCAGGATCTCCTGCAGGGTGTAGGCGGCGCCGTAAGCTTCCAGCGCCCAGACCTCCATTTCGCCGAAACGCTGACCGCCGAACTGGGCCTTGCCGCCCAGAGGCTGCTGGGTGACCAGCGCGTAGGGGCCGGTGGAACGGGCGTGGATCTTATCGTCGACCAGATGGTGCAGCTTCAGGTAGTAGGGATAGCCAACAGTGACCAGGTTATCGAAGGGTTCGCCGGTACGGCCGTCGTACAGGATGGTCTTGCCGTCCTCCCGCAGGCCCGCCAGCTTCAGCGTTTCACGGATGTCCTTCTCGTTGGCGCCATCGAACACAGGGGTGGCGACCTTCCAGCCCAAAGCCTTGGCGGCGTAGCCCAGATGGACCTCCAGCACCTGACCGATGTTCATACGGGAAGGCACGCCCAGGGGGTTCAGCACGATGTCCAGCGGGGTGCCGTCGGGCAGGAAGGGCATATCTTCCTCGGGCAGAACACGGGACACAACGCCCTTGTTGCCGTGACGGCCGGCCATCTTGTCGCCGACACCGATCTTACGCTTCTGAGCCAGATAGACCCGGACGGACTTGGTGACGCCGGGAGCCAGCTCGTCGGAATTTTCCTTGGTAAAGACCTTCACGTCCACCACGATACCGCTGGTACCGTGAGGCACCTTCAGGGAGGTATCCCGGACTTCTCTTGCCTTCTCGCCGAAGATGGCCCGCAGCAGGCGCTCCTCGGGGGTCAGCTCGGTCTCGCCCTTGGGGGTGACCTTGCCAACCAGATAGTCGCCGGCATGGACCTCCGCGCCCACGCGGATGATGCCGTTCTCGTCCAGGTCTTTCAGAGTGTCCTCGCCCACGTTGGGAATGTCCCGGGTGATCTCCTCGGGTCCCAGCTTGGTGTCCCGGGCCTCAGTCTCGTACTCCTCGATGTGGATGGAGGTGAACACGTCCTCACGGACCAGACGCTCGTTCAGCAGAATGGCGTCCTCGTAGTTGTAGCCTTCCCAGGTCACGAAGCCAATGAGCACGTTCTTGCCCAGGGCAACCTCACCGCCGGAGCAGGAAGGGCCGTCGGCGATGATCTGCTCGGTATCCACCCGCTCGCCAACCACCACGATGGGCCGCTGGTTGATGCAGGTGCCGGCGTTGGAGCGAGCGAACTTGGTCAGCGTGTGGACGCAGGTTTCGCCGCTGTCATACTTGACGGTGATATTGGATGCGGACACGGCAGTGACCACACCGGGGCCCTTGGCCTTGATGCAGACCTCGGAGTCCACAGCCGCCTTGTGCTCGATGCCGGTGGCGACGATAGGAGGCTCGGTGGTCAGCAGGGGCACGGCCTGACGCTGCATGTTCGCGCCCATCAGGGCACGGTTGGCGTCGTCGTTCTGCAGGAAGGGAATGAAGGAGGTAGCGATGGAGATCATCATTCGGGGAGACACGTCGATGTAGTCGATCATGCCCCGGTCCACCTCGATGATCTCGTTACGGTGACGGCAGGTGATACGGGCGTTGGCAAGACAGCCGTTCTCGTCCAGCGGCTCGTTGGCCTGACCGATGTAGAAGTCATCCTCCACGTCGGCGGTCATATACTCCACGTTCCTGGTGACAAAGCCGGTGGCCTTGTCCACCTTCCGGTAGGGAGCCTCGACGAAGCCGTACTCGTTGATCTTGGCGAAGGTTGCCAAGTAGTTGATCAGGCCGATGTTGGGACCTTCGGGGGTCTCGATGGGGCACATACGGCCATAGTGGGTGTAGTGGATATCACGGACATCGAAGGAAGCCCGGTCACGGCTCAGACCGCCGGGGCCCAGAGCGGACAGACGGCGCTTGTGGGTCAGCTCGGACAGAGGGTTATTCTGGTCCATGAACTGAGACAAGGGCGAAGAGCCGAAGAATTCCTTGATGACGGCGGTGACGGGCCGGATGTTGATCAGGCTCTGGGGGGTGACGGTGTCCAGATCCTGCACGGTCATGCGCTCGCGAATGACACGGTCCAGACGGGAGAAGCCGATGCGGAACTGGTTCTGCAGCAGCTCGCCCACACAGCGCAGGCGGCGGTTGCCCAAGTGGTCAATATCGTCAGGGGTGCCGATGCCCATAGCCACGCAGTTAAGGTAGTTGATGGAGGCCATGACGTCGTCCACAATGATGTGGTTGGGGATCAGGTCGGTGTAGCGCTCGGCGATAGCGTCCTTCCAGCCGTCCTCGGGAACGGATTCCAGCATCTCCCGCAGCACAGGGAAGTAGACTTTCTCGGTGATGCCATAGTCCTTGGGGTCAAAGTCCACGAAGCCCGCCATGTCCACCATGTTGTTGGAGAAGACCTTGACGTTATTGTCGCCGACCTTCACCACGGCCTCGTTGACGCCCTTCTTGCTCAGCTCGTGAGCCTGGGCGCGGGAGATGAACTCGCCGGGCATGACCAGAATCTCGCCGGTCATGGGGTCAGCGATCGGCTCCGCCGCTTCCTGACCAGACAGGCGGCTCCAAATGTCCATCTTCTTGTTGAACTTGTAGCGGCCGACCTTGCTCACGTCGTAGCGGTGGGCGTCGAACAGCAGGCCCTCCAGATGGGCAGTGGCGGTCTCCACCGTGGGAGGCTCACCGGGACGCAGACGGCGGTAGATCTCAAGCAAAGACTCTTCCTTGGTCTTGCAGGGGTCCTTGTCCAGGGTCGCCAAGATCCGGGCATCCTCACCGAACATGGCCTTGATCTGGTCATCAGTCTGCACGCCCAGGGCGCGGATCAGGCAGGTAATGGGCAGCTTGCGGTTCTTGTCGATGCGGACCCAGAATACGTCGGAGTTGTCCGTCTCGTATTCCAGCCATGCGCCGCGGTAAGGGATCACCGTGGCGGTATAGGTGTGCTGGTCGGCCTTGTCCACCTCGTGACCGTAGTACATGCCGGGGCTGCGGACGATCTGGGTGATAATGACGCGCTCCGCGCCGTTGATCACGAAGGTGCCGCCGTTGGTCATCACGGGGAAATCGCCCATGAAGATCTCCTGCTCCTTGATTTCGCCGGTCTCGGTGTTGCGCAGACGGACCCGCACCTTGATGGGCTTGGCGTAGGTGGCATCCCGCTCCTTGCACTCCTCAATGGTGTACTTGGCCTTGTCCTCCATGGTGTAATCCAGGAAACTAAGCTCCAGCTTGCCGGAGAAGTCGGTAATGGTGCCTACATCCTTGAAAACCTCCCGCAGACCGGTATCCAGGAACCACTGATAGGAGTCCTTCTGGATCTTCAGCATGTTGGGGATCTCCAGGATCTCTTCATACTTCGCGTAAGATTTACGCATGGTCTTGCCGAACATTACGTCCTTGACCATTGCCATATGGATCATCACAGCCTTTCTTTCGAGTTGTGTGTTGGTTATGATACGCTTGGCGCGGTTGTCGAATTTGATGAATTTGCTGCTTGACAGCCGCCCATTCCTGTGCTAAAATGACCATGTTAGGGGGGAATTCCGCAAAAAGGCATAGTATCACAGTATGGACAATCATTATACCATCCTGCGCATTTTTTGTCAATGAATAATTTCCACAATTCCGGGGCTTGCGCCTCGTTTTTTTACGCCAATTTTCACCATAAAGCGCCGCCCGGCAGGATTCCACCGGGCGGCGCTTTCAATATTCTGAATCTTTGTTTTTCATAGGGCGGAGTTATGCCCCCGCTCTACGAAGCTAACGTTTTAGGCTCAACAGCTTGCTGTGGATTCTGCCGGCAACCCCCGGCTCTGTTTCTTGATATATATCTTTTTCTATTTCTGTTTCTTTTTCTATATCTGTAAGGGAGGGTATAGGGTGGTATAGCCCCCCTATACCCTCCCTCTTTCGATTGGGGATGTTTCTTTACTGTGCGGGGGTAATGACCGGCTTGGGGTCGCCCAAAGTCTCCACCTTGGAATCCTTGATCAGGCCCTTGGGGCAGACCGTGGCGCACTGGCCGCAGTTGGTGCACTTGGTGTAGTCGATCTGGGCCAGGTTGTTGGTGATGGTGATCGCGCCGCTGGGGCAGGTCTTCATGCACTTGCCGCAGCCGATACAGCCGATGGTGCAGGCACGGTTGGTGACAGCGCCCTTTGCCAGAGAGTTACAGGCGATGACCACATTCCGGTCAGGCTCCACAGCGGTGATGATCTTTCGGGGACACACCTGGGCACAGGCCATGCAGCCGACACACAAGTCCTCGTCCACCACAGCCACGCCGTTTTTCACGGAGATGGCGCCATACTTACAGACCTTGGTGCAGGAGCCATAGCCCAGGCAGCCGAACTTACAGGACAGGGGGCCGCTGCCGCCGACCTTGGAAGCCGCCAGGCAGTCGTGGAAGCCCTCGTAGGTAGCCTTCATCTTGGCGCCCTTGGTGAGGTTGCCCTCAGCATCGAAGGTACGAGCGCCGGAGCAGCGCACCATAGCCACCTTCCGGGTCACTTCTTCGGCCTGGACGCCCATGATGGCGGCCATAGCCTTGGCGCACTCGTTGCCGCCGGAGGCGCACTTGCCCACGGAGGCCTCGCCCTTGAGGACCGCCTCGGCGTAAGCGCCGCAGCCGGCGAAACCGCAGCCGCCGCAGTTGGCGCCGGGCAAGCAGGCGTTCAGTTCCTCCAACCGGGGGTCCGTCTCAACGTAAAACACCTTGGAAGCGGCTGCCAGCACCAGTCCGAAGACCAGGCCCAGACCGCCCAGAATCGCAATCGCAATTAAAATATCCATACACCGCGCCTCCTTAGAAAATCTTCAGGCCGGAGAAGCCCATGAACGCCAGCGCCAGCAGACCGGCGGCGATCAGCGCGATGGGGAAGCCCTTGAAGCACTCCGGGCAGTCGGTCTTGTCCACCCGCTCCCGGACGGAAGCGAACAGAACGATGGCCAGCGTGAAGCCCAGTCCGCCGGCAGCGCCGTTGACCACGCTCAGCAGGAAGTTGTAGCCCTCCTGCACATTCACCAGTACCACGCCCAGCACGGCACAGTTGGTGGTGATCAGGGGCAGGAACACACCCAGAGCCTTATACAGGGCGGGGACGAATTTCTTCAGGAACATTTCCACCACCTGCACCAGTGCCGCGATGACCAGAATGAAGGCTACGGTCTGCATATACTCCAGGCCCAGCATGACCAGCAGCAGGTTAATGAGATAGCAGGCCGCGGAGGCCAGCGCCATGACGAAGGTGACCGCCATGCCCATGCCCAGAGCGGTGTCGATCTTCTTGGAAACGCCCATAAAGGGACAGATGCCGTAGAATTTCACAAGAATGAAGTTCTGGCTCAGCAGGGCGCTGAGGATAATACCAACGATCGCTTCCATTACTTCGCCGCCTCCTTCTTCTTATTCTTCATTTCCAGATGCTTCATGAGCTTCTGGGAGCCGGCGATGACAAAGCCCAGCACCAGGAAGCCGCCCACAGGCATGACCATCTGCATGGCGGGGAACTGGGAGGGGATCAGCCGGATGCCCTCGCCGCCGTTCAGGATGCCGCCGCCGAAGGTGCCCTTGCCCAGCAGCTCCCGGATGACGCAGACCACGATCAGCGCCACGGTGTAGCCGATGCCCTGGCACAGGCCGTCCACAGCGGAGGCCGCCACACTGTTCTTGGAGGCGAAGGCTTCCGCCCGGCCCAGAACGATGCAGTTGACCACGATCAGGGGAATGAACACGCCCAGGGACTCAGACAGTGCGGGAATGAAGGCCTGCAGCAGCAGGTCAACGATGGTGACAAAGCCCGCGATGATGGTGATGTAGGCCGCGATACGGATCTGAGAGGGGATGAAATTCCGCAGGGCGGAGATCAGCACGTTGGAGCAGATCAAAATCGCGGTGACCGCCAGGCCCATGCCGATGCCGTTAAACAGGCTGGTGGTGATGGCGAGGGTGGAGCACATGCCCAGCAGCTGAACCAGCACCGGGTTTTTGGTCAGCAGGCCCTCTTTGAATTGTTTCTTGAAATCCATTCAAATACCCTCCTTAACCCAGCTTCGCCACGGCGTTCAGCGCGGCGTTGACACCGGTGCAGACCGCCCGGGAGGTGATGGTGGCACCGGTGAGGGCATCCACCTGACCGCCGTCCTTACTGACGGAGACGCTGCCGCTCATGCCGGCGAACTGGCTCCGGAAGGCGTTACCGGCGGTGTTGTCCGCGGCGGCTTCCGCGCCAAGACCCGCGGTCTCCGTGTGGCTGACGACAGAGATGCCCAGCACCTTGCCGGAAGTATCCACGCCAACCATCATGGTAACGGTGCCGTTAAAGCCCGCGGGGGTCACCTCTACGGCATAACCGGACTGGCCTTTGTAAATGGTGGACACGATGCCGCTGTCGTCGGTGAAGGCAATTTCCTCACCGCCGCCGGGGAGCACCGCCTCCACAGCGTTCTGGGTCTTCTGGGCGTTCAGCGCCTCGATCTCCGGAGCGGTTACGGCATTCACACAGGCCAGACCCGCCGCCACAACGGCGGTGATCAGCAGCAGGGTGATCGTCAGACGGGCGATGTACGCAGCACTACTTTCAGTCTTCATTGTTTCGCCGCCTCCTTCTTGGGCGCACCGAACTTCACCGGGCGGCCGATCTTGTCAAGCAGGACTGTGCAGACGTTCATGCACAGGATGGCGTAGGAAACGCCCTCATTGTAGCCGCCGAAGTAGCGGATCATCACGGTCAGAACGCCGCAGCCGATGCCGTAGACAATCTGGCCCAGCTTGGTCACGGGGGAGGTCACATAGTCGGTAGCCATGAAGATGGCGCCCAGCATCAGACCGCCGCCGAAGACCTGCGCCGCCATCCAGGCAATCCGGTCATTGCCCCGGGGGAACAGGAATGTCAGAATCGCAACAGTGAGGATATAGGTCACAGGAATCCGGGCGGAAATCACCTTCCGGATCAGTAAGTACGCGAAGCCGATGAGCAGCAGCAGCGCGGAAGTCTCGCCGACGCAGCCGCCCACGTTGCCCAGGAACAGCGCGCCGATGGACTCGGAGCACATGACACCCTGATGGAGGCTCGCAAGAGGGGTGGCGGCGGTGACAGCGTCAGCGGTGGAGACGATGCCCGCGGCGTTCTCAAAGCCCACCTTGACCCAGTTGCTCATGAGCACAGGCCAGCTGAACATGAAAGCACGTCCTGCCAGAGCGGGGTTGACAATGTTCTTGCCCAAGCCGCCGAAGAGCATCTTCACCAGCAGAATGGCAAACGCGTCGCCCAGAATGATGGTCCAGTAGGGAATGGTCACGGGGCACACAAACGCCAGCAGCACGCCGGTGACGCAAGCGGACAGGTCATAGGTCTTGCAGGGCTTCTTCAGAAGCTGGCAGTACAGCCACTCGAAGAACACACAGGCCGCCGCGCTGACCAGAGTGACCATCAAGGCCCGGAAGCCGAAGAAGTAGATGGAGCCAAGCAGCGCGGGTACCAGCGCGATGAGCACGTCCCGCATGATGGTGCGGGTGGTGACGGGGCTGTGGGCGTGGGGCGAGCTGGAAATCGTCAGCTCATAAAAATATTTCATCTGTGCCATTCAGATTTCCACCTCCTTATTTCTTCACCGGCGCGGACGCGTTGCGGATGGCCTGCTTTGCCACCCGGAAGCCCAGCACCAGCGGCACGCTGGCGGGACAGGTGTAGGCGCAGGAGCCGCACTCGATGCAGTCCATAATGTTGTTTTTCTTCATTTCCTCCACGTCGCCGTCCTGCCATGCCTTGTACATGAGCACAGGCATCAGCTTCATGGGGCAGGCATCGATGCACTTGCCGCAGCGCAGGCAGTGGGGATCCTCCACAAAGTGGTGGTTGTTTCTGCCCAGCACCGTGACGGCGTTGACGCCCTTGATGGTGGGAACGTTCAGATCATACTGGGCAACGCCCATCATGGGGCCGCCGGAGAGAACCTTATAGGGGTTCTCATTTCTGCCGCAGGCCTCGATCAGGTCGTTGAAGGCGGTGCCGATGGGAACCAGCAGGTTCTTCGGCTCCATCAGGATATCACCGGAGACGGTGACGATTCTCTGGATCAGGGGCATTCCGTCATAGACCGCCTCGCAGATGGCCCGGGTGGTGGCGGCATTGAACACCGCGCAGCCCACAGCGGCGGGCAGTCCGCCGGAGGGCACTTCCCTGCCGGTAATTGCGTAGATCAGCTGCTTTTCAGCGCCCTGGGGGTACTTGGCGGGCAGCACGTCCACGATGATGCCCTCGGCGGCGGCGGCTTTCAGAGCGGCGATGGCCTCGGGCTTGTTGTCCTCGATGCCGATATGTCCTTCCTTCAGGCCGAAGATCTTCATGATGATCTGCAATCCCTTGACCACCTGCTCAGGATGCTCCCGGCACAGCCGGTCATCAGACGTGATGTAAGGCTCGCACTCACCGGCGTTGACGATGGCGGTGTCCACCTTGCCGATGCCGCCGGAGAGCTTCACATGGGTGGGGAAGGTAGCGCCGCCCATACCGACGATACCGGCCTCGTGAATAATATCCACCAGCTGCTCCGGGGTCAGGGCATCCACTTCCTCCTGGGTGCGGGGCTTTACCGTCTCGCACAGGGTGTCCAGATGGTCATTTTCGATGACCACGCTGAGCACGGTGCTGCCGTTGGTGTGGGGCCGCACCTCCACCGCCTTGACCTTGCCGGAAACGGAAGCGTGGACCGGGACACACAATCCCTGATTGTCGCCGATCTTCTGGCCCCTGGTCACCAGATCGCCCTTGGCAACCAGGGGCTTACAGGGCGCGCCGATATGCTGCGCCATAGGAATGACTACGATGTCCGGTTCCGGAAATACCTGGGTTTCCTTGTCGCAAGCGTACCATTTGTTTTCTTTGGGATGGACCCCGCCGAAAAAAGAAAACGCCATGTTTCTTCACCTCTTTCAAAACTAGCGGAACGAGCCGCATGTATTCGCATACATCATAACTCACTTTTTCTCATTTGTCCACATTTTTTATTCATAACTCACAAAAAACCACGGTTCATTCCTTTTTTATCGATACAGGATGAATGAAATGAGCAAATACAATCATCATTTATACTGTAGGGCAGCTCGTCCTCCCCCGTGTCATCCTGAGCGAGCGCAGCGAGTCGAAGGATCTACCCGCCTCCGTCTATCGAACCGGAAAGGTCCTTCGACTCGCTTCGCTCGCTCAGGACGACATACCCTTGAGGAAGTACTTTGCCCCCGGCTCTGGGAGCCGGGGGCTGATCTTTACTCTTCGTATCGAGGAACCGGGGTCACCACCGGGGTGCCGTCGGTGTTCAGCAGGGGCGTCAGCCCTCCCGCATAGCCGCTGGCGGTGAACAGGTAGTTCACGCCGGTCTGCTTATCCACAAGGATCCGGGTGACTGTGGTCATTCCGCTCTCGGAATAAACCTCGATGAAGCGTTTGTCTTTTTTCGCCATATTATTCCTTTACAGATTCCACAATGCCGCTGGCCATGCCCACCAGCCCCTGCATCTCGCTGGGAATGATGATCTTGGTGGCCTTGCCGTCCGCGACCTTCTGCATGGCCTCGATGGCTTTCAGTTTGAGGACAGAATCGTTGGGAGCCTTCTCATTCAGCATTTCCAGAGAATCCGCCATGGCCTTCTGCACCGCCATGATGGCCTGGGCCTCGCCGTCGGCACGGAGGATGGCGGCCTGCTTCTCCGCCTCCGCTTTCAGGATAGCAGCTTCCTTCTCGGCGCTGGCCCGGAGGATGGCGGATTCCTTCTCGCCCTCGGCAATAAGGATGGCGGACTTCTTCTGGCCCTCGGCCTGCAAAATCGCCTGACGGCGGTCACGCTCGGCCTTCATCTGCTTCTCCATGGAGTTCTGGATGTCCTGAGGCGGCAGGATATTCTTCAGCTCCACCCGGTTGACCTTGATGCCCCAGGGGTCGGTGGCCTCGTCCAGAATGGCCCGCATTTTGGTGTTGACCACATCGCGGGAGGTCAATGTCTGGTCAAGCTCCAGGTCGCCGATGATGTTACGAAGAGTGGTCGCGGTCAGGGTCTCCATGGCCGCCATGGGCTGCTCCACGCCGTAGGCGTACAGCTTGGGGTCGGTGATCTGGAAATACACCACGGTGTCGATCTGCATGGTGACGTTATCCTTGGTGATGACGGGCTGGGGGGGATAGTCCAGCACCTGCTCTTTCAGGCTGACTCGGCGGGCGATGCGGTCAATGAAGGGGACCTTAAAGTGCAGGCCCACGCCCCACACGGTCTGGAACGCGCCCAGCCGCTCGATAACGTAGGCACGGGACTGCTGGACAACGGCGATGTTGCTGACCACAATGACCAGCGCGATGACGATAATGAGGAAAACGAAAAGCATAATAAGTACCTCCTGTTCTTCTTTTCAATATTTATGTTACATTTGCGGGAACCTCCGCCGGGGAAACAAAAGCCTTGACGCCCTCGATCTTATCCACCTTCACCAGCGTCCCCACCGGGATGGGCTGGCCGGAGGTGCTCCGGGCCGTCCACTCCATGGCCCCCAGCTTCACCTGTCCGGCGGCGGACACATTGTCGATGGCGGCGGTGACCAGGCCCGTGGAGCCGACGATGCTGTCCACATTGGTGGCCGTGACCTTGGGGGTAACGTATTTTTTCACCAGCGGACGCAGGGCCAGCAGAAGTCCCGCGGACACCGCCAGAAACAGCACCGTTTGCAGCCACAGCGGTCCGTGGGCCAGCGCCGTCAGCAGCGCGGCCAGAGACCCCGCCGCGAACCACAGGGAAACCATGCTGACCGTGGATGCCTCCGCCGCCAGAAACACAACCATCAGCGCCAGCCAAACAAATGCAGCCAAATTCATAGGAATACCTCCTTCCGGGAACGTTCCGTATTATATTGCTTTGGATACGGTTCTATGATAGCAGAAATCTCATCAGCCGTCAATGAACCAAATCATAGGAAAGTGTGTGTTTTTTATAGATTTCACACAATTTTTACAGACCGTCGGCAGCATTTTACGTTGTTTCAAACAATTTCCAGTTATATTCGTTACAATTTTATCGATTTCTTAAAAGAAACGTATGTCATCCTGAGCGAGCGCAGCGAGTCGAAGGATCTACTCACATCCTTCATTGAGACACGAAAGGATCCTTCGACTCGCTGCGCTTGCTCAGGATGACAACCACTCTGTAGCTGTTCCAAACCGGAACGTGGTCGGCAGGGGTCATAACCTAAGCCCTATGAACACGCCGTCCCAGCCTGTCCAGTCCCGTCTCGGCCCAGCCGTACAGCGCCATGCCCGCCGCGCTGAGAGGGACCCACAGGGCCATGAACATGGGGCATATCTGCCCCAGAAAATTCCCCGGCTGTGCCCGGTAGTCCCAGACGGCAAAATCCCGGTTCGCCAGTAGCCCCGTGGCCAGCTCCACCGCCGTGATCGTCCCCGCTCCCACGCCGATCTTCGCGGGCATCGGCAGATTCCGCCTACGCAGCTTTCCAAGCAGCAAAAAGCACAGTCCCCCCGCGCCGAACATGCTGATATGGCTGCGCCCCCGATATAATAGTTCCAGCCCCACATAGGCACCTCCCCCCAGGCAGAACAGGCTCAGATACTTTCCGATTTTCATGGTCAAACACCTCTCGGAAAGTATTCCCAAAAATTCTTTAAAAAAACCGAAAATAATTCTTGACAAAAAGCGCATCCTGAGATATACTGATGAAGCTGATTTCGGCGGTGCCCGAAATCCTTTGACCACACATGGCGGCATAACTCAGTTGGTAGAGTAGCCGGTTCATACCCGGTATGTCATCTGTTCGAATCAGATTGCCGCTACCAGGCCCGTTGGTCAAGCGGTTAAGACACCGCCCTTTCACGGCGGTAACATGGGTTCGATTCCCGTACGGGTCACCATGAAATGAAGCTCGTTCCGAAAGGAACGGGCTTTTTTTCATGATGGAAGACGGGTGCCATTGGCGGGAGCAAGCCCCCGCCCTACCCTTCGCGGACCGTTTTCACAGCATCCCCATCAGCTCCGCGATCAGGGCGCACTGCCGCTGGGCGCGGTCAGCCAGCTCCCGGAACACTGCCCCGGTCTCCGGGTCCACCGTCCGGGCGGTGTATTCCGCCATACAGTTGCGTGTACGGTGGTAGCAGCCCCGCAGCAGCCGCAAGGCAGGCTCTTTCCCGGGCTGGGGAAATTTGAGGTTGCCCCCGTCCTCCCCCCGGAGCACCTCCAGCCCCCGCAGGCAGGCGGAGATCACCGCCTCCTCCCGGTACAGCTGCGCCGCTTTCTCCCCTGCCTTCCCCGTCAGCGACGAGGAA
This sequence comes from Eubacteriales bacterium, assembly GCA_030539285.1. Lineage (GTDB taxonomy): Bacteria > Bacillota > Clostridia > Oscillospirales > Oscillospiraceae > Faecousia. The sequence goes on from JAUNSH010000001.1 coordinate 14,761, forward strand.
AGCTGCCGGTAGGCCCCGCACAGGGCCGCCGACTCCCGGCGCAAGGCCCGGATGCCATCCCTGGGCACCGCCGGCTGGGGATTTCGCACCCGCTGCCAAACCTCCCGGCTTTTGTCCATATGTTCCATTCCCATCCCCCCTCGAATAGTATAGGCGTCAAATCCTGATTTTGTGAAAAATAATTCTTTCTTTTTTCGAAAATATGTGCTATAATCTTCGTAAGAAACCATCCTCAGGAGGTGCCGCCATGCCCAGAACCAGTAACAAAGCCGATCTGATCATGGATTATGTCAACCAGTTTATTCAGGAAAACGGCTACTCCCCCTCCGTGCGGGAGATCGGCGCGGCGGTGGGCCTGCGCTCCACCGCATCCGTCAGCTACCACTTGCAGGCGCTTCAGGAGAAGGGTCTGATCCAGGCACCCGGTGCCAAGGGCCGCAAGCGGGCGCTGGTCACCGGCTCCCGGCCCGGTCAGATTCCCGTCATCGGCGTGGTCACGGCGGGCCTGCCCATTCTGGCGGTGGAAAATCAGGAGGGCACCATTCCCTGGGCGGAAGCGGGCTGCTTTGCCCTGCGGGTCCGGGGAGACAGCATGATAAACGCGGGCATTCTGGAGGGGGACAAGGTCGTTGTCCGTCCCCAGCCCTCTGCCGATGATGGGCAGATCGTGGTGGCCCGCATCGAGGACGAGGCCACCGTCAAGCGGCTGCTGTGCCGGAACGGTCAGGTCTGGCTCATGCCGGAAAACGACAATTACGCCCCCATCGACGGCACCCACGCGGAGATCATCGGCGTTGTCCGGGGCGTGGTCAGGGAATATTGAGCCAAAGCCTTCCCCTTTGGGGAAGGCTTGAGGCCGCCGCACTTCCTCTGCGCACATTTGTCCGCAGCTGACGAAAAATAATGCTTGACAAATGGCTCCGGATGGTGTATAAAGACTTTAAGCTAATAAAGTAAACTTTAGAAGCGGAAGTAAAGTTGCCAGCGCATCCACAGAGAGTTCCCCACAGCTGAGAGGGGAGCGAAAAGCGGAGCAGCAAATGGGCCGCCGAGGGCAGAGGGAACGGAAAGCTTTTCTTAGTATCTTCTGACGCATTGCCAGCGTTACCGGGCACACGGCGTGTTTGCGCCGGTTGAGCGGTCGGTTTTACCGGCAAACAAGGTGGTACCGCAGAAATTGTATTTTCTGTCCTTGTTCCCTCAGGGGAACAGGGACTTTTTTCATTTCCGAAAGGAGAAAGGCGTATGATAAAAAAGCTACCGGGAAAACGATGGTGACGGCAATGCCGCAGATAATGCGTGCTCAGCCGGGTGGTAATCGTTACACCCTTGGGCATCGCTCGGTATCGTTCCATTGTTCCAGAGTAAAATGATTTCATACAACATACAGTATAAAGGAGTATTTACCATGAAAAAGGTTATTTCTGTTATCTCTTCCCTGATCCTCACCGCTTCCCTGTTGGCCGGCTGCGGCGCGTCCTCCGCTCCCGCTGCCACCACCGCTCCCGCCCCTGCCGCCACCACCGCGGCTACCCCGGAAACCCAGGCCCCCGAGACGCAGGCAGCCGCCGCCAGCTACTCCGTTGCCATCGTGCAGCAGCTGGATCACTCCTCTCTGGACGAGATCCGCACCGCCGTTGCCGCCGAGCTGAAGGCCAAGGCCGATGCCGCCGGTATCGAACTGACCATTTCTGAGTACAATGGACAGAACGACCCCACCATGCTGGGCCAGATCGGCGCTCAGGTTATGGGTGATAACGTCGATATGATCATTCCCATCGCCACCCTGGCCGCCCAGACCATGGTCACCGCCGCTGAGGGCACCGACACTGCCATCGTGTACGCCGCCATCTCCGATCCCGAGACCGCGGGTCTCACCAATCTGGACAATGTCACCGGCACCTCCGACGCTCTGAACACCCCCTTCATTCTGGACATGATGCTGGCCGCCAACCCCGACACCAAGACCGTGGGCCTGCTGTACTCCAATTCCGAAGCCAACTCCACCACCCCCATCGCCGAAGCAAAGGCCTATCTGGAATCCAAGGGCATTGATTACATTGAAAAGACCGGCAACACCACCGACGAGATCGTCACCGCCGCTACCTCTCTGGTAGGCCGCGTGGACGCCGTGTTCACCCCCACCGATAACGTGGTCATGGCCGCTGAGACCGCCGTTGCCGAGATCCTGAACGATGCCGGCATCCCCCACTACACCGGCGCTGATTCCTTCGTCCAGTCCGGCGCCTTCACCACCTGCGGTGTCAACTACACTGAGCTTGGCACCTACACCGCCGACATGGCCTTTGACATTCTGCTGGGCGGCGAGGTTCCCGAGTACCACGTCATGGACGGCGGCATCATCACCGTGAACACCGACACCGCCGCAGCTCTGGGCATTGACTACAGCGTGTTCAGCACCATGGCCAACACCGTTGTGGAAGTCACGACAGAAGAGTAACTGTATTCTGTAGGGGCGGGTCATTGACCCGCCCGCAAGGCTCCTCTCTTAGAGGAGCTGTCAGCGCATAAAAAGCACACCGTAGGGGGCGTGGTGCTCCGCGCAGCGAATCAAAATCGAACTGATTGCCAGTGGCAATCAGTCCATAATGAAAACCCACATCGCCCCTTTTGCAGATGTTCTGAATTCGCCGAAGTGCGGCAATCATCGTACCCTTTTACCGCGGGCCGATGTAGGCATCGGCCCCTACGGTTTTCAAAAGTCCGGGTTCCCCTAAAAGGGGAGCCTTGCCCTCGTTATACAAGCATTTCTATTGAAGGGAGAGTCCCCATGATTTCCTCTGCCATTGTTTTCAGCGCTTTGGAGCTGGGCTGCATCTACGCCCTGGTGGCGCTGGCGCTGTTCCTCAGTTTCCGGGTGCTGAACATCGCCGATATGACCACCGACGGCGCCTTTACTCTGGGCTGCGCCGTGTCCGCCACCTTCGCCGTGGCGGGGCACCCCATTCTGGGCCTGCCCGCCGCCATGCTGGCGGGAGCCTGCGCCGGCAGCGTCACCGCCTTTTTGCAGACCAAGCTGCAAATTCCCTCCATTCTCGCGGGTATCATCACCAATACGGGGCTGTACACCGTGAATCTGGCGGTCATGGGCTTCTCCTCCAATGTCAATATGATGAAGGCCGCCACGGTATTTTCCATGGTGCAGCCCCTTTTCGGCAAAACCTTCTATAAGCTGATCCCCGTGGCGATTCTGACGGCCTGCGTGGGCATTCTGCTGGCCCTGTTCCTGAAAACCCGGCTGGGCCTGTCCATCCGGGCCACCGGCGACAATCCGGACATGGTGCGGGCCTCCTCCATCAACACCGGCTTCACCATCACCGTGGGCCTGTGCGTTTCCAACTCTCTCACCGCCCTGTCCGGCGCGGTGCTGGCCCAGTACCAGAAGACCGCCGATATTAACCTGGGCACCGGCATGGTCATCATCGGCCTGGCCTCTCTCATCATCGGCGAGACGCTGCTGCCCAAGGGCAAGATCTGGCTGAAAATTCTGGGCGCGGTTCTCGGCTCCGTCGTCTACCGCTTCATCATCGCCATTGCCCTGCGCATGGATCTGCCCAGCGAGTGCCTGAAGCTGATCTCCGCCACCATCGTGGCCCTCGCCATCGGCCTGCCCGCCATCAAGAGCAGTCTCAAGCCCGCCACCGCCAAGGGAGGGAAGTAAGATGCTGAAAATCACCAACATTTCCAAGACCTTCAATCCGGGCACCATCAATGAAAAGAAGGCCCTGACCGATCTGAGTCTTCACCTAAACAAAGGCGACTTCGTGACCATCCTCGGCTCCAATGGCGCAGGCAAATCCACCCTCTTTAACGCCATAGCCGGCTCCTTCCCGGTGGACAGCGGCGACATTCGTCTGGACGGGCAGAACATCACCAGCCTGCCGGACTTTAGGCGCAGCAAATTCATCGGGCGGATGTTTCAGGATCCCCTGAAGGGCACCGCCCCCAACATGACCATTGAGGAAAATCTGGCCCTTGCCTATATGCGGGCCTCCTCCGGTACCTCCCCCTTCTCCATGATCTCCCGGGCCGACCGGAAGGACTTCCGGGAGCGGCTGAGCCAGCTGGGTCTGGGTCTGGAGGATCGAATGAACCACCCTGTGGGACTGTTGTCTGGCGGCCAGCGTCAGGCATTGACCCTGCTCATGGCCACCATGGTCACCCCCAAGCTCCTGCTTCTGGACGAGCACACCGCTGCTCTGGACCCCGCCACGGCAGAAAAAGTTCTGGCTCTGACCAAGCAGATCGTGGTCGAAAACGGCATCACCTGCCTGATGATCACCCACAACATCCCCTCGGCCCTGAGTCTGGGTAACCGCACCATCATGATGAATAACGGCACCATCGTGCTGGACATCGCCGGGCAGGAGCGGGCGGATATGACCCCGGAGAAATTGCTGAAAGTCTTCCACCAGCAGGGCATCAGCAATGACCGCATTGAGTTAAGCGCAGAATAATAGGAAAATAAGCCTTCCCCGAGGGGGAAGGTGCCCCAGTGCGCACACTGGGGCGGATGAGGGAATGACTGGTTACGTTTTCGCCGCAGGATGGATATTTCAATCACCTGCTCCCGCACCTCATCCGTCACGGCTTCGCCGTGCCACCTTCCCCAGAGGGGAAGGCTTTTTTCGCATTTTTGCAACCAACCACGTTTTTTGTCGAGTATATCATTGAGAGGAGGCTCTGCCATGGAGGATGAACAGATCGTAGCCCTGTACTGGGAGCGCAGCGAACAGGCGATCTCGGAGACCGAGAAAAAATATGACCGCTACTTAGAAAAAATCGCACACAACATTCTGAACAACATAGAGGACAGCCGGGAGAGCGTCAACGACACCTATCTCGCCGCCTGGGATTCCATGCCGCCCCACCGGCCCAGCGTACTGTCGGCGTACCTCGCCAAGCTGACCCGGCGGATCTCCATTGACCGCTTCCGCTACCGCACAAGGGACAAGCGAATGGGTTCCGAATACGCCATTTCCCTGTCGGAGCTGTCCGACTGCGTGTCTGGGGGAAATTCTGCCGAGGAGATCCTCGACGCCAAGGCCCTTGCCGATGCCATCGGGCTCTACCTGCGGCTGCAAAGCAAAGAAACCCAGGCCGCCTTTCTGGGACGGTATTATTTCCTCGACCCGGTGAAGGAGATCGCCGGGTATCTGGGAATATCGGAGAGCAAGGTCAAGAGCCTGCTGTACCGCACCCGGCTGGGGCTGAAGGAATATCTGGAAAAGGAGGGGTTCTGTCTATGAATGCTGAGCAATTTCACGATGCCCTGACACTGCTTCCGGAAGACCTGGTGTCCCAGACTGACGAATTCCGCAGCCGCAAGCCGAAAATCATTCCCTGGAAGCAGTACACCGCTGTTGCCGCCTGCTTTGCAATTCTGCTGACCTCGGCAGTCCTTGTATATACCCCGCAATCCGCACCTGTGGTATCCTACTCTGCCGCGAAGCAGGAAGCGGCAGATGCCGCCCCCGAAATGGAAGCCGCGGCAGAAGCACCGATGGAGAGGAATGCCATGACGGATGAAGCGCCGCTGGCGGGGGCCGCCGCGACAGAAGCGCCCTCCTGCCCGATGGTGGAGACTCCCTGTCTGCGCAGCGCAGCGGAAATTGACCGCTCTGCCGCGATCATCACCTCCCGGTCAGAATTGGAGTCTTATTTTACGGAAATGGGCGAATTTTATCAGCTGGACGCTTTGATAGATGCCTGCGTCTTGTACGATGCGGCGTGGTTCTCCAACAGCGATTTACTGCTGATCCCCGTGGACAACGTCTCCCCTTCCTGTACGGTTACGGATGTGTCACTTACGAATGGAACCTGCGAGATCACCCTCACCGGAGAGGAAACAGAGGCGAGCACCTGCTTCCACGGTGCCCTTCCCGTGGACAAGGGCGCTGTGACGGACACGAACAATATCTCCGTAATCTATAATTCCGACACAAACGGCTAAAAAAACCGCCTATCGGAAGTCCCCCTTTCGGCATATAATAAGTCCAACAAAGCAAATTGCAAGGAGGACGAAATTATGAAAGGCAAAAAGTTATACCGTTCCCGTGAAAATGCCATGCTGGCAGGGGTCTGCGGCGGCATCGGCGAGTTTTTTGACATTGACCCCACTCTGGTGCGGCTGGCATGGGTGATCCTGGGCTTCTGCGGCGGTGTCGGCATCTGGGCCTACATCATCGCCGCCATCATCATCCCCCAGCGGCCCCAGTACATTGAGGGGGAGAAGGTGTGAGTATGAAACAGCTGGAAACCATTCAGAAGACCTTCCGGGTTTTGGGGATTCTAGCCAAAATCGCCTGGATCTTCTCCATCGCCGGCGCGGTTCTCTGCGTTGTGGGCGCTCTGTGTGCCTTCGTCTGGTACTCAGGCGGGCAGATGTTCAGCCTGATGGGAGAGCCTGTCACCATCTTCGCCACGGGCAAGGGGATGAACGAACTGCTGGCGGTGCTGCTGAGTGATCTCGTCATGCTGGCATCGGAGGCCATACTGCTGTTTTTCGCAGGTAAATACCTGAAAGCGGAGCAGGCCGAGGGCACGCCCTTTACGGAAACCGGCGCGGATATGCTTCAAAAGCTGGGCATCCGCTGCATCTGGCTGCCCATCGTGGCGGCTGTGATCGCCGGTATCATTGTGGTCTGCCTGGGTGCGGAGGAAACAGGGGACATCAGCAATCTGCCCAGCCTGGTCACCGGCATCGTACTGATCCTCGCCGCCATGATCTTCCGCTACGGCGCGGCGCTGGAAGAACAGTGCAAGCGCTGAACAAAAAAGAAACGGCGCCAAAATCGGCACCGTTTCAGCGTGTCAAAAAAGCCTCGCAGAGCTTGCCGCGAATGCGGCAAATAAAGTCTGAATCATTTTCGGTCAGGGCGTGTACCTGACCGAAAATACATCTCAGGCTGCAAGTGTGGAATTTGTCCGCCGAAGGCGAACAAATTATGCGCGCGGCAGACTGCAAAAATCTGTCGGAAAGCCCTGAAGGGTTTTTTCGACAGTCTGAAACGGTGCCAAAATCGGCACCGTTTTTTCCTGTCATTGACGGATAATCTCCCCAATGGTATAATGAGCGCACAAAAGGAGGTGTCTTCCATGCCCGCTGTTCGCACCCGGTTTGGGCTGACCGGCAATCAGCTGAAGCTCCTTGCCATGCTCACCATGACCATCGACCATATCGGCGCCGTCCTGCTGCCACAGTACCGGCTTCTTCGCATCATCGGCAGGCTGGCCATGCCCATCTATGCCTACATGATCGCCGAGGGCTGCCACTACACCCACGACAGAAAGGCCTATTTTCTGCGGCTGTTTGTGCTGGCGCTCCTGTGTCAGGTGGTCTACGCGCTGGTTGACCGCTCGCTGTACCAGTGCATTCTGGTGACCTTTTCCCTGTCGGTGGCGCTGATCTGCGTGGTGGAAAAGGCCCGAACGCCCGGCTCTGTGTCTGCCGCGGTCGTCCTGCTTGCCGGGATCTATTTCGTCTGTGAAAAGCTGCCGCTGTTCCTGCCCGGCTTCCACGTGGATTACGGAATTTGGGGCGTGCTGCTGCCGGTGATCGTGTACTTCGGCGGACGGGACCTCGTGGCGTTTTCCTTGGGTACGCTGCTGCTGTGCCTGTCGCTGGGCGGACTGCAATGGTGGGCCATGCTCACCGTGCCACTGATGGCCCTGTATAACGGCCAGCGGGGAAAACACAAGCTAGGGTGGGTGTTTTACCTGTATTATCCCCTGCATTTGGTGGTCATTTACGCAGTCAGCTACATATTATAATCGATGCCACGACAAATTGAAATTTGGCAGGCCAATCCAATTTATTCAAATGCCAATCCGAAATATCCGGGCATCCAGTTTTCCCCGGTCAGGGAATGGTACATGGCAAAGGGCTTGTCCCCGGGTATCCGGAAGGTCCCCTCATCCAGTCCCAGTGCGGACACAATGCCGGGAGCGGCATCGGAGTTGCCCAACAATTCCATGCCGAACCCACCTTCCGCCGCCAGAAGGAAATCCATTCCCGCGTACAGCTCTGCCCCGGCTGCCAGGTATTCCACGGCACCGTCCTCCTGAACCACGCCGCCCATAGGAAGATACCCACGGCGCAGAGCGGAATATTCCGACGGCGAGATCTGCCGAATGGGCACGGAACCCTCCGCCTGAACAGATAATTCCCGGATGCCGCCGAAGTTGGCATAACCCATCTTCCCGTACATCTGCCGCAGCCCATCATCCGCCGGGACCAATATTGTCCCGGAATAGCCCTGACCTGCCAGCTTCTCATGGGCCAAACCCATCAGCTCCCGGCACAGGCCCTGATGCCGAAATTCTGGGGCAGTGGCGATGGCGTAGAGATAGGCCAGCTTCCGGCCCTCACAGGAAACGTCCATCCAGCACAGGGCCGCCGCCAATTGTCCCTGCCGGGTCAGGCCGCAGACATGGGCATGGTCGAAGGCCGTGCCGAAAAAGCTATCGATCCAGCCACCCTCATTTCCGAAGCACTCAGTCCAGAGCGTCCTCAGCGCAAGTGTCTCCATTCAGATTCTCCAACAGACAGGCCCAGTATTTTTCCTCAAGGTGATGGGGCTGATAGCTGAGCTTGGCCTTGCGCAGACCCTCCAGACCCATGTCATCCTCCCGGTTCAGGAACTTCACCTCCGGGTATTTTTCCCGCAGATACCGGGCAAATTCGCAGTTGATGGCGGCATAGGCCCCGTCCGCATCCTCCCGGGCCTTCTCAAAATGCACGTCAATGGTGTCCCGGGACAGCCGGGATCCCATGGTCATTGCCAGCACCTGCCCGTCCTCCACAAGCATTAGCCCCTCCATGCCCAGAGCTTTAAAGTGCTGGAAAGCCCGTTTCATGGCGACCTGCTCCAGCAGGTATTCCCCATGGGGGTCTTCCGCAAGGCGCTGACGGTACCAGTCCTCCACCATTTCCCGAGCCTGTTCCAGATTGTCCGGTCCCAGCGGGACGCAGACCGCCTCCGGGTGCTCCGCCCAGAATCGGTGCACGTGATTGCGCTTTTTCTGGAACTTCCTCCCTCTCAGGTCTGCAAGGTCATTGATAGCATAGACATAGTCAAAGCCGTCCCGGTCTGTACGGAAGCAGAATTTTCCGGGGAACCAGCTTTCCAGCTCCTCCGATTCCGCCTTGGTCATGCTGGTGATCCGGCAGGGAATTCCCCGTTCCCGGGCATCCTCAATCACCGCCTCCAGCACCGCCCTCCGGTCGCCGGTGCCCACGGGATAGGGATAGATGCTTTTTCCGTGAAAATGGGAGAAAAATCCCACGCAATCCGAGAAAAACGCCGTTTCCTGACGGCCCCAGAGGTACATATTGGCAAAGGCATACTCACAGCTCCGTCCGGGGCAGGCAAACAGGTTTTTTTCGTAGTCTTCCTTCTGCGACAGTTTCAGCCGCTTAAATTCGATCATTTTAACACTTCCTTCTCCGGGACTATAGCACAGTTTGTCCCGAAAAACAAGTCGTAAACCAGCAAAAAGAAGCGGCATCGCCGCTTCCCAGTTTGTCAAAAAAGTACCCCGTAGGGGGCGATGCCCACATCGCCCCTTTCGTAAATGTTCCGAATTCGCCGAAGAATTGAAATAATGGTGCACTTTTACTGCGGGCCGATGTGGGCATCGGCCCCTACGGTGAGGATAATTCGGTTTTTTCGACAGTCTGAGAAGCGGCATCGCCGCTTCCTTTTTTATAGGATCTTTCCCAGACCCGGTATTTTTTTCAGCAGCCAGGTGATCCCGCCGTAGACTGCCATGCCGAAAACGCAATACCACAGAGAGGTGAGAATGGAGCCTGCCCCCTCCCCCATCCAGCCAATGAGCAGGGGCTTCACCACCGGACGCAGTACCGGCTCCAGAATGTACACCCCCAGCATCAGGGAGCTTGCGGTCCTCATGGCCGCTTCAAGGACCTGTCTGAACTTTCCCTCGCGGTGGGGCCGGGTAAACAGGTACTTCGCCAGCACAAACGCCGCCATGGCTGTGGAATAGACGAACAGCCGCAGGTAGCTGCCGGAAAAGGCCGTGCGCAGGCCCTCGTGGCAGGTCACCAGAGCGCTGGCGGCAATTCCGCCTGCCATCACTATCAGGCTGAGGACCGGCCACTTCCAATCTGCCTTGTCCCAGGGGAGCTTTTCCTCCAGATAGTATCCCATGATGGGGTAAAACAGGATGTCAAGCGTGGCAAAGGGGACTGAAAACGAATCAGAAAAGGGAAGATTCTCGTATCCCTTATATCCCGTTATGTAGCCGGCGGCGGGCAGCAGGGAGCCAAACAGAAATCGCAGACACACAAGCACGACTGCGTCTGTGTGGGTCATACCCCGGACTGCCCGGCGCAGGAAGGGCACGCACACCAGAAAGCCCAGATAGGCATACAGATACCAATGAGTCACGTCCATGTCTCCGGCGAAAAAGCCCCAGAAGAAGTTTTTCACGTTAAAATCCGAAAAACAGCGGAAAATGTAGGCAAAAGAGGAAGCCAGAAAGGTCAGGAGCAGGAACCGTGGGAACCGCTTGGTGTACACCACCCGATCCGGCTCCTCCTTACCCAGCAGCAAGGCACCGGAGATCAGGAAAAACAGCGGCACATTGATCACCACAAAGCAGGTCACGCAGCACAGCACAAAGCTGCCGCCAAGGCCTGCCACCCCGGTGTGGTAAAGCTCTGCCAGCTCCGAGTGGTGCACCATCACCAGAAACGCCGCCAGGATCCGCAGAAAATCCAGATGATACTTCCGTTTGCCGCCCATTATGCTATCCTCCGACACATGATAGCATGATACTACCACAGGGCATCGGGCCTGTCAAGCCATCAGCAGGCAAACAGCTTCTGGTCCAGCCCCCGCTTTTTAATCGCCCAGTACAGAGCGGTGCCCAGCACCAGCAGCACCACGGCTTCGCCAATGGCAACGTAGACCGCGTTCAACACAAAGCCGCCGCCGATGTAAACCGTCAGCTCCCAGCCAACCAGGATCGCGTTGGCAATGGCGGGCATCAGCATTCCCAGCAGAGGGTAGTCCTTGACGGTGACCTTCCGGGTCAGCCACATCCCCTCCGCGGCGATCAGGGTGGCGGCGGAACCCACCACAAAGTCCAGGGGCAGCGCGGCCGCAAAAGTGATGTTGAACAGCAGGCAGCCGATGGTCAGCCCCGGCACAGCGGCAGGGGTGAAGAAGGCCAGCACGCACAGGGCCTCGGACATCCGCATTTGAATGGCCCAGGTGGCGGAACCGGGCAGCAGCAGGTTCTGCAGGTGGGTCAGCACGGCGTACAGGGCGGCGATCACTGCGGCCTGCACCAGATATTTGGTAGTTTTCTTCATATTCTTTCCTCCAAAACAGAAAAATGGGCGCAGTCCGCGCCCATAGTAAAACAAAATGGGCGCAAAAGCGCCCATCTGATACCAATTTCTGATGGAAGCCTCTGAAAGATTTTCGCGGATGAATTGCGGCGGAAAAGGCAGATGACGCCGCTGGGCTGACGCCCAGCATGGAAGATAACGCATTCCGGCACAATTCAGACCGAAAAGATTCAGAGTTTTTCATCAGATATTGGTATCTAATTCCCTAGTTTTGTTTACCGACAGGATGGTCACGAACTGTCCTATTTGGTTGTGGGTGGATTATACACGAAAACGCACAAAATGTCAAGCCGTGGGCATTTCCTTTTGACAGTTTTCGCATTCAGTGATACAAAGGCCTTGGCTTCTTCGGATGCCAGGCGCTGCCAGACTATTCGGCGGTTATTCCCCCTTCTTCAGGGGGTGATCCTTCTTTGCCCCCTGCCCATTCGGAAAGGGGGTGCTGTGCATGAATGCTGTTACATATGAAGAATTGTTTCAATTGCTTCTGGTGCTCATTGCTTTTGCCAGCCTGATCTTTCAGATCACGAAAAAGAAGTAACCGCCCCAGTGTGATATGACCCCCAAATGTTAGACAAAAATCTAGCATTTGGGGGTCGTATTATGTCCAAAAACTGTCAAGGGCGGGATCACACCAGATAAATCGCCTTGCAGGCCAGCATGGTTTCGTAGCAGTCCAGCTTGGACACCAGCTCCATGGGCGCGTGCATACTCAGCACGGGCACTCCCGCGTCTACGGTGACGATGTTCCGGTTTGCCATGTACGCCGCTACGGTACCGCCGCCGCCCTGATCCACCTTGCCCAGGGTCGCGGTCTGCCAGATAACCCCGGCATTGTCCAGAGTGCTGCGGACGTGGCCCATGGCCTCGGCGGAAGCATCAGAGGCGCCGTTCTTACCACGGGAGCCGGTGTACTTGCAGATGGCAACGCCGTAGTTCAGCTGGCTGTTGTTGCGCTTGTCGCAGGTCTCGGGGAAGTTGGGGTCAAAGGCGTTGGACACGTCGGCGGACAGGCAGAAGGACTTCGCGAAGCAGTCTTCCAGCTTGACCCCCTGGGCGTCGCAAAGAGTACCCATAAAATGCTCAAAGTAATGGCTCTGCATACCGGAAATGCCCACGGAGCCAATTTCCTCCTTGTCCGCCAGAATGCACACAGCGGTCTTTGTGGGATTTTCGATGGCAAACAGGCCCTCCAGCTCGGCGTAGGCGCAGACCCGGTCATCGTGGCCGTAGGCCGCCAGCAGGCTCCGGTCCAGCCCCACCTCACGGCACCGGCCGGCGGGCACCACCGTCAGCTCAGCGGACAGGAAATCCTCTTCGATGAGGCCGTACTTTTCATTCAGCCATTTCATGACGTTCAGCTTCACAAGGTCAGCGCCCTCGCCCTCGATAGGCTCGGTGCCCAAAATCACGTTGAGCTGCTCGCCCTCGATGCCCTTGGCAAGGGTCTTCTGCATCTGATCACCAGCCAGATGGATCAGCAGATCGGTAACCATCAGCACGGGATCATTGTCGTCCTCGCCGATGGTCACGGTAACCACCGTGCCGTCCTTGCGGTAAACCACGCCGTGGATGGCCAGAGGGACGGTGGGCCACTGGTACTTCTTGATGCCGCCGTAGTAGTGGGTCTTCAGGTAGGCGATCTGGGAATCCTCGTAGAGAGGATTGGGCTTCACATCCATCCGGGGGGAGTCCACATGGGCAGCGCAGATATTCGCGCCCTTGGCAAGGGACTCGGTGCCGATCACCGCCAGGGCGATGGCCTTGTCCCGGTTATTGTAGTAGATCTTGTCGCCGGGCTTCACGTCCATGCCGGGAACGAAGGGCTTGAAGCCCCGGTTCTCCGCTTCCCGGACGGCCCAAGCAGTGGCCTCCCGCTCGGTCTTGCAGGCGTCCATAAAGGCCATATAGCGGCGGCAGTAGGCGTTCATTTCCTCCCGCTGGGCGGGGGTGATACGGGCATAGCCGTTCTTGGGAGCCATCAGCAGGGACTCCCGGAGTTCATCGGTATTCATAGGGTTTCTCCTTTCGTTTTTTCCTCTATTATAGCAAGTCTTTGAAGAAAAGCAAGACAGGTATCGCGGAACTGGGCCCGTGTGCCATCATTTACCAGCGAATAATCACACATTTCCCGGAACCAATCCGCGCTTTTTTGGGCATCAATACGGCGCTTGGCGTAATCCCGGTCGATGCCGTCCCGGACCATGAGCCGCTGGATACGGTCTTCCTCCGGGGCAGTGACGGCAACGGTCACGTCGCACAACTCCGCCAGCCCCCCTTCAAACAGGGCAATGGCATCAATGGCGGCAAATTTTGGCTTTCCCGCCAGCCGCCGCAGAACCTCCGCCTTCACCGCGCCATGGGTGATTTTGTTCAAATCCTTCAGAGCTTTTTCATCGGAAAATACACGATTCCCCAACTTTTTTCGCTGCAATATTCCATTTTCCATGGTGCCGGGGAACCGGGCTTCGATGGCACCAAGCAGGGCCGGATCATTGTTCAGAAGCTCATGGTAGATGGCGTCGCAGTCCAGAATCAGGCCCCCCTGCTCCGCAATACAATTTAACAGGGTGGTCTTTCCGCAGCCGGTGCCGCCGGTGATGCCCAGGATCATTCCTCCACCTCCGCGTCCACGATGTGGAAAGCGGCGGCTTTTTTCAGCCGATTCTGCACCGCGTAGGCCACGCCGCCGCCCACGGGGCACCGGGCATAGACCTGATGGATGGACGGATCGTCCAGCTCCCGCAGGGCGGAGAACAGCCCTGCCGACAGAGTCGCCGCGTCCGCTTCCTGCCCATAGGACAGCGGATCACAGCCTTCGTACAGGGGCAGCTCTTCCTCAAAGCACAGCACCCGGTCACCGGGAACAAAGTGGCGGTGAATGTAGGCCGCAGCCTTGTCCCGGGAGCCGGCCACAATGACCACCGGTTCCGACGGCGCATAGTGGCGGTACTTCATGCCGGGGGCCTTCACCACGGCGTCTTTATCAATTTGCGCCGTTACTGCCTTGTCCACCACCAGATCGCCCAAAACAGACTCCAGCTGCTCCGGGGTGATGCCGCCGGGGCGCAGCAGCCGGGGCCGCTCCTCGGTCAGGTCCACGATGGTGGATTCCACCCCCACCCGGCAGGGGCCGCCGTCCACCACGGCAGCGATTTTTCCGTCGTGGTCGTGGAGTACGTGCTGGGCCGTGGTAGTGGAGGGCTTGCCGGAAATGTTGGCGGAGGGCGCGGCAATGGGTACCCCAGACAGGCGGATAATTTCCCGAGTCACGGCGTTGTCCGGGCAGCGCAGGGCCACAGTATTTAAACCGCCTGTGGTGCGTTTCGGCACAATGTCCCGGGCGGGCAGCACCATGGTCAGCGGCCCGGGCCAGAAGGCTTCCGCCAGATCATAGGCAGCTTTTGGGATATCGTGGCAGAACTGCTCCATCTGTTTTGCATCCCAAATGTGCAAAATTAGCGGATTGTCCTGAGGCCGTCCCTTGGCCTCAAAAATCTTCGCAACTGCCCTTTCATTCAGCCCGTCGGCACCCAAACCGTAAACCGTTTCGGTAGGAATGGCCACCAGCTCCCCCCTGCGGATCAGCTCGGCGGCGATGGCAGGTGTTCCCACATCCAAGGCGGATAAAAGTAGTGTATTCATCATACATCTCCTGTTGGATTTGAAAGCTGAAAATAGAAAGCTTTGGTTTTGGATACCTTTCAAACTTTCAACTTTCCACTTTCAACTTGACATAAGCATCGGGCAGCCACGAAAAAACCGCAGCTGCCCGGAAAAAGCTTTTTGTGATTACACGGTGGGCTGGTTGGCAGCCTCGATGATCTTGACGAACTTCTCGGGCACCAGGGAAGCGCCGCCGATCAGACCGCCGTCGATGTCGGGCTGAGCCAGCAGCTCGTAGGCGTTCTTGTCGTTCATGGAGCCGCCGTACAGGATGGAGATAGCGCGGGCGTTCTTGGAGGAGTACAGCTTGCGGACAACGCTGCGGATCATCTCACAGACTTCCTCAGCCTGCTCGGGAGTAGCGGTCAGACCGGTGCCGATGGCCCAGATGGGCTCGTAGGCGATGATGACCTTGCGGATCTTGTCCTCGGGCACGCCAGCCAGACCCAGCTTGATCTGCATGGTGATGTGTTCGGCAGTGATGCCGGACTCCCGCTGCTCCAGGCTCTCGCCGCAGCACATAATGGGGATCAGGCCGGCTTCCAGAGCAGCCAGGACCTTGGCATTGACATCAGCGTCGGTCTCGCCCATAGCGCGGCGCTCGGAGTGGCCGATGATGACGTACTTGCAGCCAGCGTCGGTCAGCATATTGGTAGCGATCTCGCCGGTATAAGCGCCGGAGGGGTTGGCGTTGCAGTTCTCAGCGCCGATGCCCACCCGGGTCTCACGCATGGCGCGGACAGCGGCGGGGATGCACACAGCGGGCACGCACAGAGCCACATCGCACCAGCGGCCCTTGGGCATGATGGCCTTCAGCTGGGTCATAAATTCCTTCGTCTCGGAGGGAGTCTTGTTCATCTTCCAGTTGCCGGCGATGACGGTCTTACGGTATTTTCTGTTCATTTCCTATTTCTCCTTATTCTAACATCCGGGCGGATGTGCATTGACGTGTTTATCCGCGGACGGGCCGTCCGCGGTCCGGCAGGGGCCGTTCCCCTGCCGCACAGGCGCAGCGCTTGGGAAGCGGGACGGAGGGACAACCTCCGTCCCCGTAATATACAGCGATTATGTAATTTCAGAAAAACAAATTACTTGTCCTGCAGGCAGGCGATACCGGGCAGCTCCAGGCCCTCCAGGAACTCCAGAGAGGCGCCGCCGCCGGTGGAAATGTGGGTGATCTTGTCGGCAAAGCCCAGCTGCTCGCAGGCAGCCGCGGAGTCGCCGCCGCCGACGATGGTGGTAGCGCTGCTGTCGGCCAGAGCCTGAGCCACGGCAATGGTGCCCTTGGCCAGAGTGGGGTTCTCGAACACGCCCATGGGGCCGTTCCAGACCACGGTCTTGGCGTTCTTGGCAGCCTCAGCGAACAGAGCGCGGGTCTTCTCGCCGATGTCCAGCCCCATCTTGTCAGCGGGGATGGCGTCGGAGGGAACCGTCTCCACAGCGATGTCGCCGTCGATGGGGTCGGGGAAGGAAGCGGCAACCACGGTGTCGATGGGCAGCAGGAGCTTAACGCCCTTAGCCTCAGCCTTGGCCATCATTTCCTTGCAGTAGTCGATCTTCTCGGAATCCAACAGGCTGGTGCCAACGCTGTAGCCCTTGGCAGCCAGGAAGGTGTAAGCCATGCCGCCGCCGATGATCAGGGTGTCCACCTTCTCCAGCAGGTTGTTGATAACATTCAGCTTGTCGGAAACCTTGGCGCCGCCCAGAATGGCGACGAAGGGACGCTCGGGGTTGGCCAGAGCCTTGCCCATGATGGAAACTTCCTTCTGCACCAGGTAGCCGCAGACGGCGGGCAGGTAGTCAGCCACGCCGGCGGTGGAAGAGTGGGCGCGGTGGGCGGTGCCGAAGGCGTCGTTGACGAAGATATCAGCCAGAGAGGCAAGCTGCTTGCTCAGCTCGGGATCGTTCTTGGTCTCACCCTTGATGTAACGGGTGTTCTCCAGCAGCATGACCTGGCCCTCCTGCAGAGCGGCGGCCTTGGCCTTGGCGTCCTCGCCTGCCACGTCGGCAGCCATAATGACCTCCTGGCCCAGCAGTTCGCTCAGACGGGCAGCCACCACCTTCAGGCTCAGCTCGGGCTTCCACTCGCCCTTGGGCTTACCCATGTGGGAGCACAGGATGACCTTGGCCTTGTGGGCGATCAGGTACTGGATGGTGGGCAGAGCGGCGACGATGCGCTTATCGGAGGTGATGACACCGTTCTTGGTGGGAACGTTGAAATCACAGCGGCACAGTACGCGCTTGCCTGCTACGTCGATGTCCTCAATGGACTTCTTATTGTAGTTCATGGTACTTCCTCCTTAACAAATCGGGGGGTTATCCCCGCATTTTACCGTAATCCTTCAAACCGGGGAAGGAAAGCTGCCGCAGGGCTTCGAAAACCGTCACAGCCACAGCGTTGCTCAGGTTCAGGCTCCGGGCATCGGAGCGCACGGGAATGCGGACGCATTCGTCATAGTGCTCCCGCAGGAAATCCTCCGGCAGACCCTTGGTCTCCTTGCCGAAGAACAGGTAGCAGCCGTCCTCGTAATGGGCCTCGGTATAGCACCGGGGCGCTTTCGTGGACAGGCACCACATCTGCCGGACCTCATTTCTGGCAAAGAAATCATCGAGATTTTCATAGTCGATGACCTCGACCATGTGCCAGTAGTCAAGCCCGGCTCTTCGCACGGCTTTTTCGGAGATGTCAAAGCCCAGAGGGCGGATCAGATGCAGCCGGCAGCCGGTGGCCGCGCAGGTGCGGGCAATGTTGCCGCAGTTCTGGGGGATCTCCGGTTCCACCAGCACGATATTGAGCATGCGCTTCACCTCGCCTGGATGCTTCAGGGCTGTATTTTCCGAACCCCGTTCGGCTCCTATTGTATGTCAAATCCACCGTAAAATCAATCTCGAAAACAGGAAAATTTCAACTTTTTATAGTATTCACATAAAAAAATACGGATGTAGGATAAAATTTGTAAAAAATGCTCCCGCCGGGTTTAGGCTCCGTGAAAATGCAGGAGATTCCGGCGGAAAATTGGGGGACTTCCCCGCTGAAAAGCAGCATTTTTTATCAATCCGCAGCAAAAAACTCCACCTCAGAAGAGGTGGAGCCTGTTGTTTCCGCGATCCGCTCAGCCCACAGCGTTGGCAATTGTGCCGTTTTCCGCGGTCCAGCTTCCGCCCAGAGCGGTCAGTATCTGACCGTTGGTCAGCACCGCGTCCAGCCGCAGCACCAGCTGCTGGCCCTCCCCGATATCTTCGGGGACCGTAAAGCTCATGTCCGTAATGTTGGCATCGTAGCTTCTGTCCGCTTCGCCGGGGGCCATGGTCAGCGCAATGCTGCTAAGCTCCTGTCCATCCAGCGTGAGCACCAGATTGGCCTGGGCGCAGGCGACGTTCTCGTCATTTTCCGTGATGCGGGGAGCCTGCACCAGCGCGTAGCCGCTGAGGATCGTCAGGTCGTCCCCCTCCAGCGACGCGTCGTTCAGCGTCAGAGTGCAATAGGACTGGAGAGAAGAAGCCAGATTTACCAAATTCTCATCCGTGGGGTCCTCCGGGGTATTCACCGGGAGCTCGACAAAGGAGCCATCCTTGCTGGTAATGGTCACATAATAGCCGTAGCCATCCGCTCCGTTCAGCTCCGCGGAAGCCACATAGGCATTGTCCTTCCACTCGCAGGGCACGCTTGCGATGCTCACGCCGTCCAGCAGGACCACGAATTCCGCGCTGTCATCCTTGTCATGCTCCGAGGGAACAGCGGTCAGATTCACCGTGGCACCGTTGGGACTGCTCCAGGTGGTGACACTGAGGCTGGCTTCCGTCAGGCTCAGCGCCCGGGTGCTGCTTTCCGAGGGCGCGGCGGTCTGGGCCGTCGTCTCCTGAGTGGGGGTAGTGGTTTCCGACTGCTTGCCGCAGGCGGCGAAGGAAAGCACCATGACCACGGCGACAACGGCCAAAAGCACGGTCAGGGCACGCAAAAACTTCTTACTCATTGGAATTCCTCCTTTTTCTGCCATTTGTCCTTTCATTATAACCGATAGAAACAGATTTTGCAATCACTATTCCCAGAAAAACCGGGTGCGTTTCCGCCCCCGGTCTTGAGGATCATTCTTCCCCTTGTTCAGGCGCAGGCAGGGCGTTCTTATCCGCGTTGACGTAGGCCATCAGCTCGTCGCCGGTGATGGTCTCCTTCACCAGCAGAAACTCGCTGATCTCGTCCAGCAGCTGCCGGTTCTCCGTCAGGATCCGCTTGGCATCGGTATAGGCCCCGTCCAGCAGGCGCATGACCTCCTTGTCCACCTCGGCGGCAGTCTCCTGGGAGCAGTCCATGTAAGCCTGCCCGTCCAGATACTGGTTCTGCACGGAAGCGGTGGACATAAGGCCAAACTTTTCGCTCATGCCGTACTGGGTGACCATGTTCCGGGCCAGAGAAGTGGCCCGCTGGATATCATTGGAAGCGCCGGTGGTCTGGATGCCGAAGACCACCTGCTCCGCCGCCCGTCCGCCAACCAGCGTCCGCAGCTCCGTGCGCAGCTCGTCGGCAGTGGACAGGAATTTTTCCTCCTCAGGCATCTGCATGGTATAGCCCAGCGCGCCGGAGGTGTGGGGGACGATGGTGATTTTGGACACGGGCTGGGAGTGCTTTTCCAGAGCCGCGATCAGAGCGTGGCCCACCTCGTGGTAGGCGACCAGCCGCTTCTCCATGTCGGTCAGCACCGTGTTCTTCTTCTCGGTGCCCGCGATGACGGTTTCAAAGGATACCAACAGGTCCTCCTGATTCACCGCCTGGCGGCCCATGCGTACGGCACGCAGGGCAGCTTCGTTCACCAGATTGGCAAGGTCCGCGCCCACCGCGCCGGCGGTGGCCTGGGCGATCTTCCGCAGATCCACATCCTCGGAAAGCTTGATTTTCCGCGTGTGCACCTTCAGGGTGTCCAGACGGCCCTGGAGGTTGGGACGGTCCACGATGATCCGGCGGTCAAACCGGCCGGGCCGCAGCAGAGCCTTGTCAAGAATTTCCGGGCGGTTAGTGGCGGCAAGACACACGATGCCTTTGGAAGGCTCAAAGCCGTCGATCTCACTGAGGAGCTGATTCAGGGTCTGCTCCTGCTCGGAGTTGGAGCCGTAGCGGCTGTCCCGGGAGCGGCCCACGGCATCAATTTCGTCAATAAAGATGATACAGGGAGCCACCTTCGCCGCCTGCTGGAACAGGTCACGGACCCGGCTGGCGCCCATGCCCACGAACATCTCCACGAAATCCGAGCCGGAAATGGAGAAGAAAGGCACATTGGCTTCGCCCGCTACCGCCTTGGCAAGCAGCGTTTTGCCGGTGCCGGGAGAGCCTACCAGCAGCGCGCCCTTGGGGAGCTTCGCGCCGATGGCGGTGTACTTCTGGGGGTTGTGGAGGAAATCGATGATCTCCTGCAGGGATTCCTTGGCTTCGTCCTGACCGGCCACGTCCTTGAAGGTCACGCCGGTCTGCTTTTCCATGTAGACCTTGGCCTTGGACTTGCCCATGCCGCCCATGATGCCGTCGCCGCCCATCCGCTTGGTCAGCATATTCATCAGCAGGAACATAGCGCCGATCATGATGGCGTAAGACAAAATCATCATGATCATGGAGTTGTCCTCCACGATCTGGTTATTGACTGTCACGCCTTCCGCGATCAGCTCCCTCTCCAGGGCCAGCATATCGCCGCCGCTGGGCAGACCGGTGTAGCAGGCCTTCTGCCGGGAGGGGTCCTTGGCGGCTTCCTCTTTGGTCATGTAGAGAATGCGGTCGTAGCGCAGCTCCACTTCCGCCAGCTGGCCGGAATTCTTCGCCTCAAAGAAGTCTGACATGGTGGTTTCGGTATACTGGCTCTTTTCCACCGTATTCATGATCCAGCTGAACAGCAGCACCAGGATCAGCGCGATCATCAGCGGGGTAAAGTAGCTTCCCTTGGGGCGCTCGCCCTCGGGCTTTTTCCCGTTGTTGGGGTTATTGCCGCGGTTTAAATCCATAATCCGCTCGCCTCCTTATTAGGGCACATCATATCACACTTTTCCGCGTTAAGCAATGAAGGATTCTTGCCGGGATGGTAAATTTTCTGTGAATAGGTTACATAACCCCCGGTTTTTCCCATTCCGGCGAAAAATTGGGCTTGAGAAATTGCATATTACCTGTTATAATGCTATCGTCTATTATTATGGATCGAACAGGAGATACTGTTATGAATGAAAACCGCCGTCCTGCCGGACGGAAAAATCCTCCCCGCCGGGCTGACCGGTTCGCACAGAGAGAGGAAGCAGAAGAGATCGAGGGCCAGCTGGAGGGCCGCAACGCCATTTCCGAGGCTCTGAAAAGCGGCCGCACCATCGACAAGGTCTTCGTGGCCGACGGCGACACCGACCGGGCTTTGCAGCGTCTGGCGGCCCAGGCCAAGGAAGCCGGGGCCGTTGTGGTGCCTGTGGACCGCCGGAAGCTGGACGCCATGTCCTTTAGCCGCGCCCATCAGGGCATCATCGCATTAGCCGCCGCCCACGAATATGTGACCATCGACGATATTTTAGAGGAAGCCGCCGCCCGGGGAGAAGCGCCCCTCATCGTCATCTGTGACGAGCTGTCCGACCCCCACAATCTGGGCGCCATTCTGAGAAGCGCGGAGTGCGCCGGCGCCCACGGCGTCATCATCCCCAAGCGCCGCAGCGTAGGCCTGACCGCCACCGTAGCGAAAGCCTCCGCAGGAGCGGTGGAGTATATGAAGGTGGCCCGGGTCACCAATATCAATAACGCCATTTCCGAGCTGAAGGACAAGGGCGTGTGGGTCTTCGGCACCGCCGCCGAAGGCTCCATCCCCATGTACCAGGCGGATCTGACGGGTCCCGCTGCCATCGTCATCGGCAACGAGGGCGACGGCATGAGCCCCCTGGTCCGCAAAAATTGCGATGTGATGGTAAGCATTCCCATGAAGGGGCGCATCAGCTCCCTGAACGCGTCCGCCGCGGCATCGATTTTACTGTACGAGGCGGTACGCCAGCGCATATAACGGAGGATACCCAGTATGGATTTGGAGAACAATCAGGATTTCGACCTTGAAGACATTCTGAAGGAATTCGGAGACCACCCGGAGGAGGAACCGGCCGCGCCTGCCGGGCAGATGCCGGAGCTGCGGCTCGATGAAGAACCGGCGGCAGCAGCGGAGGAACCGTCCGAAGAGCCGAAGGAACCATCCCTTCCCGATACCCAGGAATTTGCCCCGGTGGGTGAGGAAGCCCCTGAGGCTCCCCCGGCTGCCGACGAACCCACCATCGTGGTGGACCTTTCGGAGGAGCGGACGGAGGAAGCCCCTCAGCCTGCCGTGGCGGAACCTGCCTTCGAGGTGGAAGAAGAATTTATTCCCGCCCCCATCGTGTTCACCCCCCGCTCCCGGCTGAAGGAGCTGAAAAAGCAGCTGGTGGCCGGCCCGGAGCGGCGGTACTATGAGCTGTCCGAGATGGGCACCGGCAGACTGCAGGCGGCGCTGCTGGTCAATGTGCTGGTGGTGCTGATCTGCGCGGGCGTCACCGCCCTGTTCGCCCTGGATCTGGTGCCGGAAAACCGAATAAAGCTGGTGGTGTTCAGCCAGGTCCTGGCCATGCTGGTCTCCGCCTTTCTGGGCAGCAACCTGATGCTGGACAGTCTGGGCGACCTTCTGAAGGGCCGCTTCACGGTGAACACCCTGCTGACGCTGACCTTTGCCGCCTGTCTCATCGACAGCGTTTTCTGCCTGAAAGAGCTTCGGGTCCCCTGCTGCGCCGCCTTCAGCCTGGAAATGACCATGGCTCTGTGGGCACGGCTCCAGAAGCACAACACCGAAATGGCCCAGATGGACACCATGCGCAAGGCCGTCCGGCTCCATGGCATCGTAAGGGTCGAAAATTACTACGAAGGAAAAGACGGCCTGCTCCGCAAGGAGGGCGAGGTCTCCGACTTTATGGATACCTACAATAAGACGCCCTCTCCCGAGGTAGTTCAGTCCGTTTACGCGGTGCTGAGCCTGCTGGTGTGCATCGGCATTTCCATCTTCGCCGGAATGCTCCACGGGCTGAGCATGGGCGTGCAGATTTTGTCCACCTCACTGCTGGTGGCGGTGCCTGCCAGCTTCTTTGTCTCCATTTCCCGGCCTATGGCGATTCTGGAGACAAGACTTCACATGGTGGGCACCGTGCTGTGCGGCTGGGAAGGTGTCAAGGACCTGTGCGGCAAAGCCGTATTCCCCATTTCCGATCTGGATCTGTTCCCCCAGGGCAGCACCAAGCTCAACGGCGTCAAATTCTACGGCCGCCGCGATCCTGACGAGGTGGTATCCTACACCGCCTCCGTGATCCACCTTGCCGGCGGCGGGCTGGTGCCCGTATTTGACCAGCTGCTGAAAAGCCGAAACGGCAGTCTGTACCCCGTGCACAGCTTCCGCAACTACGGCGACGGCGGCATCGGCGGCGAGGTGGACGGTCAGCCCGTGCTGGTCGGTACCATGGCC
Source organism: Eubacteriales bacterium (assembly GCA_030539285.1). Lineage (GTDB taxonomy): Bacteria > Bacillota > Clostridia > Oscillospirales > Oscillospiraceae > Faecousia. Next base: position 38,311 of record JAUNSH010000001.1, read on the forward strand.
TTTTTGCAGGACATGGGTGTGGAGATCCCCGAGGGCACGATGGTGAACCAGGCGGTGTACGCCGCCGTGGATGGGGAGCTGTGCGCGGTCTACGCCATTTCCTACGCCAAAATGCGCTCCGCCGCGGCGGGTCTTGTGACCCTGTGCGGCTACCGCAAGCTGAAACCTTTGAAGCTCAGCGGCGACTTCATGCTGACAGAGAGCTTCCTGCGTTCGAAGTTTAACGTAAAGACCAGCCGGATCGCCTTCCCCGACCGGGACACCTGCCAGAAATTGCAGCAGCATCCCATCGATCCCGAAGAGCCGGTACTGGCCCTGACCACCCGGGAGGAACTGGTCAGCTCCGCCTATGCCATCACCGGCGCCCGGGCTTTGCGGCAGGCCACCAAGCTGGGCGTCATCATCCACCTGATCGGCGGCACCCTGGGCCTGATCATTATGCTGGTGCTGGGATATCTCGGCAGCACCGAGCTGCTGACCCCGGCGAATATCCTGCTCTACCAGCTGATCTGGGCGATCCCCGGCCTGCTGGTCACCGAATGGGCGAGAATTGTATAAGCAAAACCGGGTCGGAGCTTTCGACCCGGTTTTTGTCATTCCGTAATGATGCTTTCGTAGGGCGGGGTCATGACCCCGCCGACCACGTTGGATTTTTGTGGCACTTTCTCCCTATGCAGAACGTATGGAGGTTAACTTACCAATACCATTCATCGATAGCTGCATATAATCGAAACCGGATCGGCGGGGTCAGACGTAAGCCCTACGATCACCTATCCACAAATCCAATTGGAGAAGCCGGAGGTATAGAAGCGGTTCCCTTCCGTGTCCATCCACATAGCCTCCGCGCCGCAGCTTTGGGCAAGGGTCTCCCCTTCCTCCCTCGGTAGGACGAACAGGGCCGTGGACAGGGCGTCAGCAAGACCGGAATCCTGGCAGATCACGGTGACGCTGCAAAAGCGTCTGGCAGGATACAGCGTCTCCGGGTCGATGATATGGTGGTAGGTTACCCCGTCCACCACATAATAGCGCTGATAGTCGCCGCTGGTGACGATGGCTCTGTCCGAATCGTACAGGGTATGCAGGTAGCCGGAACCCCCGTCCGGGTCGGTGATGCCCACCACCCAGGGGGTGCCGCTGTCATCTTTGGGACCGGTGGCGCAGACGTTGCCGCCCACGCTGATAAGGAAACCCTCCGGGGCTTCCTCCGCCGCCCGCTGGGCGGACCAGCCCTTGGCAACCGCGCCCACGTCCAGCCGCAGTTCGGGGTCCGCAAGATAGACCGTGCCCGCTTCCTCGTCGATTTCCACCGCTGACCAGTCGGAATGGGCGGCGGCTTCCTTCAAGGCGGCGGCTTCCGGCAGGGCAGCATGTTCCGGGTCGTCGAGCCCGGCGCTCCTGGCTTCATGCCACAGCTCCAGAACCCTGCCCATAGCCACGTTCACGGAATGGTCTGTCAATTCATAATAATCCCTGCAATCCTTTAGGAGCTGAATGATCTCCCCGTCCACCGCCACCGGCGCGACACCGGCGTTGTCATTGACGGTTTTCAGGTTGTTCAGTCCCTCGTAAACGTTGTAAATATCGAACAGCTGATGATACCTCAGCAGCAGGTCGTGGATTTCACCCGCTTGCTGCCAGAAGTCCTCCTCACTGTCGCAACGGGCGGTGATGCTGGTCACGGTGTCAAATATATCCAAATACGTGGCCTGATACTGTTGTTTTTCCTTCCCCGGCAGGGCACAGCCGGTGAGCAGCAGGCTCAAAATCAGTCCGGTGATGATACAGCGCCGCATACTACGCTTCCTCAAGGAGATCGTCCAGCTTGGCCGCAAAGACCTCGATGGAGAATTTTTGAGCGGCTTTCACCGCGTTTTCCCGAAGGGTCTGCCATTTTTTCGGGTCCCGGGAAATGGCCCGCAGGATCTCCGCCAACGCGTCCGGAGCACTGTTCTTGACGATGATACCGCTGACGCCGTCCTCTACGATCTCCGGCAAGGCCCCCCGGTCACCGCAGACACACAGCAGGCCGCTGGCCATGGCCTCCACCACGGCGATACCAAAGCCCTCGGCGCACTCCGGCAGATGCACAAATACGTCCGCATCCGCCAGCAGCTCCGGCACATCGGACCGGGTGCCCAAAAAGTCCACTTTCGACCCAATGCCCAGTTCCTTGGCAAGGGCCTGCAAAGGCTCCCGGTAGTCCCCGTCGCCCACCACGGTGAAGTGGTAATCCACATCTGAAAGCCCGCTCAGGGTTTTCAAAATGGTCTGAACCCCCTTCTCTTCGATCAGGCGGCCCACGTAAATGAGCCGAAGGGGGCCATCCCTGCGGCAGCTCACAGGGTGAAACCGCTCCAACACCGCCCCGTTGTAGATGACCGCGATGTGCTGCTCCGGGACCCCCAGATAGTCCATCAGACTGTCCTTGACGGCATTGGAAATGGCCACGGCCTTGTCCGCTTTCCGGAAGGTGTAGCGAAAAACCTGCTTTTTCACCGTTAAACCGACTTTTTTCCCGGTGCCGCAGAGGAAATGGGCATCGGAATGGGCGTAGCAGAATACCCGGATCGACCGGCTGCGGCGCTTTGCCAGCAGGGCGGAGATCCGCAGCAGCGGTGCTTCGTGATGCACCACCACAGCATCTACCCGCTCCTGTTCACAAACCTCCAGGATCCGGCGGCAGACCGCCCGGCTCCCCTGCTTTTCCTTATCCATGACAATGATCCGGCAGCCGCTCTTTTCGATCTGCTCCGCCGCAGGCCCCCCGGCCCAGGCGAACAGAAACAGGTTCTCATGGCGGGAGTAGTTTACATAATCCCGGAGCAGACTCTCGATCCCGCCGGCCCGCCCGGATACCATCAGATGCAGTACCTTCATGTTACTGTCCCAGCTGGGCCGCGATGTCCGCGTCCACGATCTCCTCGCCGGTTTTCCCCGCCAGCTGAGCCTGACTTTCCTCGCTGAGACCGTTGCTGACCTCGCAGTGCATATCGCAGGTGGAGCAGGCGTCCAGTTCCTCCTTGCTGACCTTGCCGTCCCGGTAGTCCCGGCAGATCTTGTTTTCGTACATGGAGTAGGGCTTTTTCATGAACAAAGCCTTAAACTTGTGCCAGACCACCCAGGCCGCGGGCACCCAGATATACTTGTGCATAGCGGGGCTGACGGAGCCGATCATCCAGCAGTCCCGGTCGCAGCAGCGGACCTTTTTCCGCACGGCTTCCGCCTCGGGGCTGTTCCACAGCTCCTCCCAGCTCTGACGGTTCAGATTGCCCATGACCTCCTTGTCCTTGGTGCCGTTGCAGGGCATCACGTCGCCGTAGGGGTCGATGAAGAAGGTGTCGAAGCTCATGTCGCAGGGCAGCAGCCGCTTCTGGCCGTAGATGTAGTTGATCAGGCCGTGGTTAAAGTAGGCCCGGAACCACTTTTTGGGGCTGTTGCTTTTCAGCAGCTCGTTGACTAAGTTTTCAAAGTTCTGCGCCACCATAGGCCGGTCATGGATGATGTTTTTCGCTTCCACGAAGTAGAAGGAGTTGTGTAGGGACGCGGTGGCAAACTCCATGCCCATCTCGTCGGAAATTTTGTACAGGGGCACCAGGTCCGGGGCGTTCTTGTCCTGCACGGTCATTCCGAAGCCCACATCCTTCATGCCCATCTCCCGCAGGGTCTTTAACGTCTCATAGCCCCGCTGGTAGCCGTTGGGCAGGCCCCGGATCTCGTTGTTGGTCTTTTCCAGGCCCTCAATGGAAATGCGGATGCCGATCTGGGGGAACTCTTTACAAAGGTCCACAATGCGGTCGGTGAAAAAGCCGTTGGTGGAGATGACGATGCGGTCAGACTTCTTGTACAGCTCCCGGACGATGTCTTTCAGGTCCGTGCGGATGAAGGGCTCGCCGCCGGTGATGTTGGTAAAATACATTTTGGGAAGCTTGCGGATGGTTTCGATGGAAATTTCCTCCTCCGGGCGGGAGGGGGCCTTATAGCGGTTGCACATGGAGCACCGGGCGTTGCAGCGGTAGGTCACGATGACCGTGCCGTTGAGTTTCTTTTCCTGAGACATAGGGATTCTCCTATCTTTTCAGCTTCTGCTGTTTTTTACAAAATGGATCCAAAATCCAGGCGCCGGCCCTCTGCACCACCAGCGACAAAGCTATGGTCAGAAGAAGGCTCATGAAAATAAACAGGCCCGAATTCAGGCCGGGGGCAGCGCTTTCCAGCGCGAGAAACGCCGCGTCGTGCAGCAGGTACACCTCATAGGAAATGGCCCCAAGTCCCCGGCTGACCCGGCTGCCAATGGAAATTTTCGTATTCAGCGCCAGAATAAATCCGAGAATTGCCATTCCAAGGAGGATTTTCAGAACATAATCCCCCCAGAAGGGAATGCCCTTGCCCATGAGGTATCCAACGCCAAGAAGTCCTGACAGCAGGAACAGGCCCGCATTCTTTGCCAGCCAGCCCTTGCCCATCCAGCCTGTGAAGCGGCCCTTCCCGCGGCTCAGCAGGATGCCCCAGACAAAACCCAGCACCTCCGGGCACCATGTCGTACCCTGCGGTTTTAACAGGTAAACGCCGAGACTGAAGGCCGCCACAAGACCGCAGACCGCCCAATCCCGCCATGCTTCCGGCAGGAAGCGGTAACAAAGCCAGAAAATAAAATAGCACACCAAGAGCCATTGGACCCAGCCATTGATCCGAATCAGCATCCCCAGGCTGACGCCCCTGCCGCCGAGGGCATAGACCATCATCCGAATAATGTTGGTGAGGACACAGGGCACCAGCAGCTTGGGGAACCGGTTTCTCCAGAAATGCCGAATACTCTCCGGGCGCTTCACCGCCGCCAGCCGCAGGCCGTAGGCGGAGGTCATGAAGAAAAAGGTGACGCCCACATAGGCAAAGCTGCCCAGCATGTCCTGCAAGCCATTCTGATAGGCCGCGGGGACGTGGACCAGCACCACGATCAGGCACCAGAAGCCCCGCATGGCTCCCGTGTTCTCCCGGTCAAAAAAGTGGGCGCCGTCGGGCCGGTATTTGCTCCCCACCAGTAGCAGCCCCGCCAGAAACAGGGCAATGCCCACCATGATCAGGTTCGTAATCATCATAGACCTTCTCCCCGGTAGAGCTTCAGCAGCTTCCCGGTGTAGGTATCCACATCGTCAAAGCGGACGTGGGCACAGTTTTCGCTGTAGCGGGCCGTCAGTTCCCGGTTTTCCCACAGGGCCTGGATCTTCTGTTTCAGCTGATCCGCGTTGCCGCTTTCGAACAGCTCGCCGGTCTTCCCCGCTTCGATCAGTTCCGGGATACCGCCGATGTCCGCTCCCAGCACCGGGGTGCCGTAGAGCTGGCTCTCCATGACGGAGAAGGGGCAGTTTTCATACCACTGGGAGGGGTAGACGGAAAACCGGGCCTGCCGGATCAGGTTTTCCAGAGCCTGCCCGCTCTGGAAGCCCACATTTTGGATGTTGGGCCCCCCGGCAAGCGCCCCTTCCAGCGGGCCGGTGCCGGCGAAAATAAAGGGGATCTCCGGCAGCTCCCGGCACACCCGGATTAAGGTCTCAATACCCTTTTCCCGGCTGAACCGGCCAAAATACAGAACATAGTCCTTTTTCTCCGCTTTTTCATAAGGAATCCTGTCCACAAAATTATGAAGTGCCAGGGTTTTTCCCGCAAACAGGGGATTGGTGTCCATCTTGGTCTTCAAAAATTCCGAACAGCAGATCATCACGTCAATATTTTTGTATACGCCGCAGCCGTTCCACAGCATGGCTTCCAATGTACCGATGGCACTTTTGGCGGTGGAACCGTGAATGCACTTTCCCTTCGTGCAGTTCAGAAAGTGCCCACCAAGACACTTTTCACAGTTTTCCCCAGTGCCCGGATTGCTGCACATATGGTTGGGGCACACCAGCTGATAGTCGTGGGCGGTGAAAACGACCCGGCAGGGATGGCCCTCTTTCTTCCACTTGGCAATTTCCAGCAAAATGGAGGGGGTCAGCTGGTAGTTAAAGTTGTTAAGGTGGCACACATCCGGCTGGAAATCCTCCAGCACCAGCCGCAGCTTTTTCCTCGCTTCGGCAGAATAGATGGTCTTAATGGGGTAGGTCAGCTTGGAAAGCTTGGAGCCGCCGTGAAAATCCATGTCGGAGGTGTAGGCGTTCACCCGGTTTCCCACGCAGCGGCCCTCGTGCTCCATGCCGAAATACTGGACTTCATGGCCCTGCGATTTCAGGCAGTCGCCCAGCTTGAAAATATAGGTCTCCGACCCACCGTTGGGGTGGAGGAACTTATTGATCATCAGAATTTTCATTTTGCTTCCCCCCGGTACAGCGCCAGCGTTTTGTCCACCACGTCGTCCCAGCCGTATTTGTTCAGAATAAACCCGGCGGCGTCTGCCTTGTAAGCCGCCACCGTTTCCGGCTGGTCGCAGAGCATTTGCAGCTTCTGCCGCAGGTCCTCCACATCGCTCTTGCGGAAGCAAACTGCCTTGTTCTCCACTACCTCGGCGCACTCGGGGATGTCCGAGACCAGGCAGCAGCTGCCATAGCTCATGGCTTCCAGCAGGCTCAGGGGCATTCCCTCCAGGTCTGACGGCAGGGTGTACAGGTAGGCGTTGCTGTACAGCTCGTCTTTCAGCTGCCCCTGCACAAAGCCGGTAAAGAGAATGCGCTCATCCTCCGCCGCCAGCTCCCTCAGCTGCCGCAGGTAGTATTCCGTATCGGAGCTGCCCCCGGCGATCACCAGCTTTTTGTCGGTTTTTACCTGTTTAAAAGCCTCGATCAGGTAGGTCTCGCCCTTTTCCGGCACAATCCTTCCGAGGTACAGGATATAGCTGTCCTTGCTCAGCCCCCATTTTTCGGCGATCAGCCGGGGACTTTCCAGCGCCGGCACGGAAACACCGTTGGGAATGAACCGGGTGGTTCTCCCGTAGGTGTCAAGAAAATACTGCCGGACGTTTTCCGACAGGACGATGATCTCGTCGGCAAACCACACCGCGCACTGCTCGCCCAGATGAATGAATTTGGAGGCAAAGCCCCCGTTCCACTTCTCCCGCTGCCAGTCCAGGCCGTGAACGGTCACAATGACCCGCTTGCCGAACAGCTTTGGCAGCCAGCAGAAAAAGGCAGGACCTTCCGCGTGGATATGCACCACGTCGTATTTCCCAAAGGCGCTGCGCACCGCGGCAAAAAACGACGAGATCACCGCCGCGAAGCCCTTTCGTTCCAGCGTGGGCACCGTGACAAGGCGGACGCCCCGGTAGACGCTGCCCGCGGTCAGCTCATGCTCCGCGCCGCTGACGTGGTGGCCCGCCCGGTTGTAGCAGGTCACGCTGTGGCCCAGCGCCACCAGCCCCGCGGACAGCGCTTCCACCACCACCTCCACGCCGCCCTCGTTAGAGGGGATACGCTTGTGGCCCAGCATGGCTATCTTCAGCTTTTCCGGTTTCATAGCGTCTTCCTTCCTGTGAGTAGTTGAAAGTTGAAAATGGAAAGTGGAAAGTTGAGGTGTCCCTACGGGACGATTGAAAATTTTGAATTATCCCCGGAGGGGATACCATAACTTTCAACTTTTAACTTTCAATTTTCAACTTAGTGATACTGCCGTGCAGCAGTTTATAAGCATCTGTTCAGTACCGGCAGCAGCTGGTCCTTCTGGCTCAGCTTCAGGGGCGTGCCCTCCAGGCAGTAGCCCTCGGCGTTGGCGGTACCGTGGTAGGTTCCTTCCACACCGGGCCACCGGACACCGATGGTGGGATCGTTCCAGGCGATGCCGCCCTCGTCATTGGGGTGGTAGAAATCATCGCACTTGTAGCAGAATTCCGCCTCGTCGCTGAGCACCAGAAAGCCGTGGGCAAAGTTTTTGGGGATCAAAAACTGCTTTTTGTTCTCCGCCGTCAGCTCAATGCCAAACCATTTTCCGTAGGTTTCCGAGCCGGGCCGCAGGTCCACCGCCACGTCAAACACCGCCCCACGGATGACCCGCACCAGCTTGGTCTGGGGATGATGGATCTGATAGTGAAGCCCCCGCAGGACGCCCCTGGTGCTCATGGACTGGTTGTCCTGGACAAATGTGATGGAGATCCCCGCTTCTTCCATATCCCGCTGGCTGTAGGTCTCCATAAAGTAGCCCCGCTGGTCGCCGTGGACGGCGGGGGTGATGACGCACAGGCCGGCAATGCCGCCCACGTTTTTTTCAAGTGTGATCTGTCCCATTATTCTGTCTCCCTGCGCTCATTCCGTCCGCCCAGGGCCTGGGCGTAAACGTTCATGAGGATCTCGTAATTGCGCTCCGAAGTGTAAGAGCACATATATTGTTCATAGGTGCTTTCGCACATCCCGCCGCTGCTGCTCACCGCCTGTGCCAGAGCCTCCGGGGAATCCGGCGGGAATTTTCTGCCCGTCACGCCCTCCGTCACAATGCTGCCTGCGTTGCCGAGGTCGGAGCACAGCACCGGCGTGCCCACGCTGAAGGCCTCCACAATGGTCATGGGAAAGCCCTCGTACCACTGAGTGGGCAGGAGCAGGGCCTTTGACTCCGCCATCAGGCCTTTCACCCGCTGGTTTTCCACAAAGCCCAGCATCCGCACGCTTGTCAGCGCGTTTTCGGCAATGTACGCCCTGCACCAGTCCTCCATAGGCCCGGTGCCGCAGATCAGAAGCTCCGGCGCTTCCTGTCCCAGCAGCTTCCAGCCAGCCAGCAGCATTTCCAAGCCCTTGAGCCTGTCCAGCCGTCCGGCAAACAGGAAGCGGTCCTTCCGCTGGGCCTCCGGGATCACGGTGTGCTCCCCGGAATCCACGAAATTCGGCTTGACAAACACCCGTTCCGGCCTGATCTGCTTCAAATTCAGCAGCTTTTCCCGGTTAAAATCCGTCAGGCAGATGTAATGAAGCTTTCCATAGATGCCCGTCATGCGGTGGAATTTGGTGCTGAGGACACAGGCAAGGGTTTGAATCTTACTGCCCCGGTAGCAGGCGTGCCTCACGGCGCAGCCAAGGCCACGGCTCAGGCAGTCCTCACAGATGCGGCCCTCCCGGTAAAAAGTGGCTCCGGGGCACAGTAGCCGGAAATTGTGCACCGTCTGCACCACCGGCACCCCTTCCGCCAGCGCCGCGTAGTAGACCGACGGACTGATCAGGTTCAGGGTATTATGGACATGGACGACGTCCACGTGTTCCTCCCGGATCACTCTGCGCACATCCCGGTAGGTTTTGGGGTTAAAGACGGTAGTCAGCGGCAGCAGCAGCTTGCGAAAAAAGGAAAAATCCTTCAGTTCCTTGTTATCCCGGCAATAGCGCAGCACCCGGTGCCCGTGACCTTCCATCAGCCGGCCCTCGTTTTCCAGGACGGTATCCTCGCCGCCGGGAAGCTGGTAAAAATTATGGACTTGTAAAATCGTCAGTTTTTTGTCCATAATTTCCTATTTTCCCCTAAAAATCGTATTCCAGATAAATTTCGTGTTGGTATAGAAATAGCGCTTGAACAGGCGCTTGGGGTCCTGCAGCAGCCGATACAGCCACTCCAGGCTGCACTTCTGCATCCACATGGGCGCCCGCCGGATATTTCCCGCGTAGTAGTCAAAACCCGCGCCCACGCCAATCATCAGCCCCGTGACCCGGCCCTGATGCTGATTCATCCAGATCTCCTGCTTGGGCGCGCCAAGGCCCACCCAGATGAAGTCGGGCTTGGCCTCGTTTATTTGCCTTACGATCTCCGCGTCCTCCTCCGGTGTCAGTGCCCGGAAGGGAGGACTGACCATGCCGCAGACCTGTAAGCCGGGATAGTCCACCGCCAGCCGCCTTTTCATCAGCTCCAGAGTCTCCTCCGTGGAGCCGTAGAAGAAGTGGCGGTAACCCTTTGCCGGGGAAACAGCCAGCAGCCGCAGCATCAGGTCCGGCCCGGTCACCCGCCGGGCTTCCTCAAAGTCATGGCGGCGGCTGTAGGCGGACAGGGGCCCGCCGTCGGGCAGCACCATCACGGCCCCGTTCTGTACCTTTAAGTAGGCTTCATCCTCGCTGGCCGTCACCGTGGTGTGGACATTGGCCACGCAGATATACTCGCCGCGCCAGGCTTCCAGCTGGCTCTCCACCAGTGCCACGGTCTTCTCCATATCCGTCACAGCCACCCGGACACCCAGAATGTCCGAGGTGTCGAACAGGCTCAACCGCAGGGTTCGGAAGCCGCCCACAAGCCTTACCCGGCTCTGACTGCTGAGGTACGCCCCAAAGCTGGGGGCCAGCAGCACCTCTGCCCCGGTCTTCTCCCCCACCGCAACCATATGGCGCAGGATCTCTTCGGAAATATCCTGCTGCAGGGCAATGATCTTCTTGATATCCAGCGCTTCTATCTGGCCTTCCAGCTGGTCCGGCCCGCCCAGATATCCGTCCATTCCTTCAAAGGGGCTGTCTGACACGTAGCCGCAGTAGCGCAGCTCCCCATCAGGCTCCTCTGCCAGCGCCTGCCGCAGCCGCGCCGTGGCGGTGCCCGCTCCCACCAGCAGGGTGTTGAAATGGCCCTTCGTCATGGAATACTTGATATAGAAGTGAGACACCACCAGCCGTTTTGCCAGCAGTGCCGCCGCCGAGCACACAAGGAACAGTACAAGAAGCAGTCGGCTGAACTGCTCCAGCCGGAAAATGTAGATCACGGAGGTCATGACGAGACAGCCCAGCAGCTCCCCCACCGCAATGCGCAGCAGCTCCCTGCGGGCACCTCCAAATTTCAGAGACTCATAGCCCCCCAAAAAATAGTGGATCAGCACGAACACCACGGCATACAGCACCGCCAGATACCCGTAGGACAGGGTATCTGCAAAGGCGTAGGCCCTGCCCAGCGGCAGGAACACCCGGATCACGCCGCTCAGATAGTAGCAGACCATGATGAGCAGCAGCTCCGAGAGCATACTGACCAGTTTTTTTGTTCTGTCCGTCGTTCCCATTCTTCCTTGCTCCTTCCCTGTGAATCCACACATGCCGCTTCGCCGGCACAACTTGCTTCATTATATATCATCCGAGGGGCTTTTGCAACGGACAGCCCCCGGGTCCGTTCTCCCGTTTCACCGGCAGACAACTTCCTTCACGTCCCTTTCCCACTCGCCCCGGCGGGTGTGGGGGCCGATCTCCACGGTGCAGCCGCCGCAGCCACGGAAGGCCTGCCGCCCGATCTCCTGAAGAGAATCCGGCAGGCGCAGGGATCCCAGCTTCCGGCAGTTCCAAAAGGCGTACTCCCCAATGGTCTGTACGCCCTCGGGAAGTTCGATCTCCTCCAGCTCCTCACAAAACAGGAACGCCCCCGCCGGAACGCACGCGCAGCTTTCGCCCCACCGCATCCTGCGCAGATGCTTACAGCCGGAGAAGCAAAGCTGGCCGGCTTCCCGCAGGGTATTCGGCATTATCACTTCCGTCAGCGCCCAGCAGTTCTGGAACGCCGCGTAGCCAACGCTTCGGATCTCCTTCGTCCAAGGGATCGTCTCCAGCGCGCGGCAGCCGGAGAACAGCCAGTCCGGGAAATCCCCGTATTCTCTGCCAAAGCTTACCGTCCGCAGGCTCTCGCAGTTGGCAAACAGCCCCTCCTCCAGGGTCTCCGGGCCAGCGCCCAGCGCCGCGTGCGTCAGACTGACACAGCTGTCGAATGCGTAGCTTCCCACCGCCCGGGCATGTTCCAGAAAAGGGACCTCCGCCAGCGATTTACAGCCCCGGAACGCGCCGCTGCCGACTTTCAGATCCTGACTGGGGATCTCCGCCGTCTCCAGTGTCTCACAGTTTTCAAAAGCCTTGTCACCGATGACACATTTCCTGCCCAAAAGGTCCACGCTGCGCACACTGGACCGGGCAAAGGCGGAGACATCGATTTCCAGTTCAGGCGCGCGGCAGGTGCACGAATTGATTTTGGAGCGGGAAAAGGCTTTCTTCCCGACGGTGTGGATATCCTCCTGGAGCACCGGGTCAGATCCTCCGGTGTACCGCTTTAAGACACCCTGCTCCTGATTTCTTTTCTCATTTTTCATGTTTTCTGATCACCTTTAATCCCAGGGCGACGGCGGACTTGAATTCCGGAAGCGGCAGATAAGCTACCACGAGCACCGCCGCGGCCACGACGGCGCATACCACGCCCTTTACCAAAAACACCAGGATCCCGGTGTCCGGGAACAGTCCGCAGACCCGATACCCGGCAAAGCAGGCCGCTACCGTGGCCAGCGCATAATACAGATACCGGGCCGCATACGCGCCGTATCCGCCATGGAATACGTATTTCAGCACGGTGATGCTCTCCCAGGGCATGCCCACAAACAGCATGGAGATGATGGTGGCAAGGATGATCCCCGGCGCGCCGATGACCTTCGCCAGCACCACGCTGAGCACCAGATTCGTAAAGCCCTCCGCGTAGGGCCGCAGTGCGTCCATCTCCCAGATCCCTACGGTATCCTTGTAAGTGACCGTGATCTGCCGGCTGTTTCGGATATAAAACCAGGTTGTAAACAGGATCACCATATCGAAGCCAAACAGATAGCTGTCGCCCACCCATATACGAATAAAATGCTGGTAAAGCGACACAAGGCAGGCACAGCATACGCCGGTGATCAGCATATACAGAAAATTGACCGTGACAAAGTCTCTGTAGTTCTTTTCTCTGTTTTCCAGAACCATGCTGTTGCCCACGCTCGGACGGATCCCGCCGCACAGAGTGACGATCAGCATGAACAGGGAGTTTGCCACGTAATTATAGTTGCCATACATGGCGATGGCAGTCAGGCCCAGAAACGCGGAGATGCACAGGTTGTCAATGGAGCTGGAAATCACCCACCCCAGCTTGTGCCCGATCAGCGCCAGTACCTTCCGGAAAATGTCGATGCCGACCTTTCGGTTGACACGTCCGAAACACAGATACTCCGCGCAGCATTTATCCGCATAATGAGAGCGGATCAGGTTTTGCAGGATGGTCCCCAGGGGGAACAGAGCGGCATACAGGTAGTAGTTCCGGGTGGTCAGCAGGCCCACGATGGCAAAGATGTATACCACAGTGTGGGAAATGGTGCTGGCGTTGCTGTTGATGTCCTCCCGCTGCATAGCCGTCATCAGAGACGACTTGTACGCGCCGAAGAAATAACTGAACACCGTATTGGCCAGTGACAGAAGGTAAACAATGTAAAGATTCAGGTCCGCCGGAATGTCGCCCTCGATAAGTCCCCGCAGGAAGGGCATCAGCATCAGGCCTGCGATCAGAATAAAAGAGCCGATGAGGTTGTAGATCGTCCGGTACAGGTTCAGCAGCGCACAGACGGCGGTCTTATTTCCCTCCGCCACCGGGCGGTACATGGCGTAGACCATCGCCTGGCCGACGCCCAACTCCGCAAGGCTCAGCACCGTCAAAACCGACGCGAACAGATTGCTCAGGCCCAGATACTCCGGTCCCAGGGTCTTGATCATGATGGTGCGGATCACAAAGGGCACCAGCATGGTCACCAGCCTGTCCACAACTGCAAAAAAGATATTCCGTATAGAATTCTGCGTTCTGTTTCCCATGGTTCTCCATAAGCCGTTCTACGGCGCTGTTTTACACTGATATTCAACTAAAATGTTCCATTCGCGAGAATTGATCATTTTCATCAGGAAATCGTATTACATATGATGGGTGGTATTGATATCGGTTTCGGGAGAAATCGTGATCTTATCGGGGTTCCGGTTGAGGTAGGCCCCCCACCAGCCGAAGGAGCTGTTGGTCACGATGTTGTGCCTGCACATTGCCATCAGCTGCATATCCCGGAAGCTGTTTTCGCCGCCGTTGCAGCTGACATACACGATCTTGTCCCGCTTTGGGTCCAGTCCAAAGACCCCGTTGTGCTCCCGGCACCACTGGGCGCTGTCGGGGTCACAGAAAAAGAAGAACACAGGGTTTTTTACGTGCCGCTTCATATACCCCACCGCCCGCCGGAAATAGCCGCTTTTATAGTATTTTCCGCTGACGGGCAGCATATCGCCCCGGCGGACGTGGATAGCCACCGCCTCGCACTGGGCGATCCTCCCGGCAAATGCCCGGTTCTGTCCGTCCTCAATGGGCGGGAACCGGAAGGCCTCCCGCAGCGCCGGGTCAATGCGCTCAATGCCGTTTCCGGGGGCCTTGAAAGTCAGCCGCTGTCCGATCAGCTGATCTTCAGCGCTGGTGTAGAAAAGGTTGTCGATGTCTGACGGCTCCGGCTTCGCCAGATACTGCTTATAAAGCCTGCGGATATTGGCATACGGGCCGGTCTGCTTGATGCGGTAGGACAGGGGCGGCGTGCCCTGCTTGCAGGCCGCCCACTCCAGGGCGTTTTCTTCAAAGTCCCCCCGGGCGTTTTGCAGGGGCAGCCCTGCCTCCGCAAAGGCTTTCGTAAAATACACCGGCCAGTTCCACTCGTGAAGCCAGAACTGGGAAGCCCTCGCTGACTTCATCACGATCTCCCGCTGCGCCGGAGTCAGGGTATCCATCACGTCCGGCGCGTGGATGCCGAAGATCCGCTCCAGCTCATAGCCGTTCCACTGGCTGATATAGTCATTTGCCTCCGGAATATCGTAAACGATTTTTTCGATATAGCAGGGTTCTTCCGGGTTCATTTGCTTCATGGCCAGATACTCGCAGTAGCTGAGCATCTGATTCCCCAGACCCGATTCGATATGAACGACCTTCATAGTTCACTCCCACGCTGTCCCATCAGCCCCGGATGTCCAGCAGCTGTAATTGCCCGTGAAGGCGAATTGCCGCGCTGTCCGCCGGGACGAACAGACAGTCGCCCTTGTAAATATTTTTAATTTTGCCCGAGAAGCTTACTGTGCCGCAGCCGTCCACGCACAGCAGCACCCGGAAGCTGGTGGAATCCGCCCGGTAAATGACCTTCTGCCGCCGCTCGGTGTTCACCAGCATCCGGCTGACCTCAAAATACCGGCACCGGCACAGAAGCTCTCTGGCGCAGCCGGGCTGGTAGCGCAGCACCCGCATGGGCTGCCGGGGTTCGGCGCTGGTCTTTAAATTGGCCGCGGCAAGGGCCTTGTCCACATGCAGCGGACGCTTCTTTCCATCCTTGCCCACCCGGTCATAGTCATACAGCCGATAGGTCAGATTGCTGCTCTGCTGGATCTCCGCGATCAGCGCCCCCGCGCCGATGGCGTGGATGGTGCCCGCTTCGATGAAAAACACGTCGTTTTTCTGAATGGGTACGGTTTGCAGGTGCTTTTCCAGGGTCCCGCTCTCTATGCCGTCGCGCAGCGTTTCGGCAGTAACATCGTGGTTCAGGCCGTAGACCAGCTTTGCATCCTTCGCGGCGTCCAGCACGTACCACATCTCCGTCTTGCCCCACTGTCCGTTTTCGTGGGCGGCGGCATAGTCGTCCGTGGGATGGACCTGCACGGACAGGTCCTTTTTCGCGTCGATGAATTTGATGAGGATGGGCAGCTCGTCCCCGCTGTCCGGGTGGGAGCCCAGAAATTCCGGGTGGGTCTTCAGGATCCGCGCAAGGCTCAGCGCGTCAAATTCGCCCCCCACGGCGAAGCTCGGGCCGTCGGGGTGGGTGGAGCACTCCCAGGTCTCCGCCAGCGGCTCCATTTTGATTTCCTTGCAGAATTCGTCATTGAGACGGCTGCCACCCCAGAGATAGTCCTTCCCCGTGGGCCGCAGAAAAAACGGTTCTCTCATAGCTCCAGCTCGTACTTCTTCTTGTCGCCCACATGGATGTTCTGGCCCAGCTGCACCTCGATGAGCTTCAGCTCCGTGTCGGCAAACACCGTATGGCGGCAGCCCGCCTGCATGGTGATGACATCGCCGGCGCTTACCTTCTGCTCCATGCCGTCCACGACGGTCCGGCCCTCACCGGAGATCACCACCCAGACCTCGTCCCGGTACTGGTGGCTGTGGTAATTCATGCTGTGGCCCGGATTCAGGGTGACCTTGATGGTCATGGACCTCTCTTCCACATCCAGCACCCGGAAACTGCCCCAGCTTTTTTCGGCAAACATGGTCTGCTGGACGAATTTATCCACATAGGGCTTAATGTAGCTGCTCTGCTCCTTGTCGGACACCAGAATGCCCTCGGGAGAAGCGGAGATCACCACGTCGTGCAGACCCATGGCAAGGATGGGCACGTCCATTTCATTGACAATGTGCACATTTTCGCACACATCGTTCAGCACGCCCTTGCCAATGACGTGCTCCTCCATGGCCTCCGTCAGGGTGTTCCATGTGCCCAGGTCCATCCACTGCCCGGCGAACCGCTGTACCTGAATTTTCTCCTCCTTCTCCACCACCGCGTAGTCAAAGGAGATCTTGGTCAGGGTGTCATATTTGGCAAACAGGTCCTGATAATCGGTGAAATCGATCAGCTCGTGGGCACGTTTCAGCACATATTTCAGCTTGTAGGCGAACACGCCGCCGTTCCACAGAGCGCCCTGTGCAATATACTGGGCCGCCACGTCGGCGGTGGGCTTTTCCTTGAAGGTCTTGACGCTGGCCGTCTGGTCGGCAGATCCCGGGATGATGTAGCCATACTTTTCAGAGGGGTAGGTCGGCTCGATGCCCATAAGGACAAGGTTCGCTTCCCCCTTGTCGGCCTGATCGGACAATCCCTTCAGGGCCTCAAAATAGTCCTCATTTACATAGGGGTCCACAGGGCACACCACCACGGATTCCTCCGGGTCAACACCCTGTACATCTACCAGATAGGCCGTCGCCAGGGCGATGGCCGGAAAGGTGTCCCGGCGGCATGGCTCCACGGAGATGCCCACGCTGTCTCCCAGCTGGTTGCGGATGGCGGAGACCTGGGTCTTGGCCGTGGCAATGGTGACCGTCGCGTCCGCGTCCACCTTCTTGATCTGCCGGTAGACCCGCTGGACCATGGATTCATAGTCCCCGGTCTCGGTCTTGAAAAGCTTGATAAACTGTTTGGAGCGGATGTCGTTGCTCAGGGGCCACAGCCGCTTGCCCGATCCGCCGGACAGCAGGACAATATTCATAGGTTTCTTCCTTTCTTCACTCGATAGGGGTGAGCAGCCCGCTCTGCCGGTCCAGCCGATAGAGGGTGTGATCCGTCGGTACTTCTTCAAACAGGCAGCCGTAGCTTGCCGCGAATTCGTCATCCAGCTGGCACAGGGCCACATAATCGTAGCTCTCTAACAGCGTGCTCTGCCATCTTTCCGCGGAAACCTCCGCCGGGTCCAGGCTGTGCCCCAGGGCGCTGTTCACCGCCACCGGCTCCGCCCCAAACTGCACGATCACCTGATCCCGTCCGTCGCTGCCCTGAGAGACGAAATACACCCGCGCATCTTCGGCGCAGTTATCCCGGATGGCTTCCGCCAGTTCATCCAGCGGCTCCCGCCGGACATAGGAATCCGCCACGTCGTCCCGGTTCAGGAAGCTGTGGACCGCATCCATGGGGCAGCACACCAGCAGCACCGCGCAGAGGATCAGCAGCGGCAGACTGTTTTCCCGGCGGGACAGGAGCAGGAAGCCCCCAAAGAACAGGGGCAGGAACACGCTGATGTAGGCGATGTTCATGTAGCGGTTGTAGGCCGCCAGATCAAGGGCCTCGTCCACCGTAAAGCGGTAGGCGTAGGTGGCCCCAAGGCAGTAGACGTACACAATGAGCTGCGCGAAAATCAGAATTCCCGCCGCCCGGATGGCTTTCGCCCGCTCCGGCTGAGTCTTCATCAGCTTCCCGCACAGGGCGTACAGGGCGATAGCGAACACAAGGGTCAGCGCGAAATAGCTGACCAGCACCCCGATGCCCGACAGGCGGAACTCCCGGGAGAAGAACATCCGCTTGAAGGCCTCCACGCAGTCCTGCCGGTAATAGCCGCCAGTGCGGAAAAAGAACATTTTCGTATATTCGATCAGGTCAATTGGTTCAGAAAATACCATTTTTGAACCAAGTTTCAAGAGGATCCCCTTCCATGCCAGCTTGGCTCCCAGGGCGGAGATCAGCGGCAGCAGGGCGATCCCGGCCTTACGCAGATCCTTGTCCGGGCCACGGGTCAGCAGCCGGTTCAGGAAGAAAATCACGCCGATAAAGCAGGCAAAGTATAGCCCCACATCCTTAGCAAGGGTCAGCACCGCGCAGAGCATGGCCACATAGGCCGTGTGCAGACCACCCCGGTCTTTCAGCAGTACCGCTAAAAGTCCGCAGCCCGCCAGCATTCCCACAAAGCTGTCGATGTACAGCAGGGTGTAGGTCTCCCCGATGAACAGCAGGGGCAGAACAAACAGGCACACGCCCGCCAGCACCGCCTTTGGCAGGGACAGCCCCCGGAAGAAGGGCATGGCCGGGGCGATCATCAGCACCTGATAGGCAAGAAACAGCCGCCACTCGCTGAAGACCGCTTCCCCGTCCAGCAGATAATGGAGCTTCTCGAAGAAATACTGAAACAGGGCCATGGCCGGCGGGTAGGACTGATAGTAGATGCCGGAGGCGGGATTGGCAGCAAAATCGCCCAGTTCCACCATTTTCCGCACGCACAGCTGCCAGTGGGAAAAATCGTCCCAGCCAGTGGACAGCATTCCATAATCCCCCAGCATCAGCATGAGGAACATGCCGCAGAAAACGGCGAAGGCCGGAGTCAGCATATTTTTTACCAGCTGCTTTCCCCCGCCTTTGACTACCCGCCAAAGGCCGCAGGCCCAGAAGCAGACCGCTGCCAGTAAAACGGCGTACACACCGGCGCTCAGCAGGCCCACCGCGCCGAACAGGAACAAAACGAGGACGATCCCCATGCAGGTCATGGGCAGGATCTCCTCGAATTTCCGTCCGAACCGCGCCGCGGCGAATACGCTGCCGGACAGCAGCACCCAGAGGAACAGGCCGGTATCAAGCATAGCTTAAGCTCTCCAATCAATTTATCGTTCCGCCCGCATGGGGTTGTTCAGGAAATCCTCGTAAGAAAGACGGATACCGTCTTCCAGTTCCGTCTTGTAGGTCCATCCCAGAGCGGTAGCCTTGGACACATCCAAAAGCTTTCTGGGGGTGCCGTTGGGCTTGGTGGTGTCCCATTTGATCTCGCCCTCGAAGCCCACGACCTTCGCCACCAGCTCCGTCAGCTCCTTGATGGTCAGCTCTTTCCCCGTGCCGGCATTGACCGTCTCGTCGCCGGAGTAGTTGTTCATCAGGAACACGCAGAGATTTGCCAGATCGTCCACATACAGGAACTCCCGCAGGGGGCTGCCGTCGCCCCAGCAGGTGACCTCGGTCTTCCCCTCTGCCTTGGCCTCGTGGAAGCGCCGAATGAGCGCGGGCAGCACGTGGCTGTGGGTGGGATGGTAGTTGTCGTTGGGGCCGTAGAGATTGGTGGGCATAACGGAAATGTAGTCCGTACCATACTGCTTGTTCAGGAATTCGCAGTATTTAAGGCCGCTGATCTTGGCGAGAGCGTATGCCTCGTTGGTCTTTTCCAGCTCAGAGGTCAGCAGACAGCTTTCCTTCATAGGCTGAGGGGCCATCCGGGGATAGATGCAGGAGGAGCCAAGGAATTCCAGCTTCTTGCAGCCGTTTTTCCAGGCGGAGTGGATGACGTTCATCTCCAGAATCATGTTGTCGTACATGAAGTCTGCCAGGGCGTTCTGGTTGGCAACGATGCCGCCCACCTTGGCGGCGGCGAGGAACACATACTCCGGCTTTTCCGCTTCAAAGAACGCTTCCACCTGATCCTGCCGGGTCAGATCCAGCTCCTTGTGGGTGCGGGTGATGATATTGTTGTAGCCCTGCCGGTTCAGCTCCCGGACGATGGCGGAACCTACCATGCCCCGGTGGCCCGCCACGTAAATTTTCGCGTTTTTCTCCATCATTCGGCACCAGCCTCCTTCAAGGCACGCTCCCGCATTGCCAGCTTCCGGTCATGCACGGCCATAATGCGCACCAGTTCCTCATAGCTGGTCTTCTGGGGATTCCAGCCCAGTACGGTTTTCGCCTTGGTGGGATCGCCCCACAGGTTGTCCACGTCGGTGGGACGGAACCACTGGGGATTGACGGAAACCAGCAGCTTGCCGGTGTCCGCGTCGTAGCCCTTCTCGTCCAGCCCGGTGCCCTCCCAGCGGATGGTCATTCCATTGGCGGCGAAGGCCTTTTCGGTAAAGTCCCGGACGGTGTGCTGCTCGCCGGTGGCGATGACAAAATCCTCAGGCGTCTCGTGCTGCAAAATCATCCACATACACTCGACGTAATCTTTTGCGTAGCCCCAGTCCCGCAGGGAGTCCATGTTGCCCAGCTCCAGATGGTCCTGCAAGCCCTCAGCGATCCGGCCCGCAGCCAGGGTGATCTTCCGGGTGACAAAATTTTCGCCCCGGCGCTCGGACTCGTGGTTAAACAGGATGCCGTTGACGGCGAACATGCCGTAGGCCTCCCGGTACTCCTTGGTGATCCAGAAGCCGTACTGCTTGGCGACGGCGTAGGGGGAATAGGGATGGAAAGGAGTGGTTTCCCGCTGGGGAACTTCCTCGACTTTGCCGAACAGCTCGGAGGTAGACGCCTGATAGAATTTGGTCTTCTTGGTCAGCCCCAGAATCCGGCAGGCTTCCAGGATCCGCAGAACGCCCAGCGCGTCCACGTCACCGGAGTATTCCGGCACGTCGAAGGACACCTGCACGTGGGACTGGGCCGCCAGATTATAGATCTCGTCGGGCTGGACAAGGGAAATCACACGGATGAGGGAAGAAGAATCGGACAAGTCCCCATCGTGAAGATGGATTTTATCCAGAATGTGGTCGATTCTCGCGGTGTTGGCGAGGGATGCCCGGCGGACGATGCCGTGGACCTCATAGTCCTTTTCCAGCAGAAATTCCGCAAGATACGAGCCGTCCTGACCGGTGATGCCGGTGATCAGCGCAACTTTAGACATAAATTATCCTCCAAATCAAAAATATCGCAATCGCCCCGGGGCGAAAAAAGGCGCAATTGGGCCTGTTATAGCATAGCTAGGTTATCATACCGCATTTTCACCCGAAAATCAATCACCATTGCGGGAAAAGCGGCCCTTCCGGGCTTTTCTTTTGGGCCGGGCTGTGGTATACTGGCGTGGAATTAACCATAACGCATCGTAGGGCGGAGTCATGACTCCGCCGACCCGGTATCGATGATACAAGGCCTGCGACGAATGGGGATTGTCGGATAAGGGCCTGCCCATTATCGTTGGACGATAGGCCCAAGGGATAGGTTACGTGGTCGGCGGGGGCAAGCCCCCGCCCTACAATAACGTGAAATGAATGCCGAAAAGGATGAACGATATGAAAGCAGAACGGAGCTACCCCAAATTTATCATCACCGCCAAGGGAACCCGCTGGGTGGAGCAAGGCCACCCCTGGATCTATGAAGGAGAAGTCCTCCGGGAAGAGGGAGCCTGCGAAAACGGCGCGCTGGCCGACGCGGTCAGCGAAAAAGGCAAATACCTCGGCACCGGCTTTGTGAGCCGCCACAGTAAAATTCGCCTGCGGCTCCTGTCCCACAACGCCAACGACCGCTTTGACGAAAGCTTCTGGCAGCGCCGCGTTCAATACGCCTGGGACTACCGCAAGACCGTCATGGGCAGCGACATTTCCTGCTGCCGCGTCATTTTCGGAGAGGCCGACGGCTTTCCGGGACTGACCGTGGACCGCTTCTCCGACATTCTCGTGACCCAGACCCTGTCCATGGGCATGGAGAAGGTCAAGGATATTGTGTTCCCGTTGCTTGCCAAGGTCCTGCGGGCCGACGGTCAGGACATCCGGGGCATCTATGAGCGCAACGACGTAGCCATCCGGGAGCTGGAGGGCCTGACCCAGAACAAGGGCTGGTATCCCCTGCCCGGCGAAACGCCCCCGGAAAGCACCGTGACGGAGATCTGCGAAAACGGCATTTTCTACCGGGTGGACGTGGAAAACGGGCAGAAAACCGGGTTTTTCCTTGACCAGAAGTACAACCGTCTGGCCGTTGCGAAGCTGGCAAAGGGCAAGCGGGTCCTGGACTGCTTCACCCACACCGGCTCCTTTGCCCTGAACGCCGCCATGGGCGGGGCAGAGCACGTCACCGCCGTGGACATCTCCGCTTCCGCCATCGAAATGGCAAAGGCCAACGCTGCCCGGAACGGCCTGACCGACCGAATGGATTTTGTGGTGGCGGATGTCTTTGACCTGCTGCCGGAGCTGGCCGCCAAGGGCAAGGCCCCCTACGATTTCATCATTCTGGACCCGCCCGCCTTTACAAAGTCCCGGAAGACCGTGGGCAGCGCCCAGCGGGGCTACAAGGAAATCAACCTGCGGGCGCTGAAGCTGCTGCCCCGGGGCGGCTATTTCGCCACGGCGTCCTGCAGCCACTTCATGCCCTCGGAGCTGTTCGTGAAGATGCTGCGCTCGGCAGCGCTGGACGCGGGGGTGGAGCTGCGGCAGATCGAAGCCCGCCAGCAGGCTCCCGACCACCCCATCCTCTGGAACGTGCCGGAGACCGATTACCTGAAATTCTACATTTTTCAGGTGGTGTAAAAGTGAAAGGGCTTGCTTTTGTAACGGCACATATGGTATGATGAAAACACAATCGATGTGCTCATACTGGTTTTTGACCTTTTTTCAGGCCGCTGTATAAACAGCCTAAGGCATCAAGGAGAAGCCATGAATATCTTGTTTGACCACCAAATCTTTTTTGAACAGCGGATCGGCGGTGTATCCCGGTATCACATAGAACTTGCCAGAAGTTTGGAACAGGTCTGCGCGGATCATGTGGACATCCCCGTTCCCATCGTCCTCAACGCCTATCTGGCGGATTACACGCACAGAAAGCTCCGCACATCCGTCCCTGACAGCCTTTCCCGGCGGCTCTACCAGCTCACTACCCTTGCTCTGGATTGGAAGCTGCGGCGGGAACAATACGATATCGTGCATCTGACGTGGTATAAGCCCCGGGTGCTTCAGGCCTGCCGCGGTCAGAAAACGGTGATCACCATTCACGACATGGTGCAGGAAATTTTCGGCATCGACCCGGTGACGGTGGAACGCAAAAAATACGCCGCCCATCAGGCCGACGGGATCATTGCCATTTCCGAAAGCACCAAGCGGGACATTCTGAAATTCTACCCGGATATTCCCGAAGACAAAATTAAAGTCATATACCATGGCACCAACCACCTTGGGCAGGCCGTGCGCCCGTCCTCCTTCCCGGTGCCCGAAAAATACCTGCTGTTCGTCGGCAGACGGGATGGCTACAAAAACGCCGCTTTCCTGATGGAGAACCTGGCGTCCCTTCTCAAGGAGCGGACGGATCTGCATCTGGTGTTTGCCGGCGGCGGTGCCTTTACCCAGCAGGAAGAGACGCTGCTGGGCCAACTGGAAATTCGTGACCGGGTCTTACAGGAAACCGTGTCCGACGGAGAGCTTGCATGGCTCTACCAAAACGCAGTGTGCTTCCTGTATCCGTCAAAATACGAGGGCTTCGGCTTCCCCATTCTGGAAGCCTTTGACAATCGCTGTCCGGTTCTGTGCAGCAACGCCAGCTGCCTGCCGGAGGTAGGCGGAGACGCGGTGCTGTACTTCTCCCCAGAGGACGGCGGGGAACTGCGGGACCGGGTCAATGCCATCATCTCAGACGGCGAGCTTCGCAGACAGTATATCCAGAGGGGAGCGGAGCGGGTCAAACTGTTCACCTGGGAGGAAACCGCCCGAAAAACCAGCACGTTTTACAAAAAAATCGCGGGACAGGAGTAAGTCATGCCAATTCGGAAGCTGTATCGCGCGTATCAGCAGAAAAAAGCACGCCGGAGGATCGCGCCCTATGTCCGCCTGTCCGGGGATTCCCATTACGGCGGCGGCTTCTCCGTGGATCTGCGGGAGCCGCAGGACGGCCACATCTATCTGAGCGTGGGTGCCCACTGTGTTGTGGACGGAAGCTTTGTATTTGAGAGCAGAGGCGGAAGTGTATCCGTCGGAGACCGGGTATTTATCGGAAGCAGCACCTTTATCTCCATAAACCACATTGAGATCGAGGATGACGTCTCCATCGCCTGGAACTGCCTGTTCTATGACCACAATTCCCACAGTGTCAATTGGGAGGAGCGGCAGTTTGATACGGAAAAAGTCTATCAGAACCTTTCCTCCGGTCTGCCTTCTCTGCGGGATAAGGACTGGAGCGTTGTGAAGAATGCCCCCATCCGCATCTGCAAAAAAGCGTGGATCGGGGAAGGGGTAACTGTTCTGAAAGGCGTGACCATCGGCGAGGGTGCTGTGGTCGGTGCCGGAAGTGTGGTTACAAAGGATGTGGAGCCTTGGACTGTGGTGGCTGGGAATCCGGCACGGACCGTCAGAAAACTTGAACACCATCCCGACCTGTAAGCCAGTTTTTTCCCGTTGGCAAGCAAACAATACAGGCCGCTTTAGCCACAGGCCGAAACTGAGAGGAGTTTACACAATGACAAACAAATCCACGTATCTTCGCTATCTGGTCAAGGGGGAGATCCGCGAGTGCGAAAAAAGAGTCTGCTGGAAATTGGGTTTGAAATATAAGGGGCCGTCAGTCTATGCCGGAATGCCCTACATCCCCATTCCGGAGGCTCAAGTGCATATTAAAAATCGGATTCTTTCTGGTGAACCCTTCGCCGTAGCCCGATACGGCCTGACAGAACTGAAGGCGTTCTGGCATCAGGATTGTCTTTTCCCGCTGCACTCCGGACTGAAAAAGTCGCTTTTGGACGAGATGTGCTGCAATTCCGGTTTCTTTCCCCATGATTACCAGAAGATGATTCAGTTTGCGGATTTAATGAAGGAATCCACTTCCCAGATGGATGTCATGTGCATCTGGCACAACCTCATGGAAGACTACGCCATTGAGACCTATGGAAATCCTGAGATGATCACACATCTTCTGGCGCTGGAACCCTGGTACGCTCCCGAGGAACCATGGACAGCTGCGCTGGCTGGAAAAAAGGTGCTGCTGATCCACCCATTCCGTGATACCATCCTGAGCCAGTACGAAAAAAGGGAGAAAATTTTTGACAACCCGAATTTCCTGCCGGAATTCGCCGACCTGCAGGTGCTCAAGGCAGTTCAGACCATCGCCGGAACTCAGGATGAACGGTTTCAGGACTGGTTTGAAGCCCTGGACTGGATGTACGGTGAAGCCATGAAAATGGATTTCGACATAGCGATCATCGGCTGCGGTGCCTATGGCTTTCCTCTGGCGGCGAAGCTGAAAAAAGCTGGAAAGCAAGTCATCCACATGGGTGGCGCCACCCAGCTTCTCTTTGGTATCAGAGGAAGCCGCTGGGACGTTGAGCCGGTAGTCCGCGCGCTTTACAACGAATACTGGGTCCACCCTCTGGCATCCGAAACTCCCGACGGCGCAAAGCTGGTAGAAGGCGGCTGCTACTGGTAACCCTCAACAGATACCACAATACAAAAAGACCGGAGCCTTACGGCCCCGGTCTTGCCTTATTTCGTCCCCTGCCCGGGCAGCAGGGTTCGTCAATCCTCCCCGGGCGGGCTTGCATTTCCCGGATAAGCATGGTATGATAACTTCCAGCAAGCAGGCGGGCTGTCCCGCCGGAAAGGAACTCCTCATGAATCGAATCGTTACGATGGTGCTGAAAAACTTAGGCATCGTCCCCGGTGCCTGGATGAAGCTCTGCAAATACGCCAAGCACACAGACAACTACCCGGAAATCGAAAAATACCGGCACATCCAGTTTATTTTGAAGCGCGCCGTCACCGGCGGAAACATCGAGATGACGGTCACCGGGCAGGAGAACATCCCGGAAGACGGCGGC
Organism: Eubacteriales bacterium; assembly: GCA_030539285.1. Classification (GTDB taxonomy): domain Bacteria; phylum Bacillota; class Clostridia; order Oscillospirales; family Oscillospiraceae; genus Faecousia. Next base: position 64,032 of record JAUNSH010000001.1, read on the forward strand.
TTTATGCTGTATTCCAACCATCAGGGTCTGTTCGACGTGCTGGCCATCGCCGCCACCTGCGACCGGCCCATCGGCGCGGTGCTGAAAAAGGAGCTGTACGACATCCCCTTCCTGCACCAGATCGCCCTGTGCACCAAGTCCTTCGCCATGGACCGGGAGGACGTGCGCCAGTCCCTGACGGTGATCCAGAACGTCACCGCCGAGGTGAAAAACGGCCGGGCCTACCTGATCTTCCCCGAGGGCACCCGCAGTCGCAAGGGCAACGAAATGCTGGAATTCCACGGCGGCAGCTTCCGCTGTGCCACCAAGTCCGGCTGTCCCATCGTGCCCATCGCCCTGGTGGACTGCTTCAAGGTGCTGGACCAGCCCGGCAGCAAGCCGGTGTCCGTGCAGATCCATTACTTACCCCCCATCACCAGTGAAGAGTACGCCGGCATGAAGCCCGCCGAGGTGGCCGCGCTGGTGAAGGCGCGCATTCAGGAAAAGCTGGACGAATGTCTGGCGGAACAGTAAAAAAACGTCTTCCCCTCTGATTCGGAGTCTTGGTCCGCATCTTTGGGGAAGACATTTTATCAGATTCTGGCTACGCCGGATTTTCTTGCGGCATCTGCCACGGCCTTGGCCACGGCGGGGCCGACCCGGGGGTCAAAGGCGGCGGGGATGATGTAATCCTCGTTCAGCTCCTCGTCGGTGATCAGGCCTGCCAGTGCCTCGGCGGCGGCAACCTTCATTTCTTCGTTAATATCGCTGGCCCGCACGTCGAAAGCGCCCCGGAAAATGCCGGGGAAGGCCAGTACGTTGTTGATCTGGTTGGGGTAATCGCTGCGGCCGGTGGAGACCACCTTGGCACCGCCCGCCTTGGCCTCGTCGGGGTAGATCTCGGGGGTGGGGTTGGCGCAGGCGAAAATAATGGCGTCCTTATTCATGGTGGAAACCATTTCCTTCGTCACCATGCCGGGAGCGGACACACCGATGAACACGTCGGCACCCACCAGCATATCGGCAAGGGAACCGGCCTTTTTATCCAGATTGGTGACCTGAGCCATTTCCTCCTTGATCCAGTTCAGACCGTCGCGGCCGGCATAAATCGCGCCCTTGCGGTCGCACATGGTGATGTTTTTGAAGCCCGCGCTCAGCAGCAGCTTCACAATGGCGATGGCGGCAGCGCCCGCACCAGAGGTGACGATCTTCACGTCCTCCTTCTTCTTGCCCACCACCTTCAGAGCGTTGGTCAGGCCCGCCAACGTAATGACGGCGGTGCCGTGCTGGTCGTCGTGGAAAACGGGAATGTCGCACTTTTCCTTCAGCTTGCGCTCGATCTCAAAGCACCGGGGGGCGGAGATGTCCTCCAGATTGATGCCGCCAAAGGAGCCGGAAATGAGATACACGGCGTTGACGAACTCGTCCACGTCCTTGGACTTCACACACAGGGGGAAGGCATCCACGTCCGCAAAGGCCTTGAACAGGGCGCACTTGCCCTCCATAACGGGCATACCCGCCTCGGGGCCGATGTCGCCCAGACCCAGCACGGCGGAGCCGTCGGTGATAACGGCGCACAGGTTGTGCCGCCGGGTCAGCTCATAGGATTTATCGATGTCCTTCTGAATTTCCAGGCAGGGCTGAGCCACGCCGGGGGTGTAGGCCAGGGACAGGTCGTCCTTGGTGTTGCAGGGGACCGTGCAGGTCACTTCGATTTTGCCGCCCCACTCCTTGTGGAGCCGAAGGGATTCTTTCGCGTAATCCATTATAAACGCGCCTCCTTTTTTTGATAGGGACACTGTACACTATTTTGGGCCGGTTGAAAAGACTTTTGTAAAGAAAAAATGTAAGTTCTTGCATTCTGCATAAAGCTGTGGTATTCTACAGAAAACTTCGTGCACAAATTCGCACATCAGAAAGGAGAATTCGGGATGGAGCTTCACGAATCAGGGGAAATGTATCTGGAAGCCATTCTGGTGCTGGGGCAGAAAAGCAGCTTTGTCCGCAGCGTGGATGTCAGTGAATACTTGGGCTATTCCAAGCCCAGCGTGTCCCGGGCTATGGGCATTCTGCGCGCCGGCGGCTATGTGCTGATGGACCCGGACGGAGGGCTGACCCTGACGGATGCCGGGCGGGAGGTCGCGGAGAAGATCTTCGAGCGGCACACCCTGCTGAGCCAGCTGCTCATGGCCCTGGGGGTCCCGGAGGGCACCGCCATCGCTGACGCCTGCAAAATGGAGCATACCATTTCGGACGAATCCTTTCAGGCATTGAAGCGGCATATGGCTCAGCTCAAGGAAAAACCGGTATGAGTTCATCATGCCGGTTATTTTCGCGGAAAATGGCGTATGATAATCCGTAGAGGGCGGCATTTGACATACCACCGCCAATTTGCTATAATCTACCAATTATGGAGGGATATCCATGGGATCTTGCTGCGGAAACTGCGGCAGCTGCTCCGGCTGCGCGAAAGAGCTGGTGCTGAGCAGTGTGGAAATCGACTTTCTGCGCCGCCTTGGAGAGGTTGCTTTCCTGCCGGTGGCCCGGCAAATAGGGGATTTGACACCCATTTATCCCGAGGGAGACGGGCCGGAAAATATGAGCCTGATTTTGGAGGTTCTGGAGAAAAAGGGTCTGATCTCCTTGGATTATGATAAGCCCTTGGCGGGCTTCGCCGGGTATGGGGACTATCCAATCAAGGGCAGCATGGCCCTGACCCAGCGGGGCCAGCAGGTGCTGGAGCTGATAGAGTATCAGGGCGTGCAGGCCGAGTAAAAGCCTTCCCCTTTTGGGAAGGTGGCGGCCCGAAGGGCTGACGGAAGAGGTTTATGATAGAGTTGGGAAAACCTCTCCCGACCTCGCTTACGCTCGGCCACCATAAATTATGGTATGATTGCCACCGGCAATCATACTTATTCTGGATTCGCTGCGCGGAGCACCACCCCAAAGGGGAGGGCCTATTTTGCTGGAAAGATAAAACAAAAAGGAAGATACATATGAACTTTCAGGAATATCGGACGGGGGTCAGCCGGGGACTGCCGGTGGGCATGGGCTACTTCTCCGTCAGCTTTGGCTTTGGAGCCATGGCGGTGAGCCAGGGCCTGTCAGCGTGGGATGCTACGCTGATTTCCTTGACCAACGTGACCAGCGCGGGACAGTTCGCGGGGCTGACCGTCATCGTGGCGGCGGCGACCCTGTGGGAAATGATTTTGACCCAGCTGATCATCAACAGCCGCTATGCCCTCATGAGCCTGGCACTAAGCCAACGGATGGGGGAAAAGATTGGCTTTCTGCCACGGCTGCTGATTGCGTTTTTCAACACCGACGAAATCTTTGCCTTGGCCATGGCAAGAGTAGAACCACTGACGGTGCCCTTCATGCTGGGCCTTGGCACATTGCCCATTGTGGGCTGGACGTTGGGTACCCTGTGCGGCGGTCTTGCGGGGTCGGTGCTGCCGGCATCTATCCAGGCGGCGCTGGGGGTCATGCTCTACGGGATGTTCATTGCCATCGTGGTGCCCCCGGCGAAGACGGATAAAAAGATTTTGGTGTCTGTGATTCTGGCGCTGGTGTTCAGCAGCGCCTTCACTTGGGTTCCCGTGCTGAAAGAAGTGTCCGCGGGACTTGCCATCGTCATCTGCACCGTGGCGGCGGCGGGCATCTGTGCTGCGGTGCTGCCCATCGAGGAAGAAGCGGAGGCAGCGGAATGAATATTTACGTGTATATTTTCACCATGGCCCTGACCACGTACCTCATCCGTGTGCTGCCATTGACCATTTTCCGCAAGCCCATCCGCAGCCGCTTCCTGCGCTCGTTCCTACACTACGTGCCCTACGCCTGCCTGACCGCCATGACCTTCCCGGCGATCTTAAGCAGCACGGCGTCTATATTAAGCGGTGCGGCGGCTCTGATCGTTGCCATCGTCCTTGCCTACCGGGGCAAAAGTTTGATCGTGGTGGCTGTCAGCAGCAGCGCGGCGGTGCTGATCGTGGAGTGCATCCTGAAACTGACGGGGGTGCTGGCATGATCCGAAAAGCATTGGAAACCGATATTCCCGCCGTAGCGGCGATCTACGCCAAGCTCCACACCGAAGAGGAAGCGGGCCGGGCCACCATCGGATGGATCCGGGGTGTCTACCCCACAGAGGACACCGCCCGGCAGGCCCTGAACCGCGGCGACCTGTTCGTTCAGGAGGACGGCGGGCGTATCATGGGAGCGGCTATCATCAACCAGACCCAGGTGGATGCCTATTACGGCGGGCCTTGGGCGTATGAAGCGGAAGATTCTGAGGTCATGGTGCTGCATACCCTGGTCATCGACCCGGACACCGCCGGGAAGGGGTACGGAAAAGCCTTCGTGGCCTTTTATGAGGATCACGCCAGACAGAACGGCTGTAAAGTTCTTCGGATGGACACCAACAGCCGCAACGCCCGGGCAAGAGCCATGTACCGGAAGCTCGGCTACCGGGAAGCGGGCATCGTGCCCTGCGTGTTCAACGGCATCGAGGGCGTGGGATTGGTGCTGCTGGAAAAATTGCTCAAAAATTTGTAAAAAAACTATGTATTCTCCCGGTTTGCCTTGACAAACCGGGAGTCTTTTGTTATAATTCCCGCCAGAAGAGGGAGTAGTCGGCGCGCATGGACGCGGGACAGAATCGACATACTGGGCCTAGCCCCGGTTCTGCCTGAAATGACGAGACTTGAAGGCCGGCTCAGTCTCTCTATTTGACTTGCGTGCCGGTGAGGATCTGTACGGAGGTCTTTTTTTATGGGAATCGGAGAGTTATTGCTGCTGGCAGTGGGCCTGAGCATGGACGCGTTCGCTGTATCGGTATGTAAGGGGCTGGCCCTGCGGCGGGCCACCTTCAAGGCGGAGATCACCTGCGGCGTGTGGTTCGGCGGCTTTCAGGCCCTGATGCCCCTGATCGGCTTTTTTCTGGGCACCCTGTTTGCCGCGGCCATTCAGGCGGTGGATCACTGGATCGCCTTTGGGCTGCTTGCCATCATCGGCGTGAATATGCTGAAGGAGGCCCTGGAGAAAGAGGAAGAATGCGGCTGCGAGCACAGCGCAGACCTGAGTGTGAAGACCATGTTCGTCATGGCGGTAGCAACGTCCATTGACGCACTGGCGGTGGGCATTTCCCTGGCCATGGCTGGTGGTGTGAATATCTTCTACGCCGTGACACTCATCGGCATCTGCACGTGCCTGCTGTCCATGCTGGGCGTAAAGATCGGCAACGTCTTCGGCAGCCGCTTTGAGAGCAAGGCAGAGATCGCCGGGGGCATCATTCTGATTTTGCTGGGCGCAAAGATCCTGCTGGAACACCTGGGGGTGCTGGCGTGATCCGGACGGAAAAGCGGATGCGGCTGTGCGTCGCTCTGACCGTCTGCTGCCTGGTGTTTATCTGGGGAAATTCCCTGCTGCCCGGAGATATTTCCGGGGCCATCAGCGATTTTGTCAAGAAAATTTTGGAGAGACTCTTTACACAAGGAGAGCCGGAGCCGGAAAACGGTGGCTTTCTTGTGCGGAAGCTGGCCCATTTCACGGAATTTACGATGCTTGGCCTGTGCCTTTGCTGGCTGTTCGGTATGCTGGGAAAGGGAAAGCTGCTGCCCTTCCTTTGCGGCGCGGCGGCAGCCTGTGTGGATGAAACCATCCAGATTTTTGTCCCGGGCCGGGGTCCCGGTGTGCGGGATGTCTGCATCGACAGCTGCGGTGTCTTATTGGGAGTGATTCTTCTCACTTTGGGGCATCATTACTTATGCAAGAAACAACCTTTGGAGGAAACCTGAAATGAAAAAACTGATTTGCGCCCTGTTGGCGCTGACGCTTACCCTTGCCATGACCGCCTGCGGCGGTAAGCCGGTGGAGGAAACCACCGCTCCCGCTGCCAACATCGAGGGCACCATGGAAGAGCTTTTGAACAGGGTCATCGAGGCCCGGCCTGTGGAATTTGCCGGCGGTATATACCCCATCGACCTGAGCGACACCAGCGAGGATGGTCTGTGGACAATTAAGAGCTTTACCGGCCTGGACGACGCTTCTCAGCTGCGTGAAGCCGCCGCCTACGAGCCGATGATCGGGTCGATTGCCTTCTCTCTGGTCATGGTGCGTACGGCTGAGGGCGCGGATGCCAAAGCTGTTGCCGAGGCCATGAAGTCCGGTGTGGATCCCCGGAAGTGGATCTGCGTGGAAGCCGACGATATGCTGGTTACCGGCTGCGGCGACGTGGTCATGCTGATCATGGTATCCACCACCAGTGACATGACCGCCCAGTCCTTTGTGGATGCTTTCCAGACCGTGGCGGGCAGAAGCTGCGACTTTGTGATCTAAGAGAAGATGGCAGCGGCAATGCCGCTGCCAGTTTTAATACAGTAGATTTTTTCGTAGGGCTTAGGTCATGACCCCGCCCTACGATTTTTATGTGAGGACGCCGTTATGATTTTTTCCAGCATTCCCTTTCTTTACTACTTCCTCCCGGCGGTGCTGGCGGTGTACTTTCTGACACCAAAGCGGGGGAAAAACGCTGTGCTGCTCCTTGCCAGTCTCTTTTTCTACGGCTGGGGAGAGCCGAAGCTGCTGTGGCTGATGGTGGTTACCATCGCTGTGTTTTATCTGTGCGGCCTTGCCATCGGACGCAGCGAAACCCATAAAAAAGCATGGCTGGTTTTTTCCATCGCCGTTGGCGTGGGGCTGCTGGGGCTTTTTAAATACGCCGATTTTTTCATCTCCAGCGTCAACGCCGCAACAGGCTTGTCGGTGCCGCTTCTGAAGCTGGCCCTTCCTGTGGGCATCAGCTTTTATACCTTCCAGTGCCTGAGCTACACCGTGGACGTGTACCGTGGCACTGTACCGCCCCAGAAAAACCCCATCTCCTTTGGGGCCTACGTAGCCCTGTTTCCCCAGCTCATTGCCGGGCCCATCGTCCGCTATGCCGACGTGGCAAGAGAATTGGAGGATCGAACCCATAGCTGGGAAAACGTAGGTATCGGATTGCGGCGGTTTGTCATCGGCCTTGCAAAAAAGGTCATTCTGGCGGACAATCTGGCGATGCTCACAACGCTCTACCGGGACAGCACAGAGCCCTCCGCCATCTTCGCCTGGATGTACGCCATCGCCTTTACGCTTAACATTTACTTCGATTTTTCCGGGTATTCCGACATGGCCATCGGTTTGGGACGAATTTTCGGCTTCCATTTCCTGGAAAATTTTGACTATCCCTTCCTTTCCAAAAGTGTCACGGAATTCTGGCGGCGGTGGCATATTTCCCTTGGCAGCTGGTTCCGGGACTATGTGTATATCCCGCTGGGAGGCAACCGGGTGGGGAAAATCAAATGGGTGCGCAATATCCTGATCGTCTGGATGCTCACGGGACTGTGGCACGGGGCGGCATGGAATTTTGTCCTCTGGGGGCTGCTGTTCGCAGCGCTGCTGCTGATAGAAAAGGCTATTCCGGGGCTGCAACAGCTGCCGGGCATCCTGCGTCACGGCTATGTGCTGCTGGCAGTGATTCTGAGCTTTGTGCTCTTCAACGCCGATACCCTGGCCCAGGCAGAAACTGATTTTGCGGCCCTGTTTGGATGTGCCGGGCTGCCCCTGTTCACGAGAGAAACCGGGTATTACCTGCGCAGCTATGCCCCTCTGCTGGTCATCGCCTGCGTGGGGGCCACACCGCTGATAAAACGTGCCGCGCAAAAATTGGGGGGAAACCGTCTTGTTCAGTCAGTGGAGCCGCTGCTCTGGCTGGGTCTGCTGCTGGTCTGCACCGCCTATCTGGTAGACGGCTCCTTCAGCCCCTTCCTGTATTTCCGGTTCTGAGGTGGCGATATGAAAAAATATCAGACGATTTTGGTTTTGGGCCTATGGGGCGCGCTGGCGCTGTGGGCCTGGTTCATCCCAAGTAAGCAGATCTCGGAAGCCGAGCGCCGTCCGCTGGCTCAAAAACCGGCCTTTTCCGACACATTCACCACAGATTTTGAAAGCTACAGCTTGGACCAGTTCCCCTTGCGGGACAGCTTTCGCACCCTGAAATCCCTGTTTCACACGGTCGTGCTGGGACAGCGGGACAACAATGGCATCTATCTGACGGATGGCACCGCCGTCAAGCAGGAATACCCCCTGAACGCGGATTCCGTGAACCACGCCATTGGCCGTTTTCAGAAGATTTACGACAAATACCTTACGGAAAGCCGGTGCTTTTACGCCATTGTCCCGGATAAGGGCTATTATCTGGGGGAGGAAAGCGAGCATCTGACCATGGACTATGATACCCTGTACGCCCAGGCTGCGGCGGGGATGCCCTGGGCGGAAGAGATCGACCTGCGCCCCGTATTGTCCGGGGCGGACTACTACCGCACCGACACCCACTGGCGGCAGGAATCCCTGATCCCAGCAGCAGCGGCTCTGTGCGAGGGGCTGGGAGTCACCCCGCCCAAGGCGGAGGATTTTGCGATGACGCCTCTTGAGCGGCCCTTCTACGGGGTATATTACGGTCAGGCAGCCCTGCCCATGGAGCCGGACACGCTGTACCTTATGGCAAATGACCTGCTGGCCCGGTGTACCGTCTACGACTATGAGACGGAAAAAACGGGAAGCGTGTACGATTTAACCAAATTGGGCAGCCGGGATTTGTACGATGTGTATCTGTCCGGGGCCAAAGCCCTGCTGACCATCGAGAATCCCGGTGCGAAAACAGATCGGGAACTGGTGATTTTCCGGGACTCCTTCGGAAGCTCCATGGCCCCACTGCTGGTTTCCGATTACGCAAAGGTAACGCTGGTGGACATCCGCTATGTCCAGCCGGAGCTGCTGGAACAATTTCTGGATTTTCACGGGCAGGACGTGCTGTTTCTCTACAGCACTCTGGTGCTGAACAGCAGTGCGGCGTTGAAATAGGAGAAGCCACGAAACAGCCGGGAGGGGTGTCCTTCCGGCTGTTTCTGCTGCACAGGAGCGAGCGGCGGCCATCTGGCCCACGGTATTTTTCTATATCCGGTATGATTCTGCCTTTCCATTTTGTGCACTATGCCAAAATTTGTCAGAATCGCAAAATAACACTTTACTTCTCTAAAGCGATAAAGTATAATGCGGACAGTTGAAATTCCCAAGTGGAAAAAGAAAGGAAGAAAATGATATGAAAAAGTTATTTGCACTGGTTCTGGCGCTGGTCCTGGCGCTGAGCTGCCTGACAGCCTGCGGCTCCTCCTCTGACTCCGACCTCAAGTACATCCAGAAAAAGGGTACCATGATCGTGGGTATCACCGACTACGCCCCCATGGACTACAAGGACGAGAACGGCAACTGGACCGGCTTTGATGCCGAGCTGGCCGAGATGGTCTGTGAGGAGCTGGACGTCAAATGCGAATTCTTCGTGCTGGCCGACTGGGGCAAGAAGTTCTACGAGCTGGAGACCAAGAACATTGACTGTATCTGGAACGGCATGACCATCACCGAGGAAGTCAAGCTGAACACCAACTGCTCCGACGCTTACGTCATCAACGCCCAGGTGCTGGTCATGAAAGCCGACGTTGTGGGTAACTACGCCACCACCGATTCCCTCAGCGGTCTGACCTTCGCCGTGGAGAACGGCTCCGCCGGTCAGGACGAGGTCGTGGCTCTGGGCATCCCCGACAGCCAGATCATCGCTGTGCAGGATCAGGCCGCCGCGCTGATGGAAGTTGCCGCCGGTACCTCTGACGCCTGCGTCATCGATATCACTATGGCCAACGCCATGACCGGCGAGGGTACCAGCTACGCCGATCTGGCCCCCGGCATCAGCCTGTCCAGTGAGGAATACGGCATCGGCTTCCGGAAGGATTCCGACGTCACCGCCAAGGTGAACGAGCTGCTGGCCAAGTACAAGGCCGACGGCACTCTTCAGGCCCTGGCTGACAAGTACAGCCTGACTCTGGCCTGAGTTTATCCCAAATAATCAGGGAGGGCGACTGCCCTCCCTTCCGCCGTACTCCAGCCTTCCCCTCTGGGGAGGGTGGCAGCCCGAAGGGCTGACGGAAGAGGTGTGTCCCCATTTCAAACACTTTCAAAGATAAAGAGAGGTAAAACCATGTTCCTCCCGGTAACCTTACAGCTTCTGGCAGGCTTCGGCGAGTCCCTGAAGATTTTCCTGCTGACCCTGCTGTTCTCCCTTCCTCTGGGCCTTGTGATCTGCTTCGGCTCCATGAGCAGATTCTCCCCCCTGCGAAAGCTGACACGCTGCTTCGTCTGGGTCATCCGGGGCACGCCCCTGATGCTCCAGCTGATCATCATTTTCTACGGCCCGGGCCTTATCTTCGGCCTGCCGGCCATGCCCCGGTTCACCGCCACCATCGTGGCCTTCGCCATCAATTACGCCTGCTACTTCTCCGAGATCTACCGGGGCGGCATTGAGTCCATCCCCAAGGGCCAGTACGAGGCCGGACAGGTGCTGGGCATGACAAAACAGCAGATTTTTTTCCGGGTCGTCCTTCTTCAGGTAGTTAAGCGGATCATGGCTCCCATGAGTAACGAGATCATTACCCTGGTAAAGGACACCTCTCTGGCACGAATCATCAGCGTTTACGAGATCATCTGGGCCGGTGAATCTTTCATCAAAAAGGGCCTGATCTGGCCGCTGTTCTACACCGGCGCATTCTACCTTGTCTTCAACGGTCTGCTCACGGTGCTGTTCGGCAAGCTGGAAGAAAAACTAAACTATTTCAGAGGTTGAGCCATGGCGATTTTGGAAGTAAAGGATATCAAAAAGGGCTTCGGCTCTACGGACGTTCTCAGGGGCGTCAGCTTTTCTCTGGAAAAGGGCCAGGTGCTGGCCATCATCGGCTCCTCCGGCAGTGGCAAAACTACCCTTCTGCGGTGCCTGAACTTTCTAGAGACCCCCGACGAGGGAGAGATCTGGGTAGACGGACAGCTGCTGAACGACGGCAATCTCACCGACGAGCAGATCCGGCAGAACCGGCTGCACTTTGGTCTGGTGTTCCAGAATTTTAATCTCTTCCCCCAATACACCGTGCTGGAAAACATCACATTGGCTCCAAAGCTTCTCAAGCAGGCAGAGCCTGCCGCCATCCGGGAAAAAGCGTTAAAGCTTCTCGATCAGGTGGGACTTCTGCAAAAGCAGGACGCTTACCCCTACCAGCTCTCCGGCGGACAGCAGCAGCGGGTGGCCATTGCCCGGGCGCTGGCCCTCAGCCCTCAGGTTCTGTGCTTTGACGAGCCCACCTCCGCCCTGGACCCGGAGCTGACCGGCGAGGTGCTGCGGGTCATCCGGGGCCTCAAAGACAAGGACAACACCATGATCGTGGTGACCCACGAAATGGATTTCGCCCGGAGTGTGGCTGACGTAGTGATCTACATGGCGGACGGCGTCATTGAAGAGATCGGAACCCCCGAGGAGGTCTTCGACAACCCCAAAAGCGAAAAAACCCGGACTTTCATCCGGGGCACCCAGCAATCTTTCTGAAAAACGATTCAACGGGAGCATCCTTTTCAGGGCGCTCCCGTTTTGTATTTGCGCAGGGATCGGATCATAGGATGACGTGAATAGCGCAAGGACCCCCGGGGCTTTCAGCCCCGGGGGTCCCGCATTCCTCTTTCCTCGCAATCAGCAGTTACTGAACGGTCACCTTGATCGTCGCGTACTTGCCGGAGCCGTCAAGCGCCGCAGCCTTGATGGTGGCAGTACCTCTGCGCTTGGCAGTCAGGTTTCCATCCTGATCAACAGCGAGAACGCTGGAGCGACTGCTGGTCCACTTCACATTCTGACAGGCTTCAAGTCCAGTGCCGCAGTACACATCAGCTTCCAGCTTGACTCCCTTTTCACCAACGTCGATCGTTTCGATGCTGCTGGTGATCTCGACTCTGGTCGCCAGCGGGTAGATCGTAACAGTCTTCGGAACGCTGGCCTCGCCAGAACCGTCTGTCGCTGTCGCAATGACATGAATCGTCACCTGCTCGGTCAGGCCCTTATTGGCACGAATCAGACCAGTGGTAGCGTTGATGGAAGCGTAATTGTAGTCATCCGGATCCGCAAAAGACCACAGAACACGCTTGTTGGTCGCGTTGCTGGGAGTCACCTTTGCCACCATGAGCAGAGTCTTTCCGGAGTAAAGGTTCTGGGACGCGGTCTTCTGTGTGACCTCTATACCCGTCACGGGCTTCACCACGTTCAGGTACATGCTGGCGGTATAGGTAGTCTTGCCGACGACCGTCTTCGCAGTGACCTTCACCTTGCCGGTCTTTCCGCCAAAGCTCAGCTTGTTGCCGACTACCTTAATGATATTGGAGTTGCTGGTAGACCAGGTCACAGTGGGATTAACATCTTTGCCAGCTCCATAATTGGCAGTCGCATCATATCCCTTCGCCAGAACATTGCTCAGATCAGTGTAACCCAGTCTCACGTTCCAGGTATCGGTGCGTTCCGTACCCGCATCGTTATAGAACACTCTGAGCGTATAGTTGGACTTAGGCCGGATGGTCAGCTTTACGTAATCAAAGTAGCCGCTGTTCTCCTTGGAAATTGCAGCCACCCAGACTGTGGTATTCTTCGTCACACTCTTCGCGGTGACCTTGCCGCTGGAGCTGACAGAAGCGGCTGTGGCGGTGACGTAGTCGCCGGTATCCTCGTCCTTCTGGTAGACCTTCCATGTAAAGCTCTGGTTGTCGGCCTTCTTTGTCATACCAGAATCCATCCACGCGGTTGCGGACAGGCTCATGGTGGAACCGCTGTTCAGGTAATTTGCCTTGGGTGTGGCGATCTCGACATGGCCAACCAGATTTGCCACCTTCACGGTGAACTTGGCATTGTACACGCTGCCGGTATCCTTATCCGTAGCCCGGACCGTGATGGTCGCGCTGCCGGACTTCTTACCTGTCAGAACGCCATATTCGTCAAAGGACGCAACGCTGGAATTGCTGGTGAAGTAAGTGCAGTCAAACTCCAAATCGGTGCTGTTGTCCGCGCCGACGTACCACATTCCGCAAATGTTGGCATCTTCCCCGATATTCAGGTTGAGGGTGCTATCCAGAATCTGGTTCTCGTCTTCCAGATACGCCAGGAAAGTCATCGCCTTCTTGGGCTTGATGGTCACGGTGTACTCGTCATAGATCTCCTTGTTCTCCGCGGAATAGGCAATGACGATCACATCGACACCGTAGTTTACGGTCTTGGCTACCAGTCTGCCTCTGGAATTGATGGAAGCGGCAGTGGTGGGCTGATAGTCCGTGCCAACAACGCTCCAGGTAACATTCTGGTTGCCCGCCTTCTCATCCATGGAATCGTCCATCCAGACAGTTGCTTTCAGAGCCGCGCTCTTTCCGCTGGTCAGTGACCGGACACCATCGATTTCCTCGATGCCTTCGATCTCTATGCAGCCAGCTGTCTTTGTAACTGCCAGATACACGTTGTCCTTGACCTTGGAGCCGTCCGTTGCCTCGCAGGAAATGCGGACATTTCCGGCACCCACAAACGTAACTGTGCCGTCCTCATCGACCACGGCAACGCTCTCATTGCTGGAGGTCCACTTGAAATCGCCCATGGCCCCTTCAGGGTATGTATCGCACATCAGCTGGATGGGGCCGTCATTGAAGCCGAACTTGCCGGGCACCTTGCTTCCGTCATCCATTGTAACCGTAATGGACTTCACGGAGGGGCACAGGGTAATGGTCTGTGTATCCGTCGCAGCCGGGTTGGCTGTGGCGGTAGCCGTCACAGCAATGGCAAGCTGTTCCGGAACAGCGGAGGTATCCAATACGCCCTTATCGCTGATGGTCGCATACTGTGCGCCATCGCCGGAAATCTCCCACTTGACGCTGCGGTCAGACAGGGTCTTATCATTGTCGAGACTGGTGCTCAGCGTCAGGGTATCGCCGCCGCGCATCTGATCGGGAGCATTCTGGATCTTCAGCTCTGTAGCCAGCTTGGCAAACTGCACCGCAGTCTGGGCCGTAACGCCGGTACCGTCAGACGCGGTAGCGATAATGGTAATGGAGCCGGTTTTCAGGGGGCTGACCGGCTTTACGATCAGGTAGTCAGAGTCCGCCTCGTGCTGGCAGATGCCATTGGGATCCTGAACCTGCCAGGTCACCACCTTACGGGCATCGGCGGGCGTGAAGTCCACGTCAATTCTGATACCGCCAGCAACAGCAGCAGCGTCATCCAGATTCAGCGTGGAAGTCTTGCCGGTAACATTCTCAGTACCGTTCATCAGAGCGATGTTGACGGTCTTGGGAATGACGTGAATGACCACGGGAAGCGCTTCTACCTCGGCATCCTCGACGTAAGCTTCCAGCTCGACATTAAAATCATAACCGGACTGGGGGAAGGCGGTCAGCTTATTGCCGATCAACTCCACCAGATTCTTGATGCCATTGCCGCTCTTCAGCCGCCACTTAACAGGCACATCCAGCACCTCGCCATCGGCATTCTTCAGAACGGCGCTCAGTTCCATGGATTCACCGCACACCAGCTCATCGGTCATGCCGGCGCCCAGCTCGATCCCTTCGGCAGACTTGGCTTTCACCTTGAAAGAAACGGTCTTCTCGCCGTCCCCGGTCTCATAAGTACCGGTGACAGTCACTTCACCAAACGTATGGGCCACAAGTTCACCGTTCTCAATCGTGAGGATCCTCTCGTTGTCGGATTTCCACTCGATGATCTTGTGTGTCACATCGGCAGGCTCAAAATTCAGAATGTCCGTCAGCTGCACATTCGTGCCAACGCGAACCTCAACGGGGGTTTTAACGTTATCTTTGAGCGCCACGTTCGTCAAAAGCTGCTTTTTCAGGACTGTGACATTGAGGAAAGCACGGTCATAGCCAGTCACATCCACCACGATTTCGACGGTTTCACCCTCATCGGTTGCTGTCACACCTTTCAGCTCACCACTAGTGTTGTGGATGGTAGCTTTATCCTTGCGGCTGTTCCAGAAAGCAACCAGCGCATTTCCTTCGCAGTCCACGGCCTTCAGCTGCATGGAATCACCGGCATAAATCGTAACTTCGGTCAATTCTTTGTTCTCGGGGTCTGCCGCATCGACAATTCTAATGTGATCCTTTTCGACAGTGATATCAAACGTTGCACTGTCATAGCCATCCTTTGCAGCCGTGATAGTGACATTATCCGCAGCCACGCCGGTCACAACGCCATTTCCATCCACCGTCGCAGTCGTCTCAGCACTGGTCGTCCAGGTG
Source organism: Eubacteriales bacterium (assembly GCA_030539285.1). GTDB lineage: Bacteria > Bacillota > Clostridia > Oscillospirales > Oscillospiraceae > Faecousia. Next base: position 79,194 of record JAUNSH010000001.1, read on the forward strand.
ATGCCGTCGACCACATTATCCTCCTCGTCATAAGCGTTCAACTGGAGGGTCTTGCCGACATACATAGTGGACTTGTCCGCCTTGATGGTAAGCTTACCGGGAACAGGTTCGGCAACGGTGAAGTCCAGTGTCGCCCTGCCGCCGTTGAAGCGCAGGGTGACAGTCGCGCTGCCAGCATCTGCAGCCACCAGTTGGCCTGTTTTATCCACACTGATCACGGTGGAATCCGAGCTGTCCCACACCGTGGACTTTTCTGTAATGGTGCCCAGATTGGTGCAGGTATAGCCCAGATTGAGACTGTCACCAACTGTAAGGCTGGTCACAGGGGTCTTCTCGGTATCCACGTCAATGATTGCAAGATCATCCGGCTTCTGATAAACCGTATACGTTCTCACACCTGACTTGGTACCGTATTCGGCCTTGACAGTAACCTTGCCCTGCCGCCGGCCTGTCATCTTGACCGAGTTCTCTGTTTCAGAGCTGAACTCGACCACAGCGCCGTCTTCACTGGTAAAAGACCAAGTCACAGTGTCTGTCGCATCTGCACCGTTCGCAGTCAGTTCCAGCTCCTCGCCTACGACCACGGAGCTTTTCGCACTGGCAATCGTATACTCCCCCTCCGCCAGCGCCGATACAGGCACCAAGGACAGGACCATGACGATCACCAGAAGCATAGACAATATCCGTTTCTTCATATGAATTGCCTCCTTGATAATCTTGTCGCAATAGTCTGTAACTATTTGTCACGATTGTAACACATCGTTTACGAAATTGCAACCACCAAAACAAAATTTTTCCAGAAATTTTTACATTTTTTGCAAGCTCCCGTCATTTTTGTTACTACCCGAAAAATTGACACATTTTTCTTCCGCCTGAGACTATCTTTTTCCATTCCATAGCTTTATATTATAGGTAACGCATCGAAAGGAGCGGCGAAAAATGAAACCTATTGCCATTGTTTACACCTCCAATACCGGCTTTACCGCCCAATACGCCTCCCTGTTAGGGGGTGAAACCGGCCTGCCCGTCCACTCTCTGAAAGACGCCATGAAAACCCTGCCCCAGGGCAGCCCCATCCTTTATCTGGGCTGGCTGGCGGCGGGAAAGGTGCAGAGTTATGACAAAGCTGTTACAAATTTTGACATTCAGGCCCTGTGCGCCGTGGGCATGGGAGAATGCGGCTCTCAGATAGAAGACGTGAAAAAGGCCAACCGCCTGCCCGAAGGGCTGCCCCTGTTCACCTTGCAGGGCGGCTTTGACCTGAAAAAACTGCGGGGCGTCTACAAACCGATGATGCTGGTCATGTCCAGGACCGTAGTCAGGAAACTGGCCGCCAAGCCCGACCGTACTCCCGGGGAAAGCGACATGCTGGACCTGTTCCAGAACGGCGGAAATCGTGTCAGTCTCAACAACCTGCGGCCCGTGCTGGCCTGGTTTGAGGAGGAACGCCTGTGAAACTGCTGATGAATGCCGTTTTGAAGCTGGTTTCCGGGCTGCTGCTGACGGCTCTGCTGCTGTTCGCCCCCGCTGGGACCTGGCACTACCCCGGCGGCTGGCTGTTTTGTGGACTGCTGTTCGTGCCCATGCTGATTTTGGGGCTGGCTCTCTACTGGAAAGCCCCGGAGCTGCTGAAAAAACGGCTGAATACGAAAGAAACGGAAAAGGACCAGCAGGGTGTGATCGTCTTTTCCGTGGTCCTGTTCGTGGCGAGCTTTCTGGCGGCGGGTCTGGACTTCCGGTTCGGCTGGACCCATGTGCCCAAATGGCTGGTCTGGGCCGCCGCCGCTGTCCAGCTCGGCTCCTACGGCCTGTACGCCGAGGTGCTCCGGGAAAACGCCTACCTCTCCCGGACGGTAGAGGTGCAGGAGGGGCAGACTGTTATCGATACCGGCCTGTACGGCATCGTCCGGCACCCCATGTACACCGCCACCATCCTCATGTGCCTGGCAATTCCCCTCGTACTTGGTTCCTGGATCAGCTTCGCTTTGATGCTTCTTTACCCCGTCATTATTCTGTTCCGGATCCGGGGTGAGGAAGCCCTGCTGGAAGAGGGCCTGCCGGGCTACCGGGAATATAAAACCAAGGTCCGCTGGCGGTTGATCCCCTACCTCTGGTAAACTTCCATTTCATAATAATGAAACGGGCATCCATGATCTTTGAAGATCATGGATGCCCGTATTCCTATCTTTTCCGTCACAGCCTGTTCTCCCGAAAATCCCGGCGGTACTGGGAAGGCGTGACTCCCTCATTTTTCTTGAACACCTTGGTAAAGACCCGGTAGTCGCCGTAGCCGCACTGCTCTGCCACCTCCGCCACCGGCAGGTCAGTGGTCAGCAGCAGCTTTTTCGCTCGCTCCATGCGGATGCCCGTCAGGTAGGCAAGGAAGCCCACGCCGATCTCGCTCTTGAACAGCTGGCTGATGTACTGGGGATTCAGGTGGAATTCCTCCGCCAGCACACTCAGGCTCACGTCCTCCCCCATGTGCTCCTGCAAAAACCGGGTGATGGAAGTGATGGTGCGCTCCTCCTGAGCCTGCGGCTCCGGGGTCTCCAGCACCCGCCGCTCAAAGAGGGAGATTTTCAGGGTGTCAATGCAGCTGCCGAATTCCTCGTAATTCACGGGCTTGAGGATGTAGTCCGTGATTTGCAGCCGTAACGCCTGCTGGCAGTAGGAAAAATCGTCGTATCCGGACACGATGACGAAAGCGATGTTCGGATGCTTCACCCGACTGAGCTGGATGACCTTCAGGCCGTTCATGATGGGAATGTTGATGTCCATAATGACGATGTCCGGCTTCAGGGAATCGATTTTTCCCAACGCCTCCATTCCGTCGGCGGCCTCCCCCACCACCTGACAGTCGTGGGCTTCCCAGTCGAAGAGCTGCTTGAAGCCCTCCCGGATCATGATTTCGTCATCGACCAGCAGCACACGCAGCTTTTTCATAGCGTTTCCTCCTCCTGTATGGGCAGCCGAAGGTGGGCCGTCACCCCGCCTGTTTCATTTTCCGTGTAGCTCAGGCCGCAGTCCCGGCCGCACAGGAGCTTGATGCGCTTCTGCACGTTCAGCACGCCGATGCTGTTGCCCTCCAATTTCGCAGGCGTCTTGGCATAGTTGCGGAGCATCCCTTCCACCCGCTCTTTTTCTCCCCGGGCAAAACCGCTGCCGGTGTCACAAACCTGTATTTCGAATTGCGTTTCATTCACTTTCAGGGCAGAAACCTTCACTAGGCCCTGATATCCCTTGTTTTTTAAGCCGTGGAGCAGACTGTTCTCCACAATGGGCTGCAAAATGAAATTGGGCACCAACGTTTCCGACAGGTCCGGGTCAATGTCGTATTCCACCTCCAGCTGGGGATACCGGCTGCACATCAGCTCCATGTAGGCTTCCAGCAGTTCCAGCTCTTCATCCAGCGACACCATCTGCCTGTTGGTCTTCACGCTGAGCCGGAAGAAGTCCACCAGCCGCATCAGAAGGTCGGCAACCTCCTTGTCGCCGCTGAGCTGGGCGCGGATGCGGATGGAATCCAGCGTATTATAGAGGAAGTGGGGGTTGACTTGACTTTTCAGGTACAGCATGGACATTTTCTGCTCCGTCAGTTCTCCCCGCAGAATGGCTGGATTTTCCAGCGTCAGGTAGAAGGCCATGGTCATAAGGGTCAGACCCATACCGCTGATGAGCCAGGTGTGGTTGATGGCCTGTAAAACCGTGACCCCCAGTTGAACAGTCAGGGCGAAAGCAATGACTCCCCGCTTCTGCGTGTCCAGCTCCTTCCAGTTCCCCAGCAGCAGCACCACGCACAGAATGAGATAATACAGAACACTTAAGTAGCACACCACCACATGGATGCCGTCGGAGTAGTTGCCTTTGGGGGTCTGGGCATAGTGGATCGGCAGCAGAAGATCGCCCACCAAAGCCGCCAGCAGGAACGCTTTCGCCGCCCGGTCCAGCCGCCGGGGCCTGCCCGTCTCCTCCTCCACCAGGATGGAGATGTACTGGTAGAACAGAAACACCGCCAGCACCATGGAGCCGATGAAGGCCCGGTGGAGCTGGTCGTTGAGCAGCACCGGCACCGTGTCCAGATGGTTCACCGTGTAGACCGTGGCAGCATCAAAGAGCAGATGGATCTGCAGAACGATCAGCAGCAGGGAAAAGGTCTGGTGCAGGGCGGTATTTCTGCGCTCCGTGGAAAAGTACATATACCCCACCAGCACCAGAATCAGAAACAGGGCGATCTCCATTCGCAGCATGGGCAGTCCCCTCCTTTATGCTTCTATTGTAACGGAAAACGGTGACGGCGGATAGAGGGTATTTCCATAAAAATGTGTCTTTTTTTCAGGTTACCCGAACCTCCATAATCGCCACTTGACATTTATATCGGGCGGCGATATACTAATGCCACGATATATCGATTTCCGATATAAAAGGAGGCACCATTTTTGAACGACAATCCCGTATTGACCGAGTCCACCTACTATATCTTATTGTCCCTGTACACTCCCCAGCACGGCTACGGCATCATGCAGCGCACGGAAGCCCTGTCCGGCGGGCGGGTAAGGCTGGCGGCGGGCACCCTGTACGGCGCGCTGACTTCCCTGTGCGACAAGGGATGGATCAAACCGCTGCCCATCGCTGCGGACAGCCGCAAAAAGGAATACTGTCTCACCGAAAAGGGGCTGGAAGTGCTGAAAAATGAATTAAACCGCCTGCGCCAGCTGGTTGCCAACGGCGAGACGGTTCTGAAGGAGGAAAACGCATGAAAGAGGAAAAAGTGATCCACAGATGGTTCTGGGTTTGGAATTTTGAAAAGGAAGAACGCTGGCTCAACACCATGGCCCAGTCCGGCTGGGCGCTGACCAAGGTTGGCTTCTGCACCTACCACTTTGTCCCCTGCCAGCCCGGAGAATACACCGTAAGACTGGAAATGCACGAGCCGGACAAGGACTATTTGCAGTTCATGCAGGATATCGGCGCGGAATACGTTGGGCGCATGGTACAGTGGGTGTACTTTCGGCGCAAAGCGGAGCTGGGGCAATTTGACCTTTTCTCCGATCTGGATTCCAAGATCGGCCACCTGAGAAAGATCGGCAGAACCCTCGCCATCATCGGCGGGGCCAACCTGCTGATCGGCCTGATCAACAGCTTGGGTGCCGTCAGTATCGGATGGCTGAATCTGCTGTGCGCCACCCTGCTGATGTACGCCCTGGGCCGCATCCACGGAAAGATGGAATCGCTGGAAAAGGACCAGCTGCTGCTGGAAGCCTGACGCACCGTAGGGGCGGGTCAGTGACCCGCCCGTCCGCGTAAGCGGCTGCCGCCGAAGGGCGGGTCACTGACCCGCCCCTACAAAAATTTGGGCACCCCAGTGGGGTGCCCCGTTTGCGTTTAGCAGCAGCCGCAGTTATTGTTGTTGTCGCAGCCGTTCCAGCCCCAGTTGTTGCCGCAGTTGCAGAACAGCAGGATCAGAATGATGATCCACCACCAGTTGTTGTTCAGGCAGCCGCACAGACCGTTATTGTTGCACATAGAAATACCTCCGAATTTTGGATGTTTCTGAGCTTCACCGCTCATTCCATGTTATTCGGAAAGCGTTTTTTTGTGCGCCTTACAGTGCCCGCAGGGCATCCACCAGGGCGGTTTTTCCGGCGGTCTTCTCGTCCTTTTGCTTGATGACCCGGGCGGGACAGCCTGCCACCACGGTGTTGGGTTCCACGTCGCCCACCACGATGGCACCGGCGGCCACCACCGCGTCATGGCCGATGCGGCAGCCCTCAATGACCACGGCGTTAGCGCCGATCAGCACGTTGTCCTCCACGATAACGGGGGTAGCGGAGGCAGGCTCTACGACACCCGCCAGCACCGCGCCGGCACCCACGTGGCAGTTCTTGCCCACGGTGGCCCGGCCGCCCAGCACCGCGCCCATGTCGATCATGGTGCCCTCACCGATGACCGCGCCGATATTGATGACCGCGCCCATCATGATGACGGCGTTTTTCCCGATCTCCACCTGCTCCCGGATGATGGCACCCGGCTCGATGCGGGCGGGGATGTCCTTCAGGTCCAGCATGGGGATAGCGGAGTTGCGGCAATCGTTCTCAATTTCCAGATGTTCAAATTCATTGGCTTCCAGTACGGGCTTTACGTCCTTCCAGTCGCCGAAGACGATCTTGCAGCCCTGACCCGCGGGGAATTCCCGGCAGTTCGGGAAAGAGACGGGGGCTTTCTCCCAGACGTAGACCTTCACCGGGGTCTTCTTCTCAGAGGTGCGGATGTATTCGATGATTTCCTGTGCGTTCATATCGTAACTCTCCTTATTTAGTATTACCTAAAATTCTATCATTATTTGGTCAGAATGACAAGAAGAAAAATTGACAGGCCGGGCACTTTGCCGTATAATCTTACCCAAAAGGAGGGGTGGACATGACCATTCGTGATGACCGGCGGGCGCTGCACCGGATCCCGGAGCTGGATAAATCTCTGCCGGAGACCTTTGCGTATCTCCATCAAGCGCTGTTGGGGCTGAACTGCCGGGTATTTTCGCCGGTGGCGGGCAGTCTTTGCGCTTTTTTTGATTTTGGACAAGCGGATGCCATCGCATTCCGGGCCGATGCGGACGCTCTGCCCATTGCGGAAAAGACTGGGGCGGAGTATTCCTCCCGGCATCCGGGCTGTATGCACGCCTGCGGCCACGACGGGCACATGGCGATCTTGCTGGAGCTGGCCCGCCGTCTGAGCAAAAAAAGCGGCCTGCCCCACAACGTGCTGCTGGTATTCCAGAGTGCCGAGGAAACTACTGGTGGAGCAAAGGACATCTGTGGCAGCGGCGTGTTTATGCAATATCATGTGAAAGCCATCTTCGGCCTACACCTGTGGCCCGGACTGGAAGCGGGCGAGATCGCAAGCCGGCGGCAGGAGCTGATGGCCCGTTCCTGTGAGGTAAACGTGGACATCTACGGAAAGTCCGCCCACATCGCCAAGGCAGCCGAGGGCGTGGATGCCCTGATGGCTGGCATGGAATTCTATCAGAAAGCCATGGAAATGGAAGGGAAGCTCCCCGATTCTGTATTCCGCCTGCTGAAATTCGGCAAATTCCAGAGCGGCACCGTCCGCAACGCCCTGTCCGCCCACACCCACATGGAGGGCTCCCTCCGGGCCTTTCAGGACGAGGTGTTCGATGGACTGGCGGCAGGACTGGCAGAAATCGGCAAGGCTGTGGAGGAACAACACGGCTGCAGCGTGAAGCTCCACCTCAGCGACGGCTATCCTGCGGTGATGAATCCGCCTGAATTATATGACCGGGTGGGAAAGGCCCTCCCCTTCCGGGAGCTGGAAAGCCCCAGCATGACCGCCGAGGATTTTTCCTGGTATCAAAAGACCCTTCCGGGCCTGTTTTTCTTCCTGGGGCTGGGAGATGTGCCCGCCCTGCATACCGATACCTTCGATTTTGACGAAACCATTCTTCTGAAAGGCGCTGATTTCTTCGAAAAATTGGCGGAAACTGCCTTATGATCCCATTAAACCAGAACTTATCCACCCTGAAACGCAGCGCCATCCGGGTGTACACCAATCTGGCGAAGGAAGTCCCCGGATGTGTTATGTTAACCATCGGAGAGCCGGATTTCGATACTCCGGAGGAAATTAAAGCGGCTGCCGCCGCGTCTCTCGCCGCGAATCAGACCCACTACGCCCCCAATCAGGGCACCGCTGCCCTGCGCAGTGCTGTTGCGGACTTCGAAACCCGCCGGGGCCACGCCGTCACGCCGGAGCAGGTGCTCATCACCGTGGGGGCAACCCACGCCCTGTTCACCGCCTTGTTCGGCATCCTGAACCCCGGCGAGGAGGTCATCGTCCCCACCCCCGGCTTTGGCCTGTACGAGACCATCGCCACAGTGGCCGGGGCAAAAACTGTCCATCTGGATGTGACAAAAACCGGGTTTCAAATCACAAAGGAAGCACTGGAAGCGGCCATTACGCCCAAAACCAAGGCAATTATTCTCAATTCCCCCTGCAATCCCACCGGCGTTGTCCTGAGTGCACAGAGCGTGGCGAACGTCAAGGAAGCGGTACTGGGAAAGCCCATTTTTGTCATCAGCGACAATGTGTACAGCCAGTTGTCCGATGGAAGCTGCCCCGACCTGAGCCTTGACCCGGAGCTGCATGAGCAGCTGATCCTGTGCCAGAGCTTTAGCAAGCCCTACGCCATGACCGGCTGGCGCGTGGGCTATCTGACCTGCCCGGACTATGTGATGGACCGCCTCCTTCTGCTCAGCGCCGCGGAGATCGCCGCCGTGCCCACCTTTTTGCAGGAGGCGTGCGTGACCGCCCTGCAAAGCGATCCCAGCCCCATGCGGGACACCTACGCAAAACGCCGCGCCTACATCACCGCCCGCTTGCGGGACATGGGCCTGTCCTTCCCGGAACCGGAGGGGGCCTTCTATGTCTTCGTGGATATCCGAAAATTCCACATGGACAGTGCTGAATTCTGCACCCGGATGATCCGGGAAGCCGCCGTTGCCGCCGTACCGGGAAGCTGCTTCGGAAGCGAAGGCTATATCCGTCTGTCCTACTGCTGCTCCGATGCCGATCTGGAGAAGGGTATGGATCGGATGGAAGCGTTTATCCATACACTGACGGATGGATTTCCCCGTGGGTAATCATTTGAATACCTCTTCCGGTGAAAAGCCAGAGTGCAAATACGCACTCTGGCTTTTTCTATAAAAATTCGGGAAACGGATTACTTCTGCCGCTCCTTGATCTTGGCGAAGATCGCCTGCAGCAGGATGAAGAAGCACAGCAGCACCGCCGTGATGATGTTGGCCCAGGATGCCACCAGCTTGCCGTTGAACTTGACCAGCGAAGAAATCGTGCCGTTGATGAGAACACCGAAGAGGGTTCCCACCACGTTGCCCACGCCGCCGGTCAGCAGAGTGCCGCCGATGACCGCCGAGGAAATGGCGTCCATTTCCAGACCGGTTGCCTGGGTGGGCGTACCGCACATGGTATTCAGGCAGAAGCACAGGCCGCCCAAGGTGGCATAGAAGCTGCACAGCACATGGGACAGCATTCTGGTCTTCTTCACGTTCAGGCCCATCAGGGCCGCGGACTGCTGGTTGCCGCCCACCGCGTAAAGGCTGCGGCCGAACTTGGTATAGCGGAGCATCAGGAAGGTGATCAGCACCATGAGCAGGGCGATGACCACGGTAATGCGGACGTAGGGAGTGATCAGCACGCCCTTCTTGTTCATGTAGGCGCCGATGCCGAAGGGGATCTCGCACTTGATCTGAGACAGCTGGCCAAACCAGGAGTCAAAGGGGACACTGACCTGCTGGGTGGAAATGACGGCGGTCATACCACGGGCAAAGAACAGGCCCGCCATGGTGACGATGAAAGGCTGGATCTCCAGATAGGCGATGCAGAAGCCCTGGACCGCGCCGAAGACGACACCAATGAGCAGCACCAGCACGATCAGCACGCCGGAGGACATCCCCCACTCCGCCAGGCCCACAGACATGAACATACAGGTCATTGCCACCACAGAGCCGACGGAAATATCAATGCCGCCGGTGAGCATAACGCAGGTGACACCGCAGGCCACGATGATCAGGCCGGCGTTGTTGATCAGGACGTTCAGGAAATTCTGAAGTCTGCCGAATTCCTTGTCGGCGTACATCACGCAGCCGGCACCGTAGAGGAAGATGAACAGCACAATGGTGATCATCAGCATCAGGGTATTGCTGTTGAGCTTCGGCCTTCTTCTGTCGGCCAATGTGTTCTTTTTCATATCACACAGCCTCCTTTGCGGCAGCCTTCTCGGCAGAGCGGCGCTTGAAATAGGCCTTGACAGGAGGCGCCTGGATCACGACGATCAGAATAATGATGACCGCCTTGAACACGGGTGCCTGGGCGGTAGAGACGCCCCGGGCCAGCAGGGTTGTGGTGATAGCCTGAATGGTGTAGGCGCCGATAATGGAACCGGCCAGGTTGAACTTGCCGCCGCCCAAGCTGTTGCCGCCCAGGGCCACTGCCAGGATTGCGTCCATCTCCATGTTCAGACCGATGTTGTTGGTATCCGCGGAGTAGATCCGGGAGGTGTTGACGATGCCGGCAATACCGGCAAACAGGCCGCAGATGGTGTAGCACATCAGAATGATCTTCGCGGAATTGAAGCCGGCGATGCGGGAAGAACGCTTATTGATACCTACAGACTGGATATAGGTCCCCAGAGCGGTGAATTTCAGCACCAGCGCCAGTACCGCGATGCAGACTGCCGCGATGATGATGGGCGTGGGGATGGGGCCCAGGAAGGAGCCGAACACCTTAAACTCATCCATCCGGACATAGACGATCATGTTGTTGCAGATCAGCAGCGCCAAAGCCCGGGCCGCTGACCACAAAATCAGCGTGGCGACCATGGGCTGTATCTTCATGTAGGCCACAAGACAGCCGTTAAAGAGGCCTGCCACCACAGCCGCGGCGATGCCGCACAGAATACCCATCCAAATGGGGTGGGCCAGCTCCGCCATGGTGGAGACACTGGTGACGCCGAAGCCGGCGATCACCACGCAGCACACGCCGCCTGCCAGACTCATAACGGAGCCGACAGAGATATCAGTACCAGCGGAGCAGGAGACGACCAGCGTCATGCCCAGCGCCAGAATGGCGACCTCACTGCCGCGGTTCAGGATATCCACGATACGGCCGTACAGAACGCCGCCCTTCATGGAAACGGAGAAGAAGTCAAAGGCGTTGTTTCCGTCGGCGATGTCAAACAGGACGTTCACCAGCATTACCAGGATCATGCTGAAAATAGGCAGAAACAGCTGCTTTTTTGTCAAACTCTTGATCTTATTCATTACTGTCACCTCCGGCAATGGCACTGAGAACGCTTTCCTGGGTCATGTTGCCGGAAATCTCTCCGACCTTGGCGCCGTCTCTCAGCACGGCCATTTTGTTGCACACACGGAGCATCTCTTCAATTTCGGAAGAAATGAAAATCAGGCTCTTACCCTCCTGCGCCAATTGGACCACCAGCTTCTGGATCTCCGTCTTGGTGCCCACGTCGATACCGCGGGTAGGCTCGTCCAGGATCAGGAAGTCCGGGTCGGTAGCCAGCCATCTGGCCAGAATGACCTTCTGCTGATTGCCGCCGGAGAGCTGCTTGACAAGGGTCTCCCGGCTGGCGGTCTTGATCTGCAGCAGCTCAATATATTTGTCCGCGATCTCGATCTGCTTCTGCATGGGGATCTTGTGCATGGGACCGAGCTTTGCCTGCATGGCGAGAATGATATTTTCCCGGACGGAGAGGTCACCCACAATGCCTTCGGCCTTCCGGTCATCCGGCAGGTAGCCCATACCCAGCTGCATGGCATCGATGGGATTCTTGATCTTCCGCTCCTTGCCGTCCACCTTCAGGGTGCCGGACTGGCTTCTGTCCGCGCCGTAGATGGTACGGGCCAACTCGCTTCTGCCGCTGCCCAGCAGGCCGGTGAGGCCCACGACCTCGCCCTTGTGGATATCCAGATCGTAAGGTTTGATCTTGCCGACGTGGCTGAGGCCCTTGGCCTCGATCTCCAGAGGTTCCTTGGAAAAGTCCTTGTTTTCGCCCTTCCGGATGGCAGCCAGATCGTCAAAATCCTTGCCCATCATCGCGGCCACCAGTTTCACCCGGGGCAGCTCCTCAATGCTGTATTCGCCCACCAGCTGGCCATTGCGCAGCACCGTGATGCCGTCGCACACAGCGTAGACCTGCTCCAAAAAGTGGGTAACGAAAATTATGCCAACGCCCTGATTCCGCAGCCGACGCATCATGCCAAAGAGCTTCTCTACCTCGTTGTCATCCAGAGAAGATGTAGGCTCGTCAAGAATCAGGACCTTACATTCCATATCAACCGCCCGGGCAATGGCGATCATCTGCTGCATTGCCAGCGAGTATTCTTCCAGGTTTCTGGTCACATCAATGTCCAGCTCCATGTCCTTCATGAGCTGAGCAGCTTTCGCGATCATGGCACCGCGCTTAATGGTTCTAAACTTTGTCAGCGGCTCCCGGCCAATAAACAGATTCTCTGCCACCGTCAGGTTGGGGCAGAGGTTGATCTCCTGATACACGGTGGAAATGCCCTTTTTCTGCGCGTCCAGCGTATCCTTATTTACAACAGGGCCCTCACCATCAATGTAAATTTCACCGGCCTCAAACTTGTTGACGCCGGTCAGGCACTTGATCAGCGTGGATTTTCCGGCGCCGTTTTCACCCATCAGCGCCCGGATCTCACCCTTTTTCAGCGTGAAATTCACACCATCCAGCGCTTTGACACCGGGGAACGTCATGCAGATACCTTTCATTTCCAGTACTGCGTTGTTTTTCATGTTTTTCCTCCCTCCGTTGTGGGGCAGTCATGCGATGCGGCAAAGAGGGAGAAACTCGTTGAGTTTCTCCCTCCCCTGCAAACTCAATCAAATGTATCTACAGCAGCAAGAGCCTTTTATTAGTAGGCACGGCCGTCCAGGACTTCCTGAGTCATGGTGGTGGCGTATGCGCTCTCGATTCCGGGAGCTACGAATGCCTGGTCTTCAACCAGCGTGTAGGTGGCGAACTCCTCGCCGGCTTCCATCTGCTTGATGATGGTGTCAACGTAGGCAGCCTGGATGGGGTTGCACTCGACGTTGCAGTTGATCTTGCCTTCCAGAGTGTACTTCAGGCCGTCGTGAGTGGCATCGTAGGAGATGATGATGACATCGCCGTCCACGCCGTAGGTGATGCCGGCAGCATCCATGGCATCCATGGCGCCGTAGGCTTCGTTATCGTTCTGGCAGACAACAACGTTGAACTTGCCGTTGTAGGACTTGATGAAGGACTCCATGACTTCCTGACCACCGGTCTGGGTGAAGTCGCCGGACTGGGAGTCCAGAATGGTCCACTCGGGATGCTCAGCAGCGATGGCGTTGAAGCCGTCGGTACGGCCGATGGCAGCGGAGGAGCCGACAGAGCCTTCGATGACCAGGATGTTGGCCTCGGCGCCGTTCAGGTACTCAGCCAGCCACTTGCCGGCCAGCTCGCCCTCGACTTCGCAGTCGGTGCCGATGAAAGCGTCGTACATGGAAGCGTCGGCGTCCACCTGACGGTCAGCAACGATGACGGGGATACCGGCATCCTTGGCTTCCTGCAGGACGGATTCCCAACCGGCGCTCTGGATGGGAGCCAGGATGATGTAGTCAACACCCTGCTGGATGGAGGTACGGACGGCCTCGATCTGGACAGCGTTGTCGTTGTCGCAGTCAACGAAAACCAGGTCGTAGCCATTGTCCGCAGAGAAGACTTCCTGATAGTTCTTGGTGTTGGCGGTACGCCAGTCGGACTCGTGGCCGACCTGAGCGAAGCCTACGGTGATGGTGGAGCCGGCTTCCTCAGCGGGAGCAGCAGCCTCGGTAGCGGCGGGAGCGGCGGCCTCGGTGGCAGCGGGGGCAGCAGCCTCGGTGGCAGCAGGGGCGGAGGAGCCGCCGCAGGCAGCCAGGGCCAGAACCATGGTCAGAGCCAACAGGACGCTAAGAATCTTCTTCATGATTGTTTCCTCGACTTTCTTGATTTAGTTTAGAGGTGTTCGATTGACCTCTGATTGCATTAAACCACAACTTTTCCGCCTCGTCAAGGGTTTCTAGTGCATATTGCTCAATTTTGTATCCTTAAATAATACAAATTTTAGTGCACGATAGCCATAATGAATACAAATTTTCTCCATTTTTGAGAGACAGTTTGTTTTTTTACGAAATCGGCGCGGATTTTGTTCGTTTTTTTAAGAAGAAACCGGGGCCAACCACAGGCCCCGGTTTTCGGCAAGTTGCACACATTGGCTCATAAACAACAAAAAACGCTCAGAAAAGTTGATTTTTTTACGCCGCAATTTTAATATTCCCGGCTGTCGATGATCTGCTGAGTCAGATTTCTCGACGTAAACTGCTTTTCCTCGATGTAGTGCTGTTTCTGGGGGATCTGTCCGGCCTCCATGGTCTGGATGATCTCCTCCACCAGCGGTCCCAGCAGGGGGTTACACTCCACCGTCAACGCGATCTTCCCTTCCATGCACAGCTTCAGCGCGTTGCGGGTGGCATCAAAGCAGATCACATTCACATCCGTGCCGCATTGATAACCGTACCGCTCCAGCGCTTCAATGGCGCCGAAGGCCTCGTTGTCGTTTTCGCAGTAGACCACGTCAATGCCCTGCTCCGGCGGCAGGGTCCCCAGATACCGGCTCATGACCTCATAGGTCTTTGCCTGGGTAAAATCTCCGTCCAGTCGGGCAAGGAGGTTCCAGTTTTCGTGGGCAGTCAGCCCGTCCTCCAGAGCATTGGTGCGGCCCAGCTGGGCTGTGGAACCGGGAGTGCCCTGAATGTGGACGATATTCACCGCCTCGGAGCTGTTCCGAAACTTCCGCTCCATCCACGTCACCGCTTTCCTGCCCTGGGCGTAGAAATCAGAACCGACATGGGCGGCGTACAGGCTGTCATCCTCCACATCCACCATCCGGTCCACCAGGATCACCGGGATCCCCGCGTCCCAGGCCTCCTGCAAAACAGAATCCCAGCCCGTTTCACTCAGGGGCATGAGCACAATGTAGTCTACCCGCTGCTGGATGAACCGCCGCACGGCGATGATCTGGTTCTCCTGGATTTGCCGGGCATCCTCGAACAGCAGCCGGTAGTCCCGTTCCTCGGTGAACACGGACTTCATGGACTCGGAGTTTGCCACCCGCCAGTCCGACTCCGCCCCCACCTGGGAGATGCCCACCACGATCAGTTTTTCCTCCTCCGGCTGTTCCGTCTCGCTTTTCCCACAGCCGGTGAGCAGAAGCAGGGAAAGGATCAGACATATCAAACGTTTCAAAGCTTCCCCGCCTCCTTCCGCACATAGGGGATCCGGGCAGTAACAATGGTGCCCACCCCTTCCTCACTGGTCAGGCTCAAGCCGTATTCTGGCCCGAATTGCAGTACCAGCCGCTGGTTCACGGCGGACAGGCCGAAGCCCACCCGCTCCTGATGCGCCATGGCGCCCCGCAGCTGCGTAAGCCTCTGCTTCGTCATGCCCACACCGTTGTCCTCCACCCGCAGCAGCACGCAGCCGTCCTCCAGCCTGCCAGTAATGCGGATGGTGCCCTTGGCCCGCTTGAGCTTGATGCCGTGATACAGCGCGTTCTCCACCAGCGGCTGCAGGGTGAGCTTGGGAAGCATGGCGTCATGAAGCCGGGGGTCGATGTCCACGGTGTATTCCATAATATCTTTATACCGGGCGTGCTGGATCTGCAGATAGCTGCGCACGTGGCACTCCTCCTCCGCCAGGGTGATCACGTCCTCGCCCCGGCTCAGAGAGTGCCGGAAGAAGCTGGAGAGATTCGACACCATTTCCACCGCCTCCTGCTGCTTATCCGCTTCGATAAGCCAGATGATGGTATCCATGGTATTATAGAGGAAATGGGGGTTGATCTGAGCCTGCAGCAGGGCTAGCTCCGTCCGGCGCAGGCTCTCCTGCCGCTGGCGGCTCTCCCGCATCTGCTCGTCCAGCCTGCCCAGCATCTGCTCCATGCCCTGGCTGAGGGTGCGGATCTCCCGGATCTCCGAGGGCACCGGCTCCTGAACCGTCAGGTCGCCGCCGGTGACCTTCTCCGCCCGACGGCACATTTCCTCCAGCGGCCTGGTGATGGAGCGGCTCAGACGAATGCTGTAGCGCAGGAAGAAAACAACGGTCAGCGCCGCGACGGCGGTGATCAGGACGATCTCCACCGCCGCCTGCCGGGTGACCACCTGCTGCACGGCATTCAGCTCCGACGCCTCGTAGTAGAGGTATGTGTACATATACTCCTCCACCAGGGAGGTCAGCACATAGACGTTGTTTTCCAATTGAGACAGCCGCTGGTCATAGTCGAGGGTCTGCTCGATCTGGTAGATCTTCCGCTCCAGATTTTCGCACAGGTCCAGCACGCTGGTGATGGCCTGCCGGCTGTTTTTCTCGTAGGTGGTGTCGATCAGGGCCTTGGCTAAGCTCTGGGCCGCCCGGACTTCCTCAATGGGCAGGCCCTGAGAATACTGGCTTTCGATGACGTAATAATACATCCTCTGATCGATGGTGTCCTTGAAATCCCGGTTGAATTCCGAGGCGGTGGTCACGTTGTGCAGGAGCCGGGAATAATGGCTGCTGTAGCTGCCCAGCATCAGCAGCACCGCCGCCAGCAGCACTGCCAGCAGAACGCTGACAGCGATTACCAGCCGCCGCAGCCGCCCCTTAATGGAATCCGTATGCTTCATTTCTTTCCCTTTCCGCTTCGGTAGTCTCTGGGAGTGCAGCCCTGGGTCTTCTTGAACAGGAAGCTGAAATAGTGGGAATCCTTATAACCCACCGCCGCGGCGATCTCACCGGAGCGCAGGTCGGAATGGCGCAGCAGCTCCCGGGCCTTTTCCATCCGCTTTGCCGTCAGGTATTCCACAAAGGTGGTGCCCATCTCCTGGCTGAACACGGCGGACAGGTAGTTGGGGCTTAAGTCCACCT
Source organism: Eubacteriales bacterium (assembly GCA_030539285.1). Classification (GTDB taxonomy): domain Bacteria; phylum Bacillota; class Clostridia; order Oscillospirales; family Oscillospiraceae; genus Faecousia. Next base: position 95,722 of record JAUNSH010000001.1, read on the forward strand.
CTTTTGCCACCCGGTTCAGGGAGATATCCTCACACTGGTAGTGCTCGTCGATGTAGCGCACTGCCTGCTTCAGCTGGCTTTTATACTGGCTGCCGGTGACCCTGTCCCGCAGCCGGATGGCCTGCATTAAAATGTCGCATAAGTAGCGCTTCAGATCGTCGGTGCTGATCTGCTGGCCCACCATATTCAGGCAGCTTAAATTCGACAGAAATTCCTTCTGTCCCACCCCCAGGCCTTCCGCGAACTGGGTGGCCGTGAACCGGGCGCTGAGCATCAGGTACTGGCAGAAGGGTTTGGATTCCAGAGCGTCTTCCAGAGAATGGATGTACTCGTCCACAAAGCTGGGCACCTCCTGGGCGCTGGCGTTCTGCAAAACGCCGGTGAGCATGGCAGGGTTCACCTTGCTCATGTCCAGGCCGGACAAATCATGGTCAGACCCGGTGCCGGTGAGGAAATTCACGGTATCGGCTGTCAGAATATTCTGATCCGGCAGGATGTGGCGGTAGGCCCACAGCCGGGACACCTCCTCAAAGCACCCCGGCAGGGCGCTGAGCCGCCGGGTGGGGGTGCCCACCGCCACGTACCAGTTCAGCTCCGGCCCAAAGGTCTGGTAAAGCTCCCGCACCTTGTGGATGCATCGCTCTACGATGGCTTTCATATCCTCCTGCCGTCCCAGCAGCAGCACGGCGTAGCTGGTCAGATTCCAGCGGAACAGGATGTACTCCGGGTGCTTGAGGAAATGGGACACCATCTCATCCCGGATCCGCGCTCCCGGCTCGGAATAGGCCTCGGCAGCGCTGCCGCTTTCCGGCATGGCGGACACCAGCGCCAGATCATAGGCCTGCGCCCGCAGGTCCAGGTCCAGCTTCTCTGCCTGTTGGTAGATCTCCTGTACCGACAGCTGCCCCGCCACGATCCGCTCCAGAAAGCGGCGGCGGGCGTACTGCTCGTAGTCCTGGGCCTCCTGACGGAACTGGGCCAGATAGTTCTGCTGTGCCCGTTCCCCGTGGATCTTCTCCCGGACCTCCTCCAGCACTCCCATCAGGGTGCTCTTGGTGATGGGTTTCAGCAGATACCGTTCCACGCCAAGGCCGATGGCCGTCTGGGCATACTCAAAATCGTCGAAGCCTGAGAGGATGATCACCTTCATCTGGGGGAATTCCTGCAATACCAGCTTGCTCAGGGCCAGACCGTCCATAAAGGGCATCCGGATGTCGGTGATCAGCACGTCCGGCCGGGTCTGCTGGATCAGGGGCAGGGCCATCTCCCCGTCGCCGGCCTCGCCCACAAAGGTGTAGCCGCACTGGGCCCAGGGCATGGTGTCCCGCAGGGTCTCCCGGATGATGGTCTCGTCCTCTGCCAAAAATACCCGCAGCATGGTGTTCTTCCTCCTCACAGAAACGTAAAGCGTAGGGCGGGGTCACGCAGAATGCGTTGAAGCCAACCCGCCAAATACCATTCATCGGAAACTACATATAATCGCAACCGGCTCGGCGGGGTCATGACATAAGCCCTACGAAAAGCCTTTGATTACTTTGCAATATCCCGGGCTACGTGGACACCGCTGGCGGAGGCGTGGGACAGAGAGTGGGTGATGCCGCTGCCGTCGCCGATGATATACAGGCCGGGATAGCGGCTCTGGAGCTTCTCGTCCACTTCCACTTCCATATTGTAGAACTTGACCTCCACGCCGTAGAGCAGAGTATCGTCGTTGGCGGTGCCGGGAGCCACTTTATCAAGCGCGTAGATCATCTCAATGATGCCGTCCAGGATCCGCTTGGGCAGCACCAGACTCAGGTCGCCGGGGGTAGCGTTGAGGGTGGGGGTCACGAAGGACTCCTCAATGCGGCTGGGGGTGGAGCGGCGGCCCCGGATCAGGTCGCCGAACCGCTGGACGATGACGCCGCCGCCCAGCATGTTGCTCAGGCGGGCGATGGACTCGCCGTAGCCGTTGGAATCCTTGAAAGGCTCGGAAAAGTGCTTGGCAACCAAAAGGGCAAAGTTGGTGTTCTCCGTCTGCCGGGCCGGGTCCTCATAGCTGTGGCCGTTGACGGTGATGATGCCGTTGGTGTTCTCGTTGACCACCGCGCCCTTGGGATTCATGCAGAAGGTGCGCACCCGGTCGCCGTACTGCTTGGTGCGGTAGACGATCTTGCTTTCGTACAGCTCGTCCGTCAGGTGGGAGAAGACCTCCGCAGGCAGCTCCACCCGGACGCCGATGTCTACCCGGTTGGATTTCGTGGGGATGTCCAGCTCCTTGCAGACCTTCTCCATCCACTTGCTGCCGCTGCGGCCCACGGAAATGATGCATTTTTCGCAGGTGTATGCCTTATCGGCGCACAAAACCTCATAGCTGCCGTCCAGAACCTTGACCTTCTCCACCGGAGTGTCGAAGAAGAAATCCACCTTGTCCTGTAAATAAGCGTACAGGTTTTCCAGCACCACATAGTTGATGTCCGTGCCCAGATGGCGCACGGAGGCATCCAGCAGGTGCAGGTCATACTGGATACATTCCTTCTTGAACTGGGTCCCGGCGGTGGAATAGAGCTTGGTGCCCGCGCCGCCGTAGCGCATATTGATCTCGTCCACGTAGCGCATCAGCTCCAGGGCCTGCCGCTTGCCGATATACTCATAGAGCGTGCCGCCAAAGTCGTTGGTAATGTTGTATTTTCCGTCGGAGAAGGCTCCCGCGCCGCCGAAGCCGCTCATAATGGAGCAGCTTTTGCAGCCGATGCAGGTCTTGATCTTCTCTCCGTCGATGGGGCAGCGGCGGCGGTTCAGGGCGTGGCCCGCCTCAAAGACCGCGATGCGTTTATCCGGGCAGCGCTGGGTCAGCTCGTAGGCGGAGAAGATGCCGCCGGGACCGGCGCCGATGATGATGACGTCGTAATTCATGGTGTTCCTCCAAAATCTGTGCATATCTGACAGGAATAACTGTCTCTTACCCTTCCAGTATAGCCTATCTGCCAAAAATATGCAAGAGCATAAAAATCGGGGCGCTCCCAACGGAACGCCCCGGATGCTTATTTCTTAACCTTCAGCTGTTTTTGCAGCCAGTCCTTGCCGTCCACGTACCGGGCCACGATGAAGCTCGCCACGTAGTCGCCGGCGGCGTTGACCATGGTAGCGGGAGGATCCACCAGATTGCCCAGGGCCAGGGCCATGGGATAGGCAATGGCCATCTGCTCCGGGAAGAACACGGTGCACAGGGCCAGCTCGCCGGTTCCGCCGCCGCCGGGGATTCCGGACATGGCAACGGAGGAGAACACCGCCACAATGATCGCCAGGATGGCCCGGCCGGTGGAGAAGTCCTGACCGAACATGCCGAACAGGAAGGCCACCTTCAGAATGGCGCTCATGGCGCTGCCGTCCATGTGCATGGTAGCGCCCAGGGGCAGCACGATGTTGCTGATGTCACGGCTGATGCCGGTCTCTTCCGCGGCCTCCAGATTGGTGGGGATGGTGGCGACGGAGGAGCAGGTGCCGAAGGACACGGCGGCAGGCTTAAACAGGTGCTTCCACATGACCTTGGCCGCCCCCTTGCCGCCGCCGAACCGGGCGTAGATGGGGAAGAACACAAACATGTAGGCAAAGCACAGGCCGTAGTAGACAAGCAAAGTACGGCTGTAGTCGCCGATCAGCTCCGGGCCGTAGGTAGCGACCAGATTGGCGAAGAAGCCGAAGAAGCCGATGGGGGCATAGTAGGTGATGATCTGAACGGCTTTCAGGATGCAGCCGGTGATGTCCTCCAGCAGCTTTGCGGTCATGGTCTTGGAGCCGCCCTGCATCTGGACGCCGAAGCCCACGATGACGGCAAAGACAATGAGGGGCAGGATGGCCCGGCGGCTCAGCAGCTCCACAAAGTCTGGCTTGGTGAAGAAGTTCACGATCATGTCGCCGATGCCGATGACACTTCCGGCATCCGCCTCGGGCACGTCATAGGTGCCGGTGATGACGGGGAAGCAGCGCATCACCACGTACATGATGATGGCGGCGATGCCGGCGGTGACGAAGAAGGTAGCCAGGGTCACGCCCATGACCTTGCCGGCCTTCTTGGCTCCGGGCATGTTGGCGATGGCGGAGGCGATGGAGCAGAACACCATGGGTACCACCGCGCAGAACATGAGGTTCGTAAAGATGGTGCCCAGCGGCTCCAGGGCAGGCGCTGCCTCGGGGAACAGCAGGCCCGTGACGCAGCCGGCGACGATGCCCACCAGCATACAAATCAGGAACCCGTAGTTCTTGAAGAATTGTTTCATACTTGATACTCCCTTTCCAAAATATGACCCCTGAACCATACCGTAATCTCAGTCTGTTTTCAAGGGAAAGAAGACGATCATCAGCGGTTGAGCACTCTGACCTGAAACCCGGCGAGCACATCCAGCGTCTTTTCGTGCAGTCCCTTGTCGAAGGAATCGGTGCACTGGGCATCCACCACGATCGCGGCCTCCGGGTAGCGGCTCTGCAGCACCACCGCGTTGCTGATCAGGCAGATGTTGCTGACCAGGCCCACCAGCTCGATCTCATCGGCCCTTTCCGGCAGCACCGCTGCCGTTGCCGGATCGGTGACGTCCATACCAAAGCTGCGCTTGTCGATGGCGGCGGCCTTCACCTGAGCCAAAGCCTTGGCGGTTTCGCCGTAGACCTGCCAGCCTTCGCTGCCGTGAACGCAGTGCACCACCGGCAGATTCCGCCCCTCCCGGGTGGTCAGGTAGTCTTCAAAGTGGGTATCCCTTGTAAACAGGACATGCCCTTCCCCATACGCAAGGACCTTCCGGGCAATGGGGCCGTCCAGCTTCTCCGCTCCCGGGAACCCCAGCGCCCCGTCCACAAAGTCCTTCTGATAGTCGATCACAAACAAATAGCGTTCCATCGTCCCGCCTCCTGACTGTAAGTGTGACCAACATATCAAAATTCCATGGAAATGTCAATGAAGCATTGCAATGCCCGACAAAATTTGATAAAATACGTTGTCGGCTATAGACTATTCATTATTATTCAGACTTTATATGCACTCTCTTTTCCATTTCTCTATTCCAAACCGATCCAGGTGAAAACATGAACGAAAAACACGATTACATTGCCGTATTCGATTCCGGCGTAGGCGGCATCAGCGTGCTGCGGCATTTGCTGAAACAGCTGCCCGGCGAACGGTTCCTCTACTTTGGCGACTCCGCCAACGCCCCTTACGGCAGCCGGCCCACGGAGGAAGTCCGGGAACTGACGCTGGCGGCTGTCGGAAAGCTCCTGTCGGAGTACCCCTTAAAAGCGCTGGTCATCGCCTGCAACACCGCCACGGCGGCGGCGGTGAATGACGTCCGGGCCGCCCACCCGGAGCTGATCGTGGTGGGCATCGAGCCTGCCCTGAAGGTGGCGGCAGACCACTACCCCGGAGGACGGGTGGGGGTGCTGGCAACGGAAGTCACTCTGCGGGAGGAAAAATTCGACACATTGCTCCACCGCTTTGACGAAAACGTGACAATTTACAAAATTCCCGCGCCGGGGCTGGTGGAGCTGATAGAAGCCGGGAAGGTGGACACACCGGAGACGGAAGCGTTGCTTTGCAGGGTCTTAGGCACCTATCTGGGGGACCTGGACGCGGTGGTGCTGGGCTGCACCCACTACCCCTTTGCAAAAAAAGCCATCCGCCGTGTCCTTGGAGAGAACGTAGTTTTGCTGGACGGCGGCGAGGGCACTGCGCGGGAGACCCGGCGGCGGCTGGAACTGGCAGGCCTGCTGGAAAACGGCCCGGGCGAAGTCAAGCTTTGCAACAGCTCCCCCGACCCGGACATGCTGCGGCTGTCCCGGGAACGACTTACACAGGAGGATTGACGATGGAAAACAGCATCCTGGTCATCGGCATCGCCGGGGGCACCGGCAGCGGCAAGACCACCCTGATGAACAACCTCATCGGCAAATTTCAGGACGTGGTCACCGTGCTCAGCCACGACAACTACTACCGCCGCCACGACGAGCTGACCTACGAGCAGCGCTGCCAGCTGAACTACGACGAGCCTGCCTCTCTGGAAACGGAGCTGATGGCCCGGCATCTGGACAGGCTGCGCCACGGGGAAGCCATCGACTGCCCCATCTACGACTTCACCATTCACAACCGCTCCGACAAGACCATGCGCATCGTGCCGAAAAAGGTCATCATTGTGGAAGGGATCCTGATTTTCGAGAACGAGGCCCTGCGGAATTTAATGGACATCCGCATCTTCGTGGACACCGACGCGGACATCCGGCTGTGCCGCCGGATCGCCAGAGACGTCACCAAACGGGGAAGGACTTTGGAAAGCGTGCTGACCCAGTACCAGCAAACCGTAAAGCCCATGCACGAACGGTACGTAGAACCCAGCAAACAATACGCCCACATCGTAGTCCCCGAGGGCGGGAAAAACCTGGTGGCTCTGGACATGATCACCGGCAGAATTCAGCGGCATTTGGAGGATGTATGCGATACGAAAGTCTGATCTTTGACATTGACGGCACCCTGTGGGATTCCCGGGCTCTGGTGGCCGAGGGCTACAACATTCAGCTGGAAAAAGAGGGACTGTCCCATCTGGCAGTGAACGCGGAAATGTTCCTCCCCCTCTTCGGCAAGGTCATGACGGAGATCGCCGACATCATTTTCCCCTCCATTCCCGCCCCGGAGCGCTACGCCCTGATGGAGCGGTGCATGGACACGGAGAATAAGCATCTACAGGAAAACGAATGCCGCATCGGTTATCCCGGCGTCCGGGAGACTATGGAAGCGCTGTCTGAACAGCACCGCCTGTTTATCGTCAGCAACAGCCAGAAGGGTTATCCCGAGCTGTGCATGGAAAAGCTGGGCCTGACGGATCTCATTGGGGGCCACCTGTGCTTCGGGGACACCGGCACCAGCAAAGGCAAAACCATCCGCGCCCTGATGGAAAAATACCATATTACCGACTGTGCTTACATCGGCGATACCCAGGGCGACTATGAAGCTACGTTGGAAGCGGAAGTTCCCTTCATCTGGGCGGCCTACGGCTTCGGCACGCCGGATGGATACGACCATAAAATCGATAGCTTTGACGATCTTTTGACCTTCTGACCCGTAGGGCGGGGTCATGACCCCGCCATCGGCAAAGCCGCCAGCTGCTACACAGCATTTGCAAACAAACCTTGATCACCCCTCAATCAGCTTACGCTGACAGCTTCCCTAAAAGGGGAGCCATATGGCGGGGGCAGTGAGTTATGGTATAATTGCCACCGGTAATTATTTATGATTCTAATTCGCTGCGCAGAGCACCACCCCCGCCCTACCCTATCTCAAGGAGAATACAACACTATGAGCATCGCAATGGATGCCGCCTGCCTGCAATGCAGCCTGCGGCGCAATCTGGAAACCGCCCAGTCTCTCGGCCCGGCGGAAGAAGCCATGGAATTTGCCCGGGATCTGATGGGGCTGTATCTGGCCGGGCCCAAGGACGTGCCCTCTACCTGGTACACCCCCAAGGTCACCCAGCTGCTGCATGAACGCTACGGTCTGGAGATTGACCGGTTCCGACAGGAAAAACTTGACTCCAACGCCCTGGTGCTGTCCCATATGGAGGACATTCGCCAGCGGGTCATGGGTGCGGAAGACCCGGTGCTTGCCGGGCTTCAATTCGCCATTTTGGGCAACTATCTGGATTTTTCCGCCCTGCAGGGGCAGGTCAGCTTCGAAAAATTCACGGAAATGCTGGACACTGCCGGGGAAATGCAGTTTGATATGGCCGTTTTTGAGCGGTTCTGCCGGGATTTGAAAGCCGGGAAGCGTCTTCTGTACCTGACGGACAATGCGGGCGAGATCGGTTTTGACCGGATCTTCGCCGAGGCCATATCCGCAGCCTATCCCCACATCGATATCACCTTCTGCGTCCGGGGCGGTCCCGCCCTGAACGACGCCACCCGGGAGGATGCCGCCGCTGTGGGTATCCCCTTCCAGGTCATCGACAACGGCAATCTCATTCCCGGCACCCAGCTGGATGAACTGGGTACGGAAGCAAAGCAGGCCTTGGAAGAGGCCGATGTGATCCTCGCCAAAGGCATGGCCAACGTGGAGACCATGCTGGGCTGCGGATACAATATCTATTACGCGTTTTTGGTCAAGTGCCAGCGGTTTGTCAATCTTTTCGGCAAACCCCTGATGACCCCCATGCTGGTAAGGGAGCAGAAAGAAAGCTGAGGTAATTGAGAATGAAGAAGGTTGTGATCATCGGAGCAGGCCCCGCGGGTATCACCGCCGGCTATGAGCTGCTCAAAAACCGGGACGGTTCCGACGAAACCTATGAGATTCTGATCCTGGAGCAGAGCGATGCCATCGGCGGCATCTCCCGCACCGTGCGGCACAACGGCAACCGCATGGACATCGGCGGCCACCGTTTTTTCAGCAAGGACAATAATGTGACGGACTGGTGGAGCGAGATCATGCCCAAACAGGGCGCCCCCGCCATGGACGACAAAATTCTGGGCAGAAGCGTCCCCGTCACCTCCGGCGGCCCGGATCCCGATGAAGAAGACCGGGTCATGCTCACGAGAAACCGGGTGTCCCGGATCTACTATAAAAAGAAGTTCTTCGACTACCCCGTGAAAATGAACTGGAACACCATCCACAACATGGGCTTCCTCACCACCATGAACGCGGGCTTCAGCTACCTGTACTCCGCGGTGTGCAAAAAGGACGAGGACTCCCTGGAGAATTTCTACATCAACCGCTTTGGCCGTAAACTCTACTCCATGTTTTTCGAGGGCTACACGGAAAAGCTCTGGGGCCGGCATCCCCGGGACATCTCCGCCGACTGGGGCGCCCAGCGGGTGAAGGGATTGTCCATCGTGGCCATTCTGAAAGACATTGTTCAGAAGGCTCTGCCCCAGGCCAAGAATAACGCCCATGTGGAAACCTCCCTCATTGAAGAATTCCAGTACCCCAAGTTCGGCCCCGGCCAACTGTGGGAGACTGCCGCCCAGGAATTTGAGAACATGGGCGGTGAGATCCGTAAGGGCTGCAAGGTCGTGGAGATCCACACCGAGGGGAATGCTGTGAAGGAGCTGGTCTACGAGCAGGACGGGGAGCGCCGCACCATTTCCGCCGACTGCTTCATCTCCTCCATGCCGCTGAAGGATCTGGCAGCGGGCATGAATGATGTCCCCGCCGAGGAGGCCCGGATCGCCGCAGGCCTTCCCTACCGGGATTTCGTCACCGTGGGCCTGTGCGTGCGCAGGATCGCTCTGAAAAACGAGACGAAGCTGAAAACGTTGCAGAATATCGTACCCGACTGCTGGATCTATGTGCAGGATGTTGGCGTCAAGCTGGGCCGCATTCAAATCTTCAACAACTGGTCACCCTACATGGTGGCAAAGCCCGAGGAGACGGTGTGGATGGGATTGGAATACTTCTGCACTGAGGGCGATCAATACTGGAATATGAGTGAACAGGAGTGGGTGGACTTTGCCGTAGATGAGCTTCTGACCATGGGCGTTCTCGAAAGCCGGGAGGATGTGCTGGACTTCCACAAAGAGTGCGTCCAGAAGGCCTATCCCGCCTACTTTGACACCTATTATGAGATCGACAAGCTGGTATCCTATCTGGACGGCTTCCAGAACCTGTACTGCGTGGGCAGAAACGTCCAGCACCGCTACAACAACATGGATCACTCCATGGTCACCTCCTTCGAGGCCGTGAAAAACATCAAGCAGGGCATAGCTGACAAAACGAATATTTGGAGCGTGAACACCGAGGAGGAATACCATGAGGAAAAGAAGTAACCGCCTCTGGTCTGACTGTACCCAGGCGCTGGGCCTGGAAACCAATACAGAAAAACGTTGGTTCATCGCCGCTTTTCTTCTGCTGTTCATCTATCTGTGGCTGTGCCAATACCTGCGCAGCTTTCTTACCTATGATGTGACCTCCGGCATTGCCTGCTCCATTCTGTTTCCCGCCCTGCAGGTGCTGCCTGTCTGCGTGTTCGGCGTAATGCTGTTCACGAAATTCCGCATCACTTCCGTCTCCTCTGAGGACCGGTTCCCCCGGCTCCGGCGGTTCTTCCCGATCATCGTATCCGCGCTGACCTTTGGATACCTGCTGCTGTGGCTCATCGCCTACTTTCCCGGCGGCTTCTCACCAGACAGCATCATCCAGCTCGCGCAGGCCTACTACGGATACTTTGATAACTGGCATCCCGTTGCGCACACCTGGGTGTTCTTCTGGATCCCCTGGAAGATCTTCCATCACCCCGCCGGTATTGTTCTATATCAGATCTTTCTGTTCAGTCTCGCTATAGGCTATCTGTACCGGGTTCTGTCCCGGCGCGGCTGCCCTATGTGGTTTTTGATTGCCTCCTGGCTGTTCCTGTTCCTGAATCCTCAAACCGCAGAGATCATGATGTATCCATGGAAGGACTGCGCTCTGACCATCGTCTCTCTGGTGATTTTTACCCAGGTCATTGAAATCTACGAAACCCAGGGCATATGGCTGAAGAAATGGTATCATTTTCTCCCATTCACCATCCTGTGCATCATGGCAACCGTTTTCCGTCATAATGGGATCCTGCTGACCGTACCGCTGTATATCATTCTGTTTATTTTTCAGAAAAAGCAGCGGAAGACAGTTTTGCTGTCCGCCGTGCTGGTACTCTTTGTCGTGTGGCTGCTCAACGGTCCCCTGATGCTTTGGGAACGGGTCTGCCCCGCGAGCAACCGGCAGTTGGAAACCCTCGGTCTTCCACTGACGATCCTTTCCAGCGTCTACATGAAGGATCGGGGCGCGCTCAGCCTGGAGGCAATTCGTTTTCTGGACAGCCTTGCCACCCAGGAGGAGTGGAACACCATCTACCAGTTCGGCAGTTTCAATTCCATCAAGTTTTCCTCTTCCCTGCCCCTGGCCGAATGCGTTGAGCAGGAGGGTGCGAAGGCCATTCTGCAATACACCGCTCAAGCCTTTGCCCAAAGCCCTATCTGGTCCACAAAGGCCCTGATCACACTGACACGGCAGGTCTGGGACCCGCTGGCGAATGTGGGTGGGATCGGTACCCCGTATTGCTCCGACATCATTGTTGACGGTATCAGCGTTGCCATGCATGGCAATGAAAAGCTGGCGCAGATACTGACCAATTGGGGAAATACCACGGATTCTCTGTTTCTGTCCCTGTTTACGAAAAATGTCGGCATGATGCTCCTGATATCCCTCTTTGCGGCCGTGGCAAATATCGGTCGGAGCAAGCTGGGCCGGGCATTCATGGTCTTCCCCATGCTGATCTACGACTTCGGTACCATGCTGCTGCTCACCGGCCCCGATTTCCGGTTCTTCCACTTCAACTTTGTGATCATCGTTCCGCTTCTATATCTGATTATGTCCGGGAGTAAAAACAATGAAGCTGAAACAACTGCTTGATAAGTCCATGCAGAGCCTGTTTGGCTATCTGGTCGTAGGTGGGCTGGCTACCATTGTGGAATGGGCCGGCTTCTGGCTGTTTTCCGAAAAAATGGGCATTGCCTACTTGCTTGCTACCACCTTTGCCTTCGCCATTTCTACCTTTGCCAACTGGCTGTTCGGCAGACTGCTGGTTTTCCGGGGGAAGCAGGCCCAGTCTCTGCTGCGGGAGATCCTGTCCGTATACCTTGCCAGCGTTGTGGGCCTGCTGCTGAACCTGCTGATCATGTTTCTGCTGGTGCAGCTTTTTGGTGTGGAGAAAATGATCGCGAAGATGGCCGCCACCGTCCTCGTGTTCGCGTACAATTATTTGGTCAGAAAGCTCATCATCTACAAAAAGTAACCTGTCCAACCGTTTCTTAACGAAAATTTAATGAAATCCGGGGCAATCTCCATTGCAAACGGTTTTTTCCTATGCTACAATAGGGAAAATTCGATGTGGGAGTATTGTATGCTGCTGAAATATCTGACTTGTTTTTTCATATCCATGGTTCCGCTGGTGGAGCTTCGGCTGGCGGTGCCCGTGGCTGTCTCCATGGGCCTGAGCTACTGGCCGTCGCTGGTGGTGTGCGTCATCGGCAATCTGCTGCCCGTGCCCTTTATTTATTTTTTTGCCAGAAAGGTGCTGGAATGGGGAAAAGACAAGAAATACATCGGCAGTTTTTTCAGCTGGTGCCTGCGAAAGGGTGAATCCGGCGGCCATAAGCTGACCCAGCGGGCGGGACGCACCGGCTCTTTTCTGGCCCTGATGCTGTTTGTGGGCATCCCCCTGCCGGGTACCGGAGCCTGGACAGGGACGCTGGCCGCCAGCTTTCTGGACATGGGCATCAAAACCACATCTCTCGCCGTATCCACAGGGGTGGTGCTGGCAGGGATCATTATGGGCGTGGTCAGCATGACCGGCGTTCATGTATTTGGACTTTAATCAGGAGGTAAGAAAAATGTCTGATTGTCTGTTCTGTAAAATCATCGCCGGGGAAATTCCCTCCACCAAGGTCTATGAGGACGACGCCGTCTTCGCCTTCCGGGACATCAACCCCCAGGCTCCCACCCATGTGCTGGTGGTGCCAAAGGCCCACATTGCCGACTGCAATGACGTGACCGCCGAAAACAGCACCGTGGTGGCCCACATCTTTGAAGTCATTCCGAAAATCGCCCAGGCCGAGGGCCTGACCGGCGGCTACCGGGTGGTCAGCAACTGCGGCGCAGATGCCGGCCAGACCGTCCAGCATCTGCACTTCCACATTCTCGGCGGCAAGGCGCTGACGCTGGAAATGGCGTAAATCCGCATAAAATAATGGCTCAGGCGAATGCCTGAGCCATTATTTGTATCAAAATGCTTCTGTTATTTCTCACCGTAGGGGCCGATGCCCACATCGGCCCGCAGTAAAAGTACGCGATTATAAATTGCTTTCGGCGAATCCGAAACATCCACAAAGGGGCGATGTGGGCATCGCCCCCTACGGCATTTTTTACTTTGTACCGAAGATACGGTCGCCGGCGTCGCCCAGACCGGGAACGATGTAGGCCCGGTCGTTGAGCTTCTCATCCAGCGCGGCCAGGTAGATGTCCACGTCGGGATGGGCCGCAGTGACGGCCTTCACGCCCTCGGGGCAGCCGATAATGTTCATCATAATGATCTGCTTGCAGCCATGCTGCTTCAGGAAATCGATGGCGGCGATGGCGCTGCCGCCGGTGGCCAGCATGGGGTCCACCACGAACACCTGCCGGTTGCCGATGTCATCGGGCAGCTTGCAGTAATATTCCACAGGCTTGTGGGTCTCGGGATCCCGGTACAGGCCGATGTGACCGATCTTGGCGGAGGGGATCAGGGCCACCATGCTGTCCACCATGCCCAGACCCGCACGAAGAATGGGAACGATGGCCATTTTCTTACCCGCCAGCATCCGGCAGGTTGCGGTTGTGATGGGGGTCTCCACCTTGACCTCCTTGGTGGGCAGGTTCCGGGTGGCTTCGTAGCACATCAGGCCGGCGATTTCGCCCACCAGCTCCCGGAATTCCTTGACGGGGGTATCTTTGCTGCGCAGGATCGCCAGCTTGTGCTGGATCAGGGGATGATCGAGGACATAAACATTTGCCATGGTATCTTTCTCCTTTATTCCATTTTTATTCCGCTTTTCAATTTGCTTTCATTCGTTCCGCCCGTTCCCGCTCGGCCTGGGACAACCGCAGGTAGTTGGGGGTCAGGGCATTGGCGTCGCCGGGGTCGCCTGCTTCCGCCATTTTCCATGCCGCCAGCGCCACGCCGCTGGCACGCTGGTGCATCCGGTGTTCCGGCGGCAGGACCAGATCGGGAACGCTCTCCAACAATGTATTATAACACAGTTTGCTGCCGTCGCCAACCAGAAAAATAGGTTCTTCCAAATTTTTCAGTTCCGCTCCCAGTTCCGCAAGGGAGATCGCCCGGTCTTCACATACCCGCTTCAGCGTTCCTCGGTTTACATAAAATACCGCATTGTAAACCTGACTTCTCCGGGCATCCATGCAGGGGCAGATGTAGCCCTGATACACGCCCAGGCTCAGGGCCATAGCTTCCAGCGTGGACACGCCATAACAGGGAATTTCCCGGCCCCAGGCGAAGCCCTTGGCGGCAGCCACGCCGATACGCACCCCGGTAAAGGAGCCGGGGCCTGCCGCCACGGCGGCGGCGGTCACATCCGCCACGGTTTTTCCGCACTGGGAAAGCAGATTTTCCGCCATGACCATCAGGGTCTGGCTGTGGGTCAGGCCGGTGTTCTGGTAACCTTCCCCCAGCAGCTTCCCGTCCTCCAGCAGGGCCACGGACGCCGCCTTGGCGCTGGTCTCAAAGGCTAAAATCAGCATTCAGTTCTCCCCCTTCGATGGTAATGCGCCGGGTATCCTCTCCCAGCTTTTCGATGGTCACGGTAATGGCTTCCTCCATAGCTTCCGCCACGTTTTCGCTCCACTCCACAGCGCTTACTCCCCCCCGCTCCAGATAGTCCTCCCAGCCGATGTCCCACAGGTCATCGACGGAACCAAGGCGGTACATATCAAAGTGGAACAGGGGCAGCCGCCCTCCCAAATATTCATTGACGATCGTATAAGTAGGGCTGGTGACCATCTCGTCACAGCCCAGGCCCCGGGCAAGGCCCCGGGTAAAGGCAGTCTTCCCCGCCCCAAGGTCCCCCCGGTAGGCGATGACCGTACCCGGCGTGAGTTTCGCCGCCAATGCCGCCCCCAGTTTTTCCGTTTCCACAGGGGAATTGGTTATATATTGCATATGGTATGTCTCCTTACCGTAGGGGCCGATGCCCACATCGGCCCGCGGTACAACTCAACGATAATCTCGACCTTTCGACGAAATCGAAACATTTACGAAGGGGCGATGTGGGCATCGCCCCCTACGGGTTCATTTTTTCGACAACATGAGGCATAATCATAACATACGCCTCATGAATGCGCATTCTTTAATTTCTCTGCCTGATCGGCGGTGGCGAGGGCGTTGATGATCTCGTCCAAGTCCCCGTCCATGACGGAGTCGATGCGGTACAGCGTCAGATTCACCCGGTGGTCGGTGACACGGCCCTGGGGGAAATTATAGGTACGGATGCGCTCGTTGCGCATACCCGTGCCCACCTGCGACCGGCGCAGGCCGGTTACCTCGCTGCTGAGCTTCTCCTGCTCCATTTCATAAAGCTTGGAAGCCAGCATCCGCATACATTTCTCCCGGTTCTGCACCTGAGACCGTTCCTCCTGGCAGGCCACCACAATGCCCGTGGGCTTGTGGATCAGCCGCACGGCGGAGCTGGTCTTATTGACGTGCTGGCCACCGGCGCCGCTGGCCCGGTAGACCTGCATCTCGATATCGGCGGGATTGATCTGCACATCCACCTCCTCCATCTCCGGCAGCACCGCCACGGTAGCGGTGGAGGTGTGGACCCGGCCGCCGGATTCCGTTTCCGGCACCCGCTGGACGCGATGAACACCGGATTCGTACTTCATCCGGGAGTAGGCCCCACGTCCGTTGATGACGAAATCCGCCTCCTTCACGCCCCCCAACTCCGTCTCATTGTAGTTGAGCAGCTCCACGCTCCAGCCCATTTTCGCGGCGTACATGGAGTACATCCGGAACAGGCTGTGGGCAAACAGGGCGCTTTCCTCGCCGCCCACGCCGCCGCGGATCTCCACAATGACGCTTTTTTCGTCGTTGGGGTCCTTCGGCAGCAGCAGAATTTGCAGCTTGTCGTAAAGCTCCTCCTTCGCCGCCTTGGCCTGCGTATAAGTCTCCTGACACAACTCCTTCATTTCCGGGTCTGCCATCAGCTCCTGGGCCTCGGACATGTCCGTTTCCGCCTGCCGGTAGGCCTGATAGCATTCCACGATGGGTTCTAAGTCGTTCTTCTCCCGCAGCTGCTTTGCCGCTTTCTGGGGATCGGCGTAGAAATCCGGCTGCTCGGAACGGGCACACAGCTCTTCATATTTATTGCAGATTGCCTGTAATTTGTTCAGCATTCACTTTTCTCCGTTATTTCGACTTTTTACCAGACATACAACCCCCATTCCGCGGGGATATTATGTACGCCGGAACACGTTGAGGACGCAGCTTGCGGTATCGGTCAGTCTCTGCGTCTGACGAAGGCGGTCGGCCCCATTTTTACTCACCCGGAACAGGTGGGGCGTCATGGCGAACAGGTTCTGCACCTGCTGCCCCTCCACCGTGAAGGTGAAGCGGACGGGAATGGATTCCAGCAGAGTAAAACCCGGCAATTCGGGAACCGTGTCCTTGTCCCGGAAGATCAGTTCCTCGTAAATGATCTTCTTCAACTCCAGCAGATGGTCCTGCGCCGCGAGAACCTGAAAAAACAGGCCATTTTCCCGCAAGACCCTGTGAAATTCCTCAGGAAGCGTGATCGCGAACAGGCTGGTCAGCAGCCCCGCGCCGCCGTCCCCCACAGGGATCTGGGCGGCGGTAGCGCAGAGCCACTGAGCGTCCTTGTATTTTCCCGCGGCACAGCGCACCGCATCCTTGGAAATGTCCAGACCGGTAAGTTCCGCGTTCATGGCCTTTGCCAGCCGGGTGCAGTAGTAGCCTTCCCCGCAGCCCACGTCCAGAATGGGGCCGCAAGCGTCATATTTCTTTGCCGCCGCGATCAGCGCGCCAGCGATGGACGCGTAAAAGCCGCCCTCCAAAAATTCCCGGCGGGAAAGCACCTGTTCCCGGGTATCTCCCGGATGGGCGGAGTGCTTACGCTGGATGGGCAGAAGATTCACATAGCCCTGCCGGGCAATATCAAAGCTGTGATTTTCCGGGCAGAGAAAGCGGTTTTCCTGCCGGGACAGCGGTTTTTCGCAAATTGGGCAGATCAGGTTCATATCATAATCCTCCGATGATATAGTATACCCCATTTTTTATCCGCCGTCAACTGTGGGGGCGTGTCATTGGCCCGCCCTTCCGCGAAAGCGGCTTCGCCGACGGGCGGGTCGGTGACCCGCCCCTACGAAAAGGTGGTGTTGATCATGCGTAAACTTCTGGCAATTTTTCTAAGTCTATCATTGATGGTCCTGCCGGTTCAGGCGGACGAAACCAAATATGTGGCCCTGACCTTTGACGACGGGCCGTCAGGAAAGTACACCCGAAAGCTTCTAGACGGACTGTATGACCGGGGCGTGCAGGCCACCTTCCTGCTGTGCGGCTACCGGATGCAGGACTACCCCGACCTGACACAGCGGATCTTCGACGAGGGCCACGAGATCGGCTACCACGGCTTCACCCACAAAAATATGCAAGCCATGAGCCGCCGGGACATTGCCAAGGAATTGGAGGCCAGCCAGGCCCTGCTGCCCGAGGGCTGCATGCCGGTGTTTCTCCGACCCCCGGGAGGCTGCTGCTCCGACGCAGTGCGGCAGGTAGCAGAAGTTCGGAACCTGGCCATCCTCAACTGGTCCGTGGACCCCCGGGACTGGGCCACCCACGACACCGCCGCCATCGAGCGTGCGGTACTGAAAAATGTGAAGGACGGGGATATCGTGCTGCTACACGATATGTCTGACAGCTCCGTGAAGGCGGCACTGGACATCGTGGACGTGCTTCTCCAAAAGGACTACGAAATCGTAACCGTGTCCCGGCTCGTCCGTATCCGGGGGGCAAAGCTTCGGGCCGGTCAGGTCTACTCCAGCTTTCCTCAAACCTCAAAAAACTCCTGAAACCACGTTCTTTTCCCGCTTCCGGCTCTGTCCGGAGGCGGGATTCTTTCTTTTTTGCCGAATTCCGCAGGGTACGCTGAGGCGCCCTCATGTAAAATCACCAAAAATCCCCCCGTGGGGGATAAGAAAATAGGGAGAATTGTGTGAAAATGCACGATTGACAATCTTGCCTGAAATTAGTAAAATAATATCGATACCTTATGTTCCGCATAAGCGTCATTTCGTTCGTCTCAAGAATCAATGATTAGGAGGAAATCACTTTGAAGGATTGGGCATTTACAACCACCATCGAGGAGATGGAAGCTGCCACCAATTCTCTGCTGGAAACCGCGCAGAAGGTTGGCGCTGACACCTGGCAGCAGCGTGTTAAGAACCAGACTCCTCACTGCGGCTTCGGCGAGAGCGGCACCTGCTGCCGTATCTGCTCCATGGGCCCCTGCCGCATCACCAAGAAGGCTCCCCGTGGTATCTGCGGCTGCGACGTTCATGGTATCGTTGGCCGTAACTTCCTGCGTTTCACCGCCGGCGGCTCTGCTACGCACTCCGATCACGGTCGTGAAATCATGCACACCCTGCACGAGGCCAAGGAGGGCGGCAACTATCAGGTCAAGGACCCCGAGAAGCTGATCCGCATCGCCAAGGAGTGGGGCGTGGAGACCGAGGGCAAGGACATCTACGATCTGGCCCACGAAATGTCCGAAATCGGCCTGCTGGAGTACGGCAAGCCCTTCGGCGTACAGCGCTTCTTGGATCGCGCTCCCGCACATACCCGTGAGCTGTGGCAGAAGGCCGGTCTTGAGCCCCGGGCCATCGACCGCGAAGTTTCCACCGCCATGCACATGACCCACATGGGTAACTCTTCCTTGCCCGAGGCTCTGGTTCGCCAGGCTCTGCGCTGCGGCCTGTCCGATGGCTGGGGCGGCTCCATGATGGGCACCGAGTTCTCCGACGTCATGTTCGGCACCCCCAAGCCCATTGACACCGAGGCCAACATCGGCGTTATGGAGAAGGACAACGTCAACATCGTCGTCCATGGTCACGATCCTTCCCTGTCCGAGATGATCGTGTACTACGCAAATGACCCCGAAATGATCGCTTACGCCAAGGAAATGGGCGCTAAGGGCATCACCGTTTCCGGCGTCTGCTGCACCTCCAACGAAGTCGCCATGCGTCACGGCATCCCCATGGCCGGTAACTACCTGAACCAGGAGAACGTGGTTCTCACCGGCGCCTGCGAAGCCATTGTTGTTGACGTGCAGTGTATCTTCCCCGCTCTGGGCCCCCTGAGCAAGTGCTTCCACACCAAGTTCATCACCACCTCCCCCATCTGCCGGATGCCCGACTCCGAGTTCATCCAGTTCTCCCCCGCCAACGCCGGCGATAACGCCAAGGCGATCGTGAAGATGGCCATTGAGAACTTCAAGAACCGTAACCCCGAGCTGGTTCACATCCCCAACATGAAGCAGAAGGCCCGGGTCGGCTACTCTGTGGAAGCCATCGTGAAGGTTCTGGACGGCGTTGCCAACTCTCAGGTTGACGAGTTCGGCACCACCAAGCCCCTGCTGGAGTGCGTCACCTCCGGTGTTCTGCGCGGCGCTGTGGCTATGGTCGGCTGCAACAACCCCAAGGTTCGTCACGACGCTGCTCACATCAGTCTGATGAAGAAGATGCTGGAGAACGACATCATCCTGATCGTATCCGGTTGCTCCGCTCAGGCTGCTGCTAAGGCAGGTCTCATGGATCCTGTCCAGGCTAAGGAATACTGCGGTGCTGGTTTGAAGCGTGTCTGCGAGCTGGCTGGCATTCCTCCCGTTCTGCACATGGGCTCCTGCGTGGATATCTCCCGTATGATGATTCTGGCTTCCGAGCTGTCCAAGGATTCCGGCATCCCCATCTCCCAGCTGCCCGTCGTCGGCTGCGCTCCCGAATGGATGTCCGAGAAGGCCGTCTCCATCGGCAACTACGTTGTGGCTACCGGTATCGACACCTTCCTGGGCATTGACCCCTACGTCAAGGGCTCTTCCGAGATGGGCGAATGGCTCACCGGCGAGCACGGCGTGAAGGATTGGGTCGAGGCTAACTACACTGTCGAAACCGACATTGAGAAGCTGGGCGACCTGATGATCGAGCGCATCGAAGCCAAGCGCGCCGCTCTGGGCATCTAAATTTTCGAAGCCCCTTTCCCATATTCGAGAGACGTACATTTTAGATACAAGATATAAGATACAAGATACTAGATAGCTTTATCTTGTATCTCGTATCTCCGTATCTTGTATCTTCGGTACAGCTTTCGACCTTGGGCAATCTTACTTAAGAGGTCTTTTTCCAATGAAAGTAGCGATTACCGGTAAGGGCGGCGTGGGCAAGACCACCCTGTCCTCCACACTGGCCCGGCTCTACGCCGACGAGGGACGCACCGTCCTCGCCGCCGACGTGGACCCCGATGCCAATCTGGGTCTGGCCCTGGGCCTTTCTCAGGAGGAAGTGGACGCCATCGTCCCCATCTCCAAAATGCGCACTCTGGTGGAAGAACGCACCGGCGCCAACGCCGCCAACAAGTTCTTCAAGCTCAACCCCTATGTGGCCGACATTCCCGACACCTTCTCCAAAGAGATCAATGGCGTAAAGCTGCTGGTCATGGGCACCGTGGATTTGGGCGGCAGCGGCTGCGTCTGTCCCGAGCACGTGATGCTCAAGGCAGTGCTGGCCAACCTGACCTACCGAAAAAACGATGTGGTCATCATGGACATGGAGGCGGGTCTGGAGCATCTGGGCCGGGGCACCGCGGGCAACATGGACCAGTTCATCGTGGTCATCGAGCCCGGCGCCCGCAGCGTTCAGACCTACCACAACGTCAAGCGTCTGGCCGCTGACCTGGGGGTCAAGCAGGTGCGGGTGGTTGCCAACAAGGTCCGGGACACCCGGGATGAGGAATTTGTCAAATCCGCCATCCCCGCAGAAGACCTGCTGGGCTTCATCCACTACAACCCGGAGATCATGGACGCGGATCGTCAGGGCAAGTCTCCCTACGATTTCAGCCCCACGGCAATCGAAGAGATCCGGAAGATCAAGGAAATTCTGGATCGTGACGACTGTTAATGGAATAACCAATACGATATAGGAGGAAAAACCGTGACACTTTTTGAAAGAGTTTTTGGCGGTAACGATGCTGTATACGGTCTGACCGAAGCGGCCATCAATAACGCCATTGCACAGTACGGCGAGGATCACGCCGTTTCCTTCCCCGGCACTGCCTACAGCCTGCCCTGCTACTACGGCGTGACCGGCGTGAAGGTGGAGAACCTGGGTCAGCTGAAGGAAGCTCTGGGTGTCGTCAAGACCCTGATGACCCGCAACAACCGCCTGCACGACGCGTTCATGTCCGGTGTTGCCACCGCTCTGTGCGCTGAGTTCATCGAAGTTCTGAAGTACATGGACGGCGCTGAGCCCTATGCGGCTCCCTGCTACGGCCATCTGCCCGATGCCGTCGTCCGCAGCCTGGGTGTTCCCCTGGTTACCGGCGACATCCCCGGCGTTCCTGTCATTCTGGGCACCGCTCCCTCCGCCGACGAGGCCGTTGCTCTGGTCAAGAGCTATCAGGCCCAGGGTATGCTGGTCACTCTGGTGGGCGGCATCATCGATCAGCTGGAGGAGAAGGGCTTCAAAACCAGCGCTGATCTGCGCGTCATCCCTCTGGGCAAGGACGTCACCTCCGTCATCCACGTTGTCTCTGTCGCTGTCCGTGCCGCTCTGATCTTCGGCAACATCCAGCCCGGTGACGCCGCTGGTCTGATGAAGTACACCTTCGAGCGTGTTCCCGCCTTCGTCAACGCCTTCGCTCCTCTGGACGATGTGATCGTTGCCTGCGGCGCCGGCGCCATCGCTCTGGGCTTCCCCGTTGTCTCCAACGAGACCGAGAATATGTTCCGCGTTCCCAAGTCCCTGATCCAGCAGACCGACATTTCCAAGTGGAATGCCACCTCTCTGGAGGCCCGGGACATCAAGATCAAGATCACCAACATCGACATTCCCGTGTCCTTCGCCTCCGCTTTCGAAGGCGAGATCATCCGCCGCGGCGATATGCAGGTGGAAGTGGACGGCTCCCGCGTGGACTGCTTCGAGCTGGTCCAGACCAGAGAAGCCGCCGAGGTCGAGGATCACAAGATCGTCGTGGACGGCCCCGAGATCGACGAGATCCCTGTTGGCTCCAAGATCTCCCTGAGCTACACTGTCGAGGTCGCCGGCAAGGCCATGCAGCCCGACTTTGAGTCCGTCATGGAGCGTAAGATCCACTCCTGGATCAACTGCATCGAGGGTGTTATGCACACCGGTCAGCGTGACATGATCCGTATCCGCATCAGCAAGGCAGACTTCGAGGCCGGCTTCAAGTTCAAGCACCTGGGCGAAGTGCTGTACGCCAAGGTCAAGAGCGAGTTTGAGGCCGTCGTCGACAAGTGCCAGGTCACCATCGTTGTGGATGCCGAGAAGAACGCCGCCCTGCGTGCCGCCGCCAACGAGGTCTTCGACAAGCGTGACGCCCGTCTGGCTTCCATGACCGACGAGTCCGTTGAGCAGTACTACACCTGCATCATGTGTCAGGCCTTCTCCCCCAGCCACGTCTGCATCGTCACCCCCGAGCGTCTGGGCCTGTGCGGTGCCGTGTCCTGGCTGGATGCCAAGGCCACCAAGGAGCTGGATCCCGCCGGTCCCTGCCAGCCCATCCTCAAGGAAGGCTGCATGGACGAAAAGATGGGCCGTTACACCACCGTGGACGAGGCTGTCAACAAGTACAGCCACGGCGCTCTGGAGCACGTGACCCTGTACTCCCTGTTCCAGGATCCCATGACTTCCTGCGGCTGCTTCGAGTGTATCTGCGGCGTTGAGCCTGTCTCCATGGGCGTTGTCATCACCTGCCGTGAGCACGCCGGTGTCACTCCTCTGGGCATGACCTTCTCCGAGATGGCCTCCATGACCGGCGGCGGCGTTCAGACCCCCGGCTTCATGGGCCACGGCAAGCACTTCATCGCTTCCCACAAGTTCATCGCGGCTGAGGGCGGCCCCGGCCGTATCGTCTGGATGCCCAAGATGCTGAAGGACCAGATGCGTGAGCGTCTGGACAAGACCGCTCTGGATATGTACGGCGTGGAGAACTTCACCGACATGATCGCCGATGAGACCATCTGCACTGAGGATCCCGAGCAGCTGCTGAACTACCTGTCCGAGGTCGGCCACCCCGTCCTGGGCATGGAGCCCTTCGACATGTAAGGCGGCAGGGCCGCCTGCCAGTGCGTGCGCGGGCTGGTCTGTAGTCGTTACACCATTGGGTACCGCTCGGTATCGTTACCGGGTACAAGTTCAATCTATAATGAGAGAGGAAGCGGTTCGCCGCTTCCTCTTCCATTTTTAATCCAGCACGACATCTGTGACATACAGACTCATCGACCAGGAATATCCGCCCGGAATGGTGGGCGTCACCGCGATCGCGTCCAGCGTAACCGGTGGATTGAATGTCACGGTTTGCGTCGTTGCCCCGTTTCCGTTGGGCAGGGAGATCCGATCCAGCTTTACAAACTGACTGCCAACCCGTCCCCATACCTGCCAATCCTTACACTGGGTATTTGCGTTCATCGTGACATCCATATTGACGGTCATCTTTTTGCAGCGCGTCAGCTCCTGCGTAAATGCCAGTGCGTAAACCGTCAGCGTGGAACTGCCATCACGCAAAGTAACACTTTCCCAATCGCCATCCACATAGTCAAGGTGCTTGCTGTCGGCTTGTGTAGTAACAGGTGTACCGGAAGCTTCCTCCTTCAGCACGGTATTCTCGGGAACTTCCGAGGAACCCGACGCAGATTTATTTTCTGTCAGCCGTATTGCCTGCATGGCAATAATAATACACAAAACCACAATAATGACTTTCAAGCCACCGTTTCCTTGTTTTTTCCGCAGCTTTCCGCCGCACCTTCCGCAGTACAGATTTCCATCGTCATTTGTATGACCACATTTGGGACAGATCATCGTTTTTTCTCCTCTCTCTTGGCAGGATGTATTTCGGGATCCTCTTTCCATAAATCCCGTTACATGTTCATTATCTTCCATGTCAGGCCAAAAGTCAACGGAATTGTGTATCTTCCTGCGAATCCCAATATGACGCAGAAAAAATCAGATTCTCCGCAAATTTTCCTTTACTTTTGGGCAAGCTTATGATATTATCATAAGGCTGGCTGAAAGCCAGAGGATATTTTTATGCCCGCCGCTCAGTTGTGGGAGAAAGCCGATCCGGCATTCCACTGGGCCCCTACTTGGCGGACGGGAACTGTATTGAAAGGTGGAAAACACAATGATCCAGAAGGAAAAGAAGACCCAGGTCATCCTGGAAAACGCTACCCACGAGGGCGACACCGGCTCCCCCGAGGTTCAGGTCGCCATCCTGACCGCCCGTATCAACGAGCTGACCGAGCACCTGCGCACCCATAAGCACGACAACCACTCCCGCCGTGGTCTGCTGATGATGGTCGGTAAGCGCCGCAAGATGCTGGACTATCTGGCCAAGAAGGACATCAACCGCTACCGTGCCCTGATCGCCAAGCTGGGTATCCGTAAGTAAGAATTGTCAAAGGCGACGGATTCCCGTCGCCTTTTTCAAGGATCATCCCCATTCGGGAGTGATTTTAGCAATTGAAAGTACCCCCGCCCGCCGGAGGCAGTTTCAATGGCTAAACCTCCCGAGAAGACACTATTAGGAGGTAAATCATTCAATGGTAACCCACAGACAGTTCCCCAATCACAAGGTTTACGAAATGGAAATCGGAGGCCGCCCCTTCACCGTAGAGACCGGCAAGGTGGCAGAGCTGGCCAACGCCGAGTGCATCTGCCGCTACGGCGACACCGTGGTGCTCACCACCTGCACCGCCAACCCCATCCCCAAGGCGGGCATCGACTACTTCCCCCTGACCATCGAGTTTGAAGAGCGGATGTACTCCGTGGGCCGGATTCCCGGCTCCTTCAACCGCCGGGAGGGCAAGCCCAGCGAGCGGGGCATCCTGAACAGCCGGATCATCGACCGACCCATGCGTCCCCTCTTCGACGAGGAGCTGCGCAACGACACCGTGGTCACCTGCACCGTGCTGGCCAACG
>JAUNSH010000026.1 GCA_030539285.1 Eubacteriales bacterium
CTCTTGCGGAAGACCTGCTCCCGCTGGGCAACGGACACGGAGTTATAGAAGTGGATAATGGCGTTGGGAGCGCCCTTGCAGGCATCGAAGGTCTTGCGGATGATGTGCTCCCGGCACTGGGTCAGCACCTGCACGGACACGTCCTTGGGGATCATGTTGTTCTCGATCAGGGTGCGCAGGAACTCGTATTCCGTCTCGGAGGCGGCGGGGAAGCCCACCTCGATCTCCTTGAAGCCGATGCGAAGCAGCATATGGTAAAATTCCAGCTTCTCTTCCAGGCTCATGGGGATCACCAAACTCTGGTTGCCGTCCCGTAGGTCAACGCTGCACCATTGGGGGGCGCGTTCGATGTGGTCTTTCTGAACCCATTTGTAGTGGCTCCCCGGAGCGGGGTAGTAGCCGATTGCGTATTTGCTGGTATCCATATGCGTTTTCTCCTTTTATTGGGCCAATCGCTCTTCTTTCAGAGGGTAGGGCGGGGGTGGTGCTCCGCGCAGCGAATTGAAATAATAATGATTGCCAGTGGCAATCATACCACAATTCATTGCTCCCGTCGTTTCCACAATGCTGCTTCGCAGATGGCGGGAGCAAGCCCCCGCCCTACCTTGGTATCGGAAGGAAAGCGATTCGCTGATATTTTATACTATCTTAAACCCTGCGTCCTTCAGGGCCTGGGTGATTTGCTGAACGTGGTCATAATTTCGGGTCTCCAGGGTCAGCCGCAGATAGCAGCCGTTGATGGATTCGGTTTCGCCGTTGCGCTCGTGGTGGACGGAAATCACGTTGCCGCCGCACTGGGCGATGATCCGGGATACTTCCATCAACTGACCGGGCTTGTCCGCCAATTCGATCAGCAAGTTGGTGGTTCTGCCGGACTTCATCAGGCCCCGGTCAATGACCCGGGACAGGCTGGTCACGTCGATGTTGCCGCCGGAGATCAGGCTGACCACCTTTTTGCCCTCCAGCGGGAACTTGTGGAACATGGCGGCGGCGACAGAGACCGCGCCTGCGCCCTCGGCGATCATCTTCTGCTTTTCGATGAGGGCCAGAATGGCGGCGGCGATCTCATCCTCGGTGACGAGGGCAATGTCATCCACGTAATTTTTCACCATTTCGTAGGTAATTTCGCCGGGCTTCTTCACGGCGATGCCGTCGGCAATGGTGGAGACTTTCTCGAGGGCTTCCATGTGGCCGTGGTTGACCGCGTTGAACATACTGGGGGCGCCTGCCGCTTGGACGCCGTAGACCTTGACGTGGGGGGAAATGGACTTGATGGCGCAGGCCACGCCGGAGATCAGTCCGCCGCCGCCGATGGGCACGATCACCGCGTCCACGTCGCTCATTTCGTTCATGATCTCAAGGCCGATGGTGCCTTGCCCGGCGATGACGTACTCGTCATCAAAGGGGTGGACGAAGGTGTAGCCCTGTTCCTCTTTCAGTTCCAAGGCCTTATTGTAGGCGTCGTCATACACGCCGGGCACCAGACACACCTGAGCGCCGTAGCCCTTGGTGGCCTCCACCTTGGAGATGGGGGCGGTGTCCGGCAGGCAGATGAGAGAGGAGATGCCGCACTTGCTGGCTGCCAGTGCCACGCCCTGGGCGTGGTTTCCGGCGGAACAGGCAATGACGCCCTTGGCCTTTTCCTCGTCGGACAGCATGGCGATCTTGTAGCCGGAGCCGCGGAGCTTAAAAGAGCCGGTCTTTTGCAGGCACTCGGGCTTTAAATACAGCTCGCAGTCCTCGGCGATGCCGTAGGCCTTTGCCAGCGGGGTGGGACGGATGATATCCTTGAGGATGACGGAGGCGTGGAAGATCTTGTCAATTGTGACCATTTTTATCTTTTTCCTTTCCGGTATTGAAGAATAAAGGCTATAAAAATACCCTGCCTCTTCAATCCTAAAGAGACAGGGCCTTTACATACATAAAAACCTTGCGGTACCACTCTTTTTGCCGCGAAACGCGACCACCTCACGACGGTCCAACAACCGTCCCCCGCTGTATCGGTCGGGCTCCGTCCCGCCTACTTGGAAATTCCGTTCAGCAAGGCCGCTCAGAGGCCAGTATACAGTTTCACCCGCCGCTGCCTCGCACCACCCGGCAGCTCTCTGGAGGAGGAAGGAAACTGCTTTATCCTCTTCAAAGCGTTCTCTCTATGTGAGGTGGATTATAACACGAATTTTATCGGGTGTCAAGCACTGAAATGCAAAAGTCTTTCAGGGGAATACATATTCGTAGGGCGGAGTCATGACTCCGCCGACCCGGTATCGATGATATGAGGCCTGCGATGAATGGAGATTGTTGGATAGGGACTTACCTATTACCGTTGGACGATAGCCCCAAGAATACGTGACGTGGTCGGCGGGGTCATGACCCCGCCCTACGATGAAAACACCGGGGACGTTCTTGCGTCCCCGGTACAATGCTTATTCGATGACCTGGATCCAGCCTTCGGGGGCCTCGATGCGGCCCATCTGGATGCCGGTGAGGGTGTCGTAGAGCTTCTGGATGGTGGGGCCCATGCCGGCGTAGTGAATTTCCTTGTCGTGGTCAACAATGGTGCCCAAGGGGGAAATCACAGCGGCGGTGCCGCACAGGCCTGCCTCGGTGAAGTCGCCCAGCTCGGTCAGAGCCACGGGACGCTCCTCCACTTCCATACCCAGATACTCCTTGGCAACGTAGACCAGAGAGCGGCGGGTGATGGAGGGCAGGATGGTGTCGGACTTGGGGGTGACCAGGGTGTTGCCCTTGACGAAGATGATGTTGGCACCGCCGGTCTCCTCGATGTGGGTGCGGGTGGCGGAGTCCACGTAGACATTCTCGTCGTAGCCCTTCTCGTGGGCATCCACGATGTTGTACAGGCTCATGGCGTAGTTCAGGCCGGCCTTGACATGGCCGGTGCCCCGGGGGGCCGCACGGTCGAGATCGGAGATACGCACCGTCAGGGGCTTCACGCCGCCCTTGAAGTAGGGGCCCACGGGAGTGGCAAAGACACGGAACTGGTACTCATTGGCGGGCTTGACGCCGATGATGGAGTCATAGCCGAACATGAAGGGACGGATGTACAGGGTCGCGCCGGAGCCGAAGGGGGGGACCCAGGCGGCGTTGGCCCGGACGGTCTGCACGATGGCGTCCACGAACTTGTCCTCGGGATAGACGGGCATCTTCAGACGCTCACAGGACTGGGCCATGCGGGCGGCGTTCAGGTCGGGGCGGAAGCAGACGATGCGGCCGTCCTCGGCGGTGTAGGCTTTCATGCCCTCAAAGCAGGTCTGGGCGTACTGCAATACGCAGGCGCACTCGCTCATGGTGATGTTAGCGTCGTCGGTCAGAACGCCCTCATCCCAGGCACCGTTTTTATAATTGGAGACAAAGCGCTTGTCAGTCTTGACGTAGCCGAAGCCAAGGCTGCTCCAGTCGATATTTTTCTTTTCCATGGGAAACACCTCTTAATCTTGTACTTCTTGCCTTCCCTTGTAAAACCAACGTAGGGCGGGGGCTTGCCCCCGCCATCTGCGAAGCAGCTCTGCGGATGCGGCGGGAGCAAGCCCCCGCCCTACATTGGGGTGTGAGTTGACACTTCTCAAAAGGGGAGCCAAGTGTTTGCTCCATTTTACCACCGCAAATGCGGAAGGTCAATAGGGGAAGTCGAAAAATGTTCCTTTCCGGCGGACAGATGTTCTTGATATAAACGCACAAAAACAGTTGGCGAAATTTGTAAAAAATGACTTGACTTTAGCAGTGTAAAGTGGTAAAGTTATCAAAAACAAAAAGGCGAAAGGAATCATTACCATGACAAAACTGCGACACCGTGACGAAGAACTGTTTTATGAAGCGGTCATGACCCTGAGCTCTCAGGAGGATTGCAAACGCTTCTTTGAGGATATCTGCACCATTAAGGAATTGCAGGCCATCTCCCAGCGGATGCGTGTGGCCTGCCTGCTGGACAGCGGCAGCAACTATTTGGAGGTGTCGGAGGCCACCGGGGCCAGCTCCGCCACCATCAGCCGGGTGAACCGGTGCCTGAACTACGGCAGCGGCTACCGGAAAGCCATCGATAATTTGAAGAAAGCAGGAAAGCTGAATGATGACGGATCAGATCTGGAGAAGTGAGGAGCAGGCGGTGTTCGCCCTGCGGGGGCTGTACCAGCGCTACGGCTATGCTCCCTATAAAATGAGCCAGTTTGAAGAATACGACCTGTATGTGCGCAACAAGGATTTTCTGGTTTCGGACAAGATCATCACCTTCTCCGGCGAGGGCGGTAAGCTCATGGCCCTCAAGCCCGATGTGACGCTGTCCATCGTGAAAAACGCCCCGGAAGCACCGGGCGTGGTGCAGAAGGTCTATTACAGCGAAAACGTCTACCGGGACTACCGGGAGATCATGCAGGCGGGTCTGGAATGCGTGGGCGACCTGACCCAGTACGACATCGCGGAAGCGGTGCTGCTGGCGGTGAAGAGCCTGAACATTCTGGGGAGCCGGTATGTGCTGGATATCTCCCACATGGGTCTGCTGGCGGCGGTTTTGGAGCGCTGCGGCTTTGATGAAGGTCAGCAAAAACAGGCAATGGGGTGCCTCCGGCAGAAGAATACCCACGATCTCAAGGCTTTGTGTGGGGAGAATCAGGCGGCGTGGGAAACCTTGCAGGCCATCTCCGCTTGCCGTGGCGGGGCGGAAGCGCTGGAAGCCCTGACGCCTTACCTGACCGGGGAAGCGGAGCTGGCGGCGGTGCAGGAATTGAAGGCCCTGCTGGAAATGCTGGCCCAAGGCGGCTATGGAGACAAGGTGCGGCTGGATTTTTCCGTCAGCAACGATCTGGGCTACTACAGCGGCGTGGTGTTCCGGGGATATCTGGAAGGCATCCCGGAAAGCGTCCTGTCCGGCGGGCAGTACGACAAATTGCCCCGGAAAATGGGAAGGAAAAGCTGCGCCATTGGTTTTGCGGTGTACGCGGATTTGTTACAGGAACTCAACCAGGAAGATAATCTCTTTGACGTGGACACCTTGATTCTCCACGACGGAACGGTTTCCCTGACGCGGCTGCACAAGGCGGCGGAAACGGCGGGAAAGGACGGCAGCGTGTTGGTCGCCACGGCCCTGCCCAAGGGGAGAAGCTGGAAAACACTGGTGGACCTGAGAGGAGGGGCGGTGAAATGAAGGATTGGATCAACGTTGCCCTGCCGAAAGGAAGACTGGGTGAAAAAGCTTACGGGATGCTGAAAAACAGCGGCTACGAATGCCCCGCCATCGAGGATCCGGGACGGAAATTGATCTTTGAGAACCCGGAAAAAATGGTTCGCTACTTCTGGGTAAAGCCCTCGGACGTGGCGATCTACGTAGAGCGGGGCGCAGCGGATCTGGGCATCGTGGGCAAGGATATATTGCTGGAATACGAGCCGGAGGTCTATGAACTGCTGGATCTGAAAATGGGCAAATGCCGCATGGCGGTGGCGGGGAAGAAGGATTTCCGGGATCCGGTGGGGCAGACCTTGAAGGTCGCCACCAAATTTCCCAACATCACCCGGAATTTCTACGCCGGAAAGTGCCGGGACATCGACATTATCCACCTGAACGGCTCCATTGAGCTGGCCCCCATTCTGGGCCTGAGCCATGTCATCGTGGATATCGTGGAGACGGGCACGACATTGCGGGAAAATGATCTGGCGGTTCATGAGGAGATCGTGCCCATCAGCGCCCGGCTCATTGCCAACGTGGCAAGCTACCAGTTCAAGGATGCCCAGATCAATGCCATTCGGGAGAGTCTGCAAAAGCAGGTGGAGGAAACATGATCAAGATTATGAAATATGGGCAGGTGCCCAATTCGGAAATTTTTGCCCGGGTCACGCCTACCGTGGACGTGGCGGGCATCGTGGCGGACATTCTTTACGATGTGCGCAAAAACGGCGACAAGGCGGTGCTAAGTTACTGCGCCAAATTCGACAAGGCGGAGCTTACCACGTTGGAAGTATCCAAAGAGGAAATCGAGGAAGCGCTGACGCTGGTGGAACCGGAATTTTTGGAGATTTTGAAGGAAGCGGCGGCGAATATCCGCGCTTTCCACTCCCGGCAGGTGCGCAACAGCTTCGTTCTCGCCGACAAGCCCGGCATCGTGCTGGGCCAGAAGGTGACTCCCATCGAGAAGGTGGGCGTCTACGTCCCCGGCGGCACGGCGGCCTACCCTTCCACGGTGTTGATGGATACCATTCCCGCGAAAATCGCCGGGTGCCCTCAGATCGTTATGGTGACCCCTCCCGGCAAAGACGGGAAAATTAACCCTGCCATTCTGGCGGCGGCCAGCATCGCGGGTGTGGACAAGATTTTCAAAGTCGGCGGGGCACAGGCCATCGCGGCTCTCGCCTACGGCACGGAATCCATTCCGAAGGTCGACAAAATTGTCGGCCCCGGCAACGCTTTCGTGGCGGAAGCGAAAAAGCAGGTCTTTGGCATGGTGTCCATCGACATGATCGCGGGCCCCAGCGAGATTCTGGTGATTGCCGATGGAAAGAGTGATCCCGTCCATGTTGCGGCAGACCTCTTAAGTCAGGCCGAGCACGACAAGCTGGCCAGCGCCGTTCTGGTGACGGACAGCGAAAAACTGGCGGCGGCGGTTGCTGAGGAACTGGAGCGTCAGCTGCCGAAGCTGCCCCGGGAGGAAATTGCCCGGGCTTCCATTGAGAATAACGGCAAGATCATTGTGGCGGACAGCCTGATGGCGGGCATTGAGATCGCCAACGAGATCGCCCCGGAACATCTGGAGCTGATGGTGGATGACCCCTTCTCTTACTTGGACGCGGTGAAAAATGCCGGTTCTATCTTCATGGGCCGCAGCTGTCCGGAAGCCCTGGGCGACTACTTTGCAGGCCCCAACCACACCCTGCCCACCTCCGGCACGGCCCGGTTTTCCAGCCCCTTAAGCGTGGATGATTTCGTGAAAAAGAGCCAGTTCAGCTACTATACGGCAGACGCGCTGGGAAATGTGGCGGAAAAAATCGCGGCCTTTGCCGAAAAAGAGGGCCTGCGTGCCCACGGGCGCAGCGTCCTCGTTCGGAAGGAGGGGGAGGTATGAGCCGGTTTTTGAAGGAACAGTATCAGGCCATGGAGGCCTACACCCCCGGTGAACAGCCCCGGGATATGCAGTACATCAAGCTCAATACCAACGAATCCCCCTATCCCCCGGCCCCTTCCGTGGTGGAAGCCATGACGGGGGAGCAGGTGGAGCTGCTGCGGCTGTATTCCGACCCTACGGCTAAAAATTTGAAGGAAAAATTGGCGGGGATGTATGGTGTCCGTCCGGAAAATGTGTTCGTGTCCAACGGCTCCGACGAGGTGCTGAACTTCGCCTTTATGGCCTTCGGCGGACAGGGAGTGGTGTTCCCGGATATCAGCTACGGCTTTTATGAGGTTTTTGCTGACCTTTACGCCATTAATGCGGAGAAAATCCCGCTGGAAGAGGATTTTTCCATTGATTATCATAAATACTGCGGCAAGAACAAGCTGGTTGTCATTGCCAACCCCAACGCCCCCACGGGCATGACCCTTCCCGTGGAACAGATCGAGGAAATCGTCAAGAGCAACCCCGACGCGGTGGTGGTCATTGACGAGGCCTACGTGGATTTCGGCGGGGAGACCTGTCTGCCGCTGATCCGGAAGTACGACAATCTTCTCGTGACACGGACGTTCTCCAAGTCCCGGTGCCTTGCCGGCGGGCGGTTAGGCTATGCCTTTGCCAGCCCTGAGATCATCGCGGATCTGGAGAAAATCAAGTATTCCACCAATCCCTACAACATCAACCGCCTGACCCTGCTGCTGGGCGAAAAAACTGTGGAGGCGGAGGGCTACTATCAGGAAAAGTGCCGGGAAATCGAGGAGACACGGGCGTGGACTGCGGCGAAATTGGAGAAATTGGGCTTTACGGTCCTGCCCAGCAAGGCCAACTTCATTTTCGTAAAAACAGACAAAATGGATGGTGGGGAACTGTACAGAACGCTGAAAGCCAAGGGCATTCTGGTGCGGCACTTTACGAACCCACGCATCTGTCAGTACAACCGGGTCACCATCGGTACGAAGGCGCAGATGGAAGCCTTTGTTGACACCCTGAAAGAGGTGCTTTTATGAGAACCAGCGAAATTCAGCGGAACACGGCGGAAACAAAGATTTCTTTGTCCTTGAATCTGGACGGCACGGGAAAGTCCAACATTAACACAGGGGTGGGCTTTCTTGACCATATGCTGACTTTGTTCGCCGCTCACGGAAAATTTGATTTGACTGTTATCTGCGACGGAGACACCCATGTGGACGACCACCACAGCGTGGAGGACATCGGCATCTGTCTGGGGCAGGCCTTTCAGCAGGCTTTGGGGGACAAGCGGGGCATCACCCGTTACGGCAGCTTCCTGCTCCCCATGGACGAGGCCTTGATCCTCTCGGCAGTGGACATTTCCGGCAGAAGCTGTCTGTGCTATGGACTGGATATCCCCACGGAGAAGATCGGAACCTTTGACACCGAACTGGTGGAGGAATTCTTTTTGGGCTTCGTCCGCAACTGCCCCATGAGCCTGCACCTGAGGCAGTTGGCTGGCACCAATTCTCACCACATTGTGGAAGGGGCCTTTAAGTCTGTGGGCCGGGCGCTGAAAGCGGCGGTGGTTCTGGATGGAAGCAACGAAATACCGTCCACCAAGGGGGTGCTGTGATGATCGGCATTATCGACTACGGCGTGGGGAATCTGTTTTCCCTGTGCTCCTCCTGTAAGGCCATTGGCGAGGAAGCCTTCGTCAGCGGCGACGCGGTGGAGCTTTCCAAGGCTGACCGGCTCATCTTACCCGGCGTTGGCGCGTTCGAGGACGCGGCGAAAAAATTGAGAGATTCCGGCATGGCGGATTTTGTCCGGGCGCAGGCGGCGCAGGGCAAACCCCTGCTGGGCATCTGCCTTGGAATGCAGCTTTTGTTTGAAAAAAGCTACGAATACGGCTGCCATGAGGGGCTGGGCCTTCTCAAGGGGCAGGTCGTCCCCATGGAGGGGCGGCTTCCGGCGGAACTGAAGATTCCACACATGGGCTGGAACGCCTTGCAGATCAAGGGCGGCACGCTGCTGGATGGGCTGGATGGACAATACGTCTACTTTGTACACTCCTTTTTCGCGGAAAACTGCGAAGATTCCCTGTCCGCCGTGACGGAATACGGCATTCCCATCACCGCCGCTGTGGAAAAGGGCAATATCTACGGCTGCCAGTTCCACCCGGAAAAGAGCGGCAATGTGGGACTTGGCATCCTGCGGAAATTCGCGGAGGTGTGATATGTACATTTATCCTGCAATCGACCTGTACGGCGGCAAGGCCGTGCGGCTGTTCAAGGGAGACTACGCCCAGATGACGGTCTACAGTGACGATCCGGTGTCCGTTGCGAAGGATTTTGCCGCCGCCGGGGCCAGTCACATTCACCTCGTAGACTTGGAGGGTGCCAAAATCGGCAAGCCCGCGAACCTCTCCACCATTGCGAAAATCGTCGAAACCACGGGGCTGTTTGCCGAAGTGGGCGGCGGCATCCGGGACATGGAGACGGTGGACAGTTATCTGTCCATCGGTGTCAGCCGGGTGATCTTGGGCACCGCCGCCGTGGCAAATCCCGATTTTCTAAAAGCGGCTCTTGCCAAATACGGTGAAAAGGTCGCCGTGGGCGTGGACTTGAAGGACGGCTACGTTGCTATCAAGGGCTGGACGGAGACTTCCGACCTAAGGGCGGAGGATTTTTTTGAAACAATGCAGAATCTGGGGGTCAAAACCATTATCTGCACCGATATCTCCCGGGACGGGGCCATGAAGGGCACCAACCGGGAGCTGTACCGGGAGCTGTCGGAGAAATTCTCCATTGATCTGATTGCCTCCGGCGGCGTGTCCAGCATGGAGGACGTGAAGGCCCTGGCGGCGATGAAGCTTCATGGGGCCATCATCGGCAAGGCCTACTACATCGGCGCGGTGAATTTGAAAGAAGCGGTGGAGGCGGCAAAATGATCACAAAACGAATTATTCCCTGCCTGGATGTGCGGAACGGACGGGTGGTGAAGGGCACCAATTTTCAGGGGTTACAGGACGTGTCCTCCCCGGTGGAGCTGGGTAAATTCTACAGCGACAACGGCGCGGACGAGCTGGTGTTCTACGACATCACGGCATCAGCCGAGGGCCGGAAGCTGTTCACAGACATTTTGACCAAAGTGGCTTCCACCATCTTCATTCCCCTGACCGTGGGCGGCGGCATCAACACCTTGGACGACTTTGACCGGGTGCTCAAATGCGGCGCAGACAAGGTCAGCGTCAACTCCGGGGCTATCCGTGATCCTCAGCTGGTATACGACGCGGCCCGGCTGTATGGTGATCAGTGCGTGGTGCTGTCCGCGGACGTGAAGCGGGTGGACGGACAGTTTCGGGTCTTCGCCAAGGGCGGTCGGGAGGACACCGGCATGGAGGCTATTTCCTGGATCAAACGCTGTGTGGATAACGGCGCGGGGGAAGTGGTGCTCAACTCCATCGACACCGACGGCGTGAAGGGCGGCTTCGATTTGGAGATGCTGGAAGCCGTATCCAACGCTGTGGATGTGCCGGTGATCGCCTCTGGCGGCGCGGGCTGTGCGGAAGATTTTGTCACATTATTTAAAACCCTGCCGAAAGTGGATGCGGGCCTGGCGGCTTCCATTTTCCACTTCGGACAGGTGAAGATCCCGGAATTAAAGCAGCTTTTGAAAGAAAACAACATTCCTGTGAGGTTATGAATATGAATCTGGATGAACTAAAATTTGACGAAAAAGGGCTGATCCCCGCCATCGTGGTGGATGACGAGACGGGGAAGGTGCTGACTCTCGCCTACATGAGCCGGGAGAGCCTGCAAATCTCCATGGAGAAAAAGCTGACCTGCTTCTGGAGCCGCTCCCGGCAGGAGCTGTGGCTGAAAGGCGAGACCAGCGGCAACTACCAGCACATCGTGTCCATCACCGCCGACTGTGACGGTGACGCCTTGGAGGTGCGGGTGAAGAAGGACGGTCCCGCCTGCCACACTGGGGCGGAATCCTGCTTCCACAATCCTGTTCTGGGCGAACAGACGGAAAAATTTAAGCTGGAAGGGCTGTATCAGCTGCTTCTGAGCCGGAAGAAGGAACTGCCGGAAGGCTCCTACACCACGTACCTCTTCCAGAAGGGCCTGGATAAGATCCTTAAGAAGGTGGGCGAGGAGAGCACCGAGGTCATTATCGCCGGCAAGGCCGAGGACAAGGCGGAGACGATCTATGAGATCGCTGACCTTGCCTACCACGTGCTGGTGCTGATGGTTCAGATGGGCATTTCCGTGGAGGATATCCGCGCCGAGCTTGCCAGCCGTCACATTATTGATCACAAGGTCAAGCAGGAGAAGATGACCAAGTAAGGGTAACAAATTGCCGAATTGGAAGATATCAATGCGTAGGGCGGGGTCATGATCCCGCCCTACGGTACAACAAATTCCAATTTATAATGGAAAAATCCTGCCGTTTTACGCGGCAGGATCGTTTTCTTTTGGAAACTTCCGGCACACCAGCAGGAACGCCGCCATCTGGAACAGGAAGGTGACAATCCAGGATACGGTGTAGGAAAAGAACAGGCACTGTGGGGTGCGGTAGGCCTGAAAGATGGTGTAGACCCAGAAAATACGCAGGCCGCAGACGCCGAGGATGGAGATGACCATGGGCACCACGGAAGCGCCCAGTCCCCGCAGGGCCCCGGTGGACACATCCATCAGGCCGCACAGGAAGTAGGGCAGGCAGATGTAGCCCAGCCGCACCATGCCGTATTCAATGGCCTGGGGAGAGTCGGTGATGTAGATGGACAGAAGCTGGCGTCCAAAGTGCCAGGCCGTGAAGCCGAAGGTCAGGCCAACCACCGTGACGCAGCCGAGGCAGATCCACAGGGTCTGATACACCCGGCGGTATTTCCTCGCGCCGGCATTCTGGCCGATGAAATTCACCGCCGTCTGGTGGAAAGCGTTCAGGGACACGTAGACGAAGCCCTCAATATTGGAGGAGGCGGCGCTGCCAGACATGAATACGGCGCCGAAGGAGTTGACGGAGGACTGGATCAGCACGTTGGAGATGGAGAACAGGGAGCTTTGGATGCCGGCGGGCAGGCCGATACGCAGGATCTTTGTCAGCTGAGCCTTGTGGAAACACATCTTCCTGAGATACAGGCGGCAGGCATCGGTGCGATTCATCAGCGCCCGGGTGACCAGCGCTGCCGAAATGCCTTGGGAGAGAGTAGTGGCGAGGGCTACGCCGGCAACGTTCATGTGCAGTGCCGTGACGAAGAAGATATTCAATATCACATTTACTACGCCGGCGATGGTCAGGTAGATCAGGGGGCTTTTGGTGTCCCCGGCGGCCCGAAGAATGGCGGCGCAGAAATTGTAGACCATGCTGAAGATGATGCCGCCAAAGTAGATCTGCATATAGATGGCGGACAGGGGCAGGACGTTCTCCGGGGTGCCCATCATGCGAAGGAAGGTCTTGGAGAAGCTCACGCCGACGACGGTGAGGAACAGGCCGCTGAGGATGGCGGTGGGCAGGGCGGTGTGCACGGTATTGCTCACCACAGTATCCTCCCGGCTGCCCAGACCGTGGGCTACGGAGACGCCTGCGCCTACGGACAGGCCGATGAAGAAATTTACCATCAGGTTGGTGATGGAGCCGGTGGATCCCACGGCGGCTACGCTGACGCTGCCGCAGAAGCGGCCAACTACCACCAGGTCGGCGGCGTTGAAGAGCAGCTGCAAAAGGCTGGTGAGGATAATGGGAATGGTATAGCGGACGATGCTGGAAAACAGTGGGCCTTCCAGCATACTCTGGTTTTGGCGGGCCAAGATAACACCTCCGTTATCAGTTATACTGATATTCAATAGAAAACTTTAATATGGAACAAATTGAAGTTTTCTATGTGAAGATCATAATGAGACGGGTATTCATGATTTTCTATTTCGAAAATCATGAATACGACAACGCCAAAGGCGGTGTCTACCTGATAAAACCAAATGGTTTTATCAGGTATCAGTATTAGAAGTTTGAAGTGAGGAGTATGGAGTTGAGAGTTGTGGTTCGCAACGGCTCTATTATAGTCACTTTTTGGAAAATCGCAAGGGGGAAAAATGTATCAGCCGTAGGGGGCGGCGTCCTCGACGCCCCTTCCCGCATACCCGACATAGGAACGCAGGGGGGCGGGGACGCCGCCCCCCTACGGGCATAGCAAAACACCGGATGCCGAAGCATCCGGTGTTTTAAAATTTGTGAAATTAGGCAGCGGCCTTGTTCTTCTTCTGGTTCCAGATGGTGACCACGCCTTCGATGGCGAGGACGACAGCCAGCACGATCAGCAGAATGCCCAGGATGACCTGTGCGTAGGGACCCCAGTCAGCACCGCCAGCGGTGATGACACCCAGCTGGGTCTTGGTGTTGATGGCCAGGGAAGCGATGGTGACGCACAGCATGAAGGCCATGGGCAGCAGGAACATATTGTTGTCCTTGCCGATCTTGCCCAGCCAGGTAGCCACAGCCAGCAGGCCCAGAGCGGCCAGCAGCTGGTTGGCGGAGCCGAACAGCGCCCAGATCTTGCCGTAGCCGTTCATGCCCAGCAGGACACCCAGCACCACGGTGATGATGGTGGCGACATAGGGGTTGGACAGGACCTTCTTGTAGCCGGTGACGGTCTCGGGGGTCTCGCCCTTGTTGCTGTCGACCCAGAACTCCTGGAACATGAACCGGGCCAGACGGGTGGCGGTGTCCAGAGAGGTCAGGCAGAAAGCGGAGTAGGTCAGGACCAGCAGGGTGTACAGAACCTCGTACACGGTGCCGCGGGAAGGATCGATCATGCCGGCGATACCGCCGCCAAAGATAGCGGTAGCGCCCTTCAGAGCGTTGTCGGGGTTGGCGGCGTTCCAGCTGTAGGCGTAAGCAACGGCGCACAGGGTCAGGACAGCCAGCACGCACTCCAGCAGCATACCGCCGTAAGCGATGGGCTTGGCGTCGGTCTCCTTATCCAGCTGCTTGGAGGTGGTGCCGGAGGACACCAGGGAGTGGAAGCCGGAGATAGCGCCGCAGGCGATGGTGGTGAACAGAACGGGGAACACGGGGGTGGTGGACTCGGCGCTCTGGAACACGGGCATACTGCTCATGGAAGGATGGCCCATGATGACAGCCAGCACGGCCAGAGCCAGCATGGCGTACAGCAGGAAGGAGGACAGGTAGTCACGGGGCTGCAGCAGGATCCACACGGGAGCCACGGAAGCCACAGCGATGTAAACGCCAACGATCCACATCCAGGTCTTGCTGGACAGGTAGATGGGATGGAAGTTCATGCCGATGGCGATGATGGCCACGATGGCGACGACGCCGATGACGGAGGCCACGCCCATGGGAACGTTCCGGCGGTACACGGCAAAGCCAAAGATGATGGCGATGACGATGAACAGCAGGGAGACCATGGCGACCCGGGCGTTGGACAGGGAAGCGGCCTTGTCGACCACACCGTCAACGATGGTGGCGCCGAAGGTGCCGGCCACGATGGAGGCAAAAGCAGCCACGACCAGGATCAGGGTCAGGTAGGAGAAGATCAGGAACAGCCGCTTGGCGCGGGTGCTCATGTTGGCGGAGATGATCTCACCGATGGACTTGCCGCCATGACGGATGGAGGCGAACAGGGCGCCGAAGTCATGGACGCCGCCGAAGAAGATGCCGCCGATGACGATCCACAGCGCGCAGGCGCCCCAGCCGAAGCCGGCAGCAGCGGCGCTGATGGGGCCGGTAATGGGGCCGGCACCGGCGATGGAGGAGAAGTGATGGCCCATCAGCACAGGAGCCTTGGCGGGCACGTAGTCGATGCCGTCCTCCATGGTGTGGGCAGGGGTGGGCTGATCGTTTTCGCCGACGCCCCACTTCCTGCACAGGTAGCGGCCATAGAAGATATAGCCAACGACCAGGGCGATGCAGCAGATGATCAGAAGAAGCAGACCATTCATACTTTTTTGTTTACTCCCTTCTTAGTTTCTCTGGGAGCGAAATTGCTCTCCAGATTCTTCCGGGCTTCCTTTCCGGCTGGATTGGAAAAGAAGCAATTGGTGGATGTTTCCATAGCTGCCAGCTGATACTCCGTCCAGCCGTGGAGGGTCAGCAGATAATTCTTCCGGAAGTGGGTGCGCTTAATGAGCTTCTTCGCCTCCGGGGCAATTGTATTTGCCAGTACCACCAGTCCGACGTTGGAAAACATATGCTCCTTGTGGGGATGGACCAGCGCAAGGCCCGCCGCTTTGGTGCGGTCAATGTGGGCTTGCAGGTCATCGGCACAAAGATGGTCAGTCAGCAGAAAGTACAGGTATTCGTGCTGCTCTACCGCCGACAGGACGTGCTGTTTGGAAATCAGATAATTCTCATCCCGAAGATAATAGGTGGCCATGGCGGGGTATACCGTGTCCTCCACGCGCACGTCACGGTCGATATCGCAGATATGAGAATAGGCATCCAGCAGCTTGTTCAGCCGCTGTTCCAGGGTGACTTCCATAGGCGGTCCTTTCTGTTTTTTCGTCGAATTTTGGCACAGGCGAGATAACGTCGTCATTATACATCCGGGTTGTCCGTTTGTGAAGCACAAATGTCTCCGAATGGAAAGATTTGTAGCATCTGACAAATTTAACGTTCATAAAATGTTCATATTATGCAATATGCGCAAAACGCATGAAAAACGGGAAACAGGGCGAACCATGCTTCCCGTAGGGGGAGTCGTTCCCGACGCCCCCTGTCCAAATGCGGGTTTCTGCGGGAAGGGGCGTCGGGGACGCAGCTCCCTGCGGTGGGTGATTACTTCACAAAAACCATATCCCGGGTGATGTCGGCCAGGGTCTTGGCGCCGCACATGGACATGGTGTCCGCCAGCTCGCCGCCGATCTTGTCGATGTACAGCTTCACGCCTTCCTCGGCACCGCCGTAGACGGCGGATACGAAGGGCCGGGCGATGATCACCGCGTCGGCACCCAGGGCCAGGGCCTTGAACACGTCCACACCGCTGCGGATGCCGCCGTCCACCAGCACCTTCACGCCGCTGCCCTTCAGGGCGTCCACGATGGCGGGCAGGACCTCGGCGGTGGCGGGGCACTGGTCGAGAACACGGCCGCCGTGGTTGCTGACCACGATGGCGGCAGCGCCGGCCTCCTTGGCCTTCAGCGCGCCCTTCACGGTCATGACACCCTTGATGATGAAGGGCTTGCCCGCCATTTTCGCGATCTCGGAAAGCTGCTCCACGGTCTTGCTGCCGGCGGGGGGGTTCATGCCCTTCAGGAAGGGCAGGCCGGCGGCGTCGATGTCCATGGCCACGGCGAAGGAGTCGGAGGCCTTGACAAGGGCCATCTTCTCAGCGATGGTCTCCTGATTCCAGGGCTTCACGGTGGGAACGGCCAGTCCGTCTGCGGCGGCGACAGCCTCGCAGGCGGCTTTCATGACGGCGGGATTCAGGCCGTCACCGGTGAAGGCGGCGATGCCGTTTTCGGCGCAGGCCTTGACCAGGATCTTGTTGTAGGCCAGATCGTCGTACTTATCGGAGTAGTGCTGGGTCACCGCGCCCACGGGGCCGGCGAAGAAGGGGAAGCGGAAGTGCTTGCCGAAAATGTCCAGAGAGGTGTCGGGGTCGCCGCCCTCGCCGATGGTGTCCATGTTGACGCGGATCTCCTGCCATTTGTCGAAGTTGCGGATAGCGGTGTCGCCCACGCCCTTGGAGCCAGGGCCGGGGATGTGGTTGCCGCAGGCACGGCCGTTGCACACGGGGCAGGCCTTGCAGTTTTTGCTCAGGGTCTCCCGGGCGCTGCTGAGAACTTCCTGATAGGTCATTGATTTTTCCTCCTGTTTATGTACAAATAATTCGTAGGGCGGGGTTATGACCCCGCCGACCCGGTTTCGATCACACAATGCCCATAATGAATGGGATGCGGTGGGTGATGGCAGACAATCCGTTTGATTAAACGCTCTGCGAATACGCTACGTGGTCGGCGGGGTCAGAAAACCGCCCTACGATTGCGTTTTACGAGTCCATCATACCACGCTTTTTTCCAATTGTCACGTCCAAATGGAAAAATCCGGCGGATCCCCCGAAAAAATGGGGATCCGCCGGGCTGCGTTGGAATTTAGCCCTTGACACCGCCGGCGGTGAGGCCGCTGGTCAGGTTCTTCTCGATGGACATGAAGAGGATGACCACGGGGACAATGGCAAAGATGGAAGCGGCAAACAGATACTGCCACTCGATCATGTTGTAGCCGTTGAAGATGTTGATACCGACGGTCAGCGGCTTGAGGGTGTCGGTGGAGATCAGGCACAGGGCCACGGTGTACTCGTTCCAGGCGTTGATGAAAATGAAGATCAGGGTGGTGACGATGCCGGGGGCGGCAACGGGCAGCAGCACCTTGAACATGGCCTGGATACGGTTGCAGCCGTCGATAGTGGCAGCCTGCTCCATCTCGGCGGAGATGGACATGAAGGTACCCCGCAGCAGCCAGATGGTGAAGGCCTGGTTGAAAGCGGCGTTGATGAAGATCAGGCCCAGCAGAGAGTTGGTCAGGCCCAGGATCTGCATGACCTTGTAAATACCGATCAGCAGAACCACGGGGGCGAACATCTGGGATACGATGATGAAGCCCAGGAAAGCGGTCTGGCCCTTGAACTTCATACGGGCCAGAGCGTAGGCCGCGGGGATGCCGCAGACCATGGCGATGGCGGTGGAGCCGGCGGCGATGATGATGGAGTTGAGCATGTACCGGGCCATGGGGGCCTTCTGCCAGATGTCAATGAAGTTGGACCACATGACATCGATGGGGAAAATGGTACCGTTCATGGAGAAGATCTCAGACCGGCTCTTAAGGGCGGTGCAGACCATGACGAAGTAGGGGTAGAGAATAAACAGGCAGATGAGAACTACCACGAAATACAGCAGAATGCGGCGCAAGAGCTTACCCCAGTTGATACGGATGTTGTCAGCCATGATCATTCATCTCCTTTCTTCAGGGTGGAGACCATGTAGATGCTGGCGCAGACCAGCAGGATCAGGAAGCCAATGACGGAAACAGCGGCGGCTTCGCCCTGCTTGCCGTTGTAGAAGGCCAGCTTATAGAGGTAAGTAACCAGGGTGTCGGTGCGGCTGGCGGGGTCACCCTTGGTGATCGTCCAGACGATGGGGAAGGAATTGAACACGTAGATGATGTTCAGCACGGTGGCCACGGTCAGGCTGGGCTTGACCAGAGGCAGGGTGATGTGGAAGAGCTTGTCCCAGTAGCTGGCGCCGTCCACAATGGCGGCCTCGTAGTAGCTTGCGTCAATGCTCTGCAGGCCAGAAAGGGCGGTAAAGCAGACGAAGGGAATGGTAACAAAGATACCACAGGCGATCTCCCAGGCGAAAAAGGCTTCGGGGGTGGGGGTCCAGTTGACATTCTGCTGGATGATGCCCAGAGACTTGAGCAGGGTGTTCAGTGCGCCGTAGTCGGTGTCGATGATGAACTTCCAAACAGAAGCCTGAATGACCAGGGTGGTGGCCCAGGGGAAGACCACAATGGCCCGGGCGATCTTGCGGCCCTTGAACTCGTTGTTCAGGATCAGGGCCAGAATGAAGCCCAGAACCGTGGACAGCACAACGACTAAAATCGTCCAGACGATGGTATTTTTCAGCACCATGCCGAATTTGGCACTGGTCAGAACTTTCGAGAAGTTATCAAATCCGCAGAAGCCCTTCACAAGGCCGGCCTTGGTGACCTGGCTGAAGGCCATGCGGAAAACAAATCCGATGGGCACGATAATGAAAATTGCCATCAGGATGACGCTGGGCAGAATCCAGAGGTAGGGTTCCGCCTTATTCAGGAGTGTATAAGGCTTTTTTTGTTTCACGTTGTGTCCCTCCCATTTCTTGTTGAATGTGCGCGGGATAAGCGGCTGGAAAAATGCAGCCACTTTCAAAATGCGGCGCAAGGAATGTGCAGCACTTTGAAAGAGGCTGCAATCAAAGTGGGCCGGGCCAAACGCCCGGCCCACCTCTTATGCTAGATCATGCGGTGATCTGGACCTGCCCGGAATTAACCGGCGATCTCAGCCTGCAGGTTGTCCAGCAGCTCCTGGACGTTGCCGCCCAGCAGAGCCTGCTGCTCCACATCGATAACGCCCTGCTTCACGTCAGCCCACTCGGCCTTGGCGGTGGGGTAGAACTTAGCGGAGCCGACGATGTCGATCCAGGCGCCCATGGCGGGATCAGCAGCGGCGCAGGCCTCGCCACCGGCGGAGGTAGCGGGCAGGAAGCCTTCCATCAGAACCCACTCGGAGTAGGGCTCATCGTCATAGAAAGCGTCAACAACAGCGGTGATGGCAGCCATCTGCTCGTCAGACTGGCCGTTGTCGAAGCACATGATACGGTCCATAACACCAGCGGAGACGGAGGTGCCGGAGTTGTTGGGGATGGCGGCGAAACCATAGTTGATGCCAGCCTCACCAGCCTGAGAGGACAGGGCGTTGGGGGCGATCATCATGGCCAGCTTGCCGGCGCAGAACAGATCCTGCAGGTCGTAACGGGTGTTGGTAGCGGGGTCGGAGTTGGTCAGGCCAGCGTTCACGAGGCCCACGGCGTACTCAACAGCGGCCACGTTCTCGGCGGAGTTCAGAGCCCACTCGTCGTTGTCATCCACGAAGCCGCCGCCGTTGCCCCAGGTGTAGTAGGCGAACGCAGCCTGGCCTTCGTCGGTGGTCATATCAATGCCCCAGGGGTAGATGTCAGGGTCGTAAGCCTTCAGGGCTTCGCAGGCGGCGGTCAGCTCCTCCCAGGTGGTGGGAACAGCGACACCGGCGGCATCCAGGATGTCCTTGTTGTAGTACATGGCACGGGCGGAAGCCAGGTCGGGAACAGCCCAGACAACGCCGTCAACCACGGACTGATCCAGGAAAGCCTCATAGAACTTGGCGTAGGTCTCGGCAG
This sequence comes from Eubacteriales bacterium, assembly GCA_030539285.1. Lineage (GTDB taxonomy): Bacteria > Bacillota > Clostridia > Oscillospirales > Oscillospiraceae > Faecousia. Next base: position 19,997 of record JAUNSH010000026.1, read on the forward strand.
AGCACCACTCCTCGGCGGGCAGCAGCAGGCCGTCAGCCTGGTAATCGGCGAAAACGTCGATGTTCAGCAGGTCGGGAGCCTGACCGTTGGCGATACGGGTGTTAACGACGGTGTAGATGTCGTTCCAGGAGACGCAGTCGACAACCAGGTCGATGCTGTCGTTGGCGGCCTCGAACTTCTTCTCGAAGTCAGCCCACCAGTCGCCGGTCTTGGGGCCGTACTGGGCAGCGATCATGGTCACGGTGACCTTCTCGCCGGAAGCGGCGGGAGCCTCAGTGGCTGCGGGAGCGGCAGCGGCCTCAGTGGCAGCGGGGGCAGAGGAGCCGCCGCAGGCTGCCAGACCCAGAACCATAACCAGGGCCAGCAGCATAGCGATAATCTTCTTCATCTTATGTCCTCCATTTGTATTGGTATATGCATTTCACAGCGCTTTTGGGCGCTGAAAAAGCCTAAGGGAAGATGGGCTTGCCGTTTTCAATCACAAGACGAAGCCAAAACCTCCATAGACGGATAAGGGGGACGGCTTCGTTTGTCTTTTTGAACAACAAGTTACATCTGCTTTTAGTATACAGCAAAAAATGGATAAGTCAATGAGAATTCGCTGAAAATTACGCCGCTTTTCGACGAATTACACAAAATTGGATGTTTCAACAATTGCCAGGTCTTCAAATTGTACAATTTTCCAAACATAAAAACACGGTTTTTTCCAAGAAAAGTTGTTGCAACACAGGGTTTCCTGTGCTATACTGGAGAAAATAGAGGCGGGAAACAACGGCTGTTTATATATTTCAACTATTTTTGTGCGTAAACTCATAAAACCGCCCAAATTACAGGAGGGAGCCAGCCATGTCACAGATTTTCATTCCCCAGAACGATCCGATCCTTGCCGAGGTGCTCGCGGCTTATGAATTCCCCGCGACCCTGCTGGGCGCTGTGCGCTACGGCCAGGGCCATATCAACGATACCTTTTGCGTCATCTGCCAGCCCCAGGAGGGCGACGCCGTCCGCTTTATCCTGCAGGGTCTGAGCAGCGCGGCCTTCCCTCACCCGGAGGAGTTGATGGAGAACTTCATCGGCATCACCTCCTATTTAAGAGAAAAGGTTATCGCTGCCGGCGGCGATCCCATGCGGGAGACCCTGTCTCTGGTGAAAACCCGGGATGGGAAGGATTTCTACACCGACGGCAGCGGGAAGGTCTGGCGGCTGACCCCCTTCATTGAAAATACGGACTGCTTCCAGTCCGCTACTCCGGAGCTGTTCGAGGCTTCCGCCCGGGCCTTCGGACGGTTCCAGTACATGCTGCAGGGCTATCCTGCCGCTACCCTCCATGAGACGATCGTGAAGTTCCACGACACCGAGGACCGCTTCGCCAAGTTCGAGGCGGCGCTGAAAGCGGACAAGCTGGGCCGCGCCAAGGACATTTCCGCCGATATTCAGTTCGTTCTGGACCGGAAGGACGACTGTTCCGTGGCTTTGCAGGCCCTGCGGGAGGGGAAGCTCCCCCTGCGGGTCACCCACAACGACACCAAGCTCAACAACATCCTCATTGACCGGGACACCCGCGAGGGCATCTGCGTCATCGACCTGGACACCACCATGCCCGGTCTTTCCATCAACGACTTCGGCGACTCTATCCGCTTCGGCGCCAACCACAGCAAGGAAGACGAGAAGGATCTGAGCAAGGTCAATTTCGACATCGAATTGTACGAGGCCTACACCCGGGGCTTCCTGGAGGGGGCCAAGGGCAGCTTGACCCCGGCGGAGCTGGAATACCTCCCCTGGGGTGCGCGGCTCATGACCCTGGAATGCGGCATCCGGTTCCTGACGGATTACTTAGACGGCGACCACTATTTCCGCATCCACTATCCCGAGCAGAACCTGGACCGCTGCCGCACCCAGTTCAAACTGGTGGCCGACATGGAGGCACAGTTTGAAGCCATGGCCGCGGTGGTGCGCAAATACGCGTAAACACTTCTGTAGGGGCGGGTCGCCGACCCGCCCGTCCGCGAGGTGGCTGTTTGAGTGAGCGGATAACGCCGACGGGCGGTTCAATGACCCGCCCCTACGGTATTGACATCGTTCCTTTGCGGAAGTATAATTTACTGTATAATAATGTAGGAGGTTGAATCCCATGAACATTCTGGTTACCGGCGGCGCCGGATATATCGGCTCCCACACCTGCGTGGAGCTGCTGAACCGGGGCTACGGCGTTGTGGTCATCGACAATCTGTGCAACTCTAACCCCAAGAGCCTGGAGCGGGTGGAGATCCTCACTGGCAAGAAGCCCAAGTTCTACGAGGGTGATGTCCGGGACGAGGCATTACTGCGCAAGATCTTCGCGGAAAACGAGATCGCTGCCGTTATCCACTTTGCCGGCCTGAAGGCCGTGGGTGAGTCCGTTGCCCAGCCCTGGCGGTACTATGACAACAACCTCAATTCCACCCTGGTCCTGACCAAGGTCATGGGCGAGGTGGGCTGCAAGCGCATCATTTTCTCCTCCTCCGCCACCGTCTACTCCGGGGACAACGAGATGCCCCTGCGGGAGACCAGCCGCACCGGCAACTGCACCAATCCCTACGGCTGGACCAAGTACATGACCGAGCAGATCCTGTCCGGCATGAGCGTGGCCGATCCCGAGTGGAGCATCGTGCTGCTGCGCTACTTCAACCCCATCGGTGCCCACGAGTCCGGCATGATCGGCGAGGACCCCCGGGGTATTCCCAACAACCTGATGCCGTACATCACCCAGGTGGCCATCGGCCGGCGGGAATTCCTCAGCGTCTATGGCAACGACTATGACACCCACGATGGCACCGGTGTCCGTGATTACATCCACGTGGTGGATCTGGCCAAGGGCCATGTGGCGGCGGTGAAGTATGTCACCGAGAATGCCGGCTGCGAGGTGTTCAATCTTGGCACCGGCACCGGCTACAGCGTGCTGGATATGGTGAAGGCCTTTGAGGAGGCCAACGGCCTGACCCTGCCCTACAAGATCGTGGACCGCCGCCCCGGCGATCTGGCCACCTGCTACGCAGACCCCGCCAAGAGCGCGGAGGTGCTGGGCTGGAAGGCCGAGAAGACGCTGGTGGATATGTGCCGGGATTCCTGGCGCTGGCAGTCCCAGAACCCTATGGGGTATGGGGAATAATTTCATAGAACCTGTAGGGGAGGGTCATTGACCCTCCCTTCTGCGTTTGACGAACTGCGGCACAGCCGCTTCGCGGACGGGCGGGTCGGTGACCCGCCCCTACAATTGAAAAGCGAAAGCCCTTCGGGAATTTTTTCCGAAGGGCTTCTTTTTTTTAATCCAGAGCGCGGATGGCGGCGGTGGTGGCATTGTAATCCCGGGTAACGGCTTCCATCAGCAGGGCGGCTTCCGGGGGGATGGTGTCCGCCGGAGTGCGGAGAAGCTCCGTCAGTGCGCCGGCGGAAGCGCAAAGCCGGGTGAAGCTCAGGTTGGCGGCCACGCCCTTCAGGGTGTGGGCAGCCCGAAAGGCCGCGTCATGATCGCCCGCAGCCATGGCGGCGGTCAGCTCTGCGCAGCTCGGATCGTCCAGGAATTTCCGGGCGAATTTCTCCACCAGCCGGGGACTGGGCAGACGGCCGCAGACCTCCGCGTAGCTGCCGCCTAACTCCTGATAGCACTGTTCAATGGTCATATGTTCTCACCTGCCTGTAAATACCCAATTTTATTTCATTATAGAATCATATTATAACAAAAAATTCTAAAATGCAATGAAGTTATTGAACAATGTAAAACCTAAATAACGAGACTGGTAAAAAAGGAATCCTGTGAGGGGGCCTGTATCGTCTCCCTACGGCGAGGAATACATGGGCGTATCACCACTGAAAATGGAGCTGCGATTGCCAGCGGGGATCATTGGAATTTGAACACCAAAGGGAAGGGCTTTTGTGTTTTTTAGATATTTTTTAAAAATTTTTGATAATTTTGCATATATTTTTGCAAAAAAACGGCCATTTGAGACTACTTATGAAAGGAGGTCGCAATGAAACAGGAAAACAAGGAAACCCCGCTGGAGCGGCGGGTGCGGATGGGCCACGTCCAGAAGCGGGATATCCAGAGAAGGCTTGCAGAGCTGGCCTTTGGACGGGCCAACGACTGCGTGAAGCTGGTATTGGAGGAAAGCCCGGAGGTGGACGCCCTGGATCTGAGCCTGCTCAGCGAGGTCAAGCGGAGCGACAGGGGGGCCGTGGAAGTAAAACTCATTGACCGGCTCCGGGCGCTGGAAGCCCTGAGCGCGGCGGTGGGCAATGAGGAAGGGGAGATGAAAGCCTTTTTGCAGGCGCTGCGAGGTGGTGAGGACGGATGAGGGCCTTTTCCCCCAAGCAAAAACAAGTGCTGAATTGGTGGATGCCGGATTCGCCTTACCATGAAAAGGAGGCCATTGTCTGCGACGGGGCGGTGCGTTCCGGGAAAACACTGGCCATGGGGCTGAGCTTCTTTCTGTGGGCTATGTGCTGCTTTGATGGGCAGAAATTCGGCGTCTGCGGAAAGACCATCGCGTCCTTACGGCGAAATGTTTTGTCGGAAATCCTGCCGAGACTCACCGCTTTGGGGGCGGGATGCCGGGAAAAGCGGACGGAAAATCTGGTGATCGTGAGCCTGTGGGGCCATGAGAACAGCTTCTACACTTTCGGGGGACGGGACGAAAGTTCGGCATCCCTGATTCAGGGTATCACCTTCGCCGGGGTGCTGCTGGACGAAGTTGCTTTGATGCCCCGCTCTTTTGTGGAGCAGGCCTGCGCCCGGTGCAGCGTGGCCGGGAGCCGGCTGTGGTTCAACTGCAACCCCGAGGGGCCGGAGCACTGGTTCTACAAGACCTGGATCCTGGAAGCGGACAAGCGAAACTGTCTCAGACTGAAGTTTACCATGGATGACAACCCTTCCCTGACGGAAGGCATCCGGGAGCGCTACAGGCGGCTGTACACGGGGGTGTTCTACCAGCGGTATGTGCTGGGCCAGTGGGTGCAGGCAGAGGGGCGGGTCTACGACTTTTTTACCAAAGATATGCTGGGGAAAGCCCCGGAACACTGCGAGAAGTGGTACATTTCCTGCGACTATGGAACGGTGAACCCCACCTCCATGGGACTGTGGGGAAAATCGGGCGGAATTTGGTATCGGGTGAAGGAATTTTACTTCGATTCCCGGCGGGAAAAACACCAAATGACCGACGAGGAATACGCCGCCGCTCTTGCGGAGCTGGCAGGAGGAAAGCCCATTCAGGCGGTGATCGTTGATCCGTCGGCGGCTAGCTTCATGGAAGTTCTGCGGCGGAAGGGCTGGCGGGTAAAAAAGGCCAAAAATGATGTGCTCGGCGGCATCCGGCTTACCTCCGACTGCCTGAAAACGGGAAAGATCGTGATTTGTGAAAACTGCACCGACTGCATCCGGGAGCTGGGGGAGTACCTCTGGGAGCCGGGGGGCGGTAAGGATCGGGTGCGCAAGGAGCACGACCACGCCATGGATGATATGCGCTATTTCGTGTCCACGGTGCTGGGGGAACAGAGCGGCGGCTTCGCGGCGTGCAGCGTTGCGCGAACAAGGAAACCGTAGGGGGCGGCGTCCTCGACGCCCCGGCGGCAGGGCGTACCGTCCCGCATCGGAGCGAGGCGAAAAGGAACTGCGCACTGCCGGGACGTCCAGAGGCCGTCCGCTACGGAGACATCCGAAAGGAGGAAAAAATTTGAAACGAAAGAAGAAGTCCGGTGGCGTGGCGGCGGTGTGCCAGCTGCGCTGCGGGGACACCCACCCCTTCGGCAGTCTGCGGGGCTTTGTGCCTCTGGGCGGCGGGGAGGAACGGGTGTACCGGGAAATGCGGGAAGCGATCCCCGTGCTGGATGCCGCCGTGGGGAAGATGGTCCGGCTCTGCGGCGGTTTTCAAGTGAAGTGTACCAGCCCGGAGGCCCAGAGGAAGCTCAACAATTTTCTCGAAATGATGCCCTGCGGCCGGGGGCAGATGGGCATTGAGAGCTTCTTAAGCGGCTACCTCGACAGCTTGCTGACCTATGGACGGGCCGTGGGCGAGCTGGTGGTTGCCGGGGGGAAGCTCCGGGCGGTTTGCTGGGGCGATGTGACGAAGCTGGAAGTGCAGGAGGGGGAGAACGCTCTGGAAACTGTGCTGTGGGGTATGGATGAACATGGTTTGATGCGGCCCCTGCCTTATCAGAACCTGCTGCTGTTCACCACATGGCACCCGGAGCCTGCCCACCCTTACGGCGTAAGTCTGTTCCGGGGAATGCCGTTCCTGGCAGACATTCTGATGAAGATCTACAACACCATCGGCACCAACTGGGAGCGGGCGGGGAATATCCGTTACAGCGTGACCTGCAAGGGCGGCGAGGAGCTGGACGGGGCCGCCGCACAGGAGCGGGGACGGCTCATCGCCGAGGAATGGGCCAAGGCCATGGAGGACAATAAAAACGGCACCGTCCGGGACTTCGTGGCGGTGGGGGATGTGGACATCAAGGTCATCGGCGGGGAAGCGCCCATTCTGGACTCTCAGGTGCCTGTCCGGCAGATTTTGGAGCAGTTGGTGGCGAAAACCGGCCTGCCACCCTTCCTGCTGGGCCTGAGCTGGAGCACCACGGAACGCATGAGCACCCAGCAGGCGGACCTGCTCACCTCGGAACTGTGGGCACTGCGCCGGGCGGTGGAGCCTGCCATGCGGAAGATCTGCCAGACCTATCTTGCTCTTGAGGGGCTGGACAACCGGGTGAAGATCGAATGGGACGATATCAGCTTGCAGGATATTACCCAGGAGGCTCAGGCGGATCTGTACCGGGCACAGGCGGAAAAATACCGCGCGGAAGCAAAAAAGGAGGAATGAAATGGAAATCAGGAAAGCATCGGAAGCGGTGACCAGCGGCGCGCCTACCGCTATGCAGTTGGAGAGAATCAACGCACTGGCCAAGGCACGGCTGAATGGGGAGCAGGTGTATGTGTTTTCCCTGCGGCTGTGCGATGATGCCGTTGACCGGGACGGGGAGCGGTTTGACACGGCGGCTCTGCCCGCGTTGGCGAAGCTGTTTATCGGCAAGACGGGTATCGTGGACCACAAGTGGAGTGCGGGTAACCAGATCGCCCGGATTTTCGAGACGCAGGTGGTAAAGGAAAAGAATGTCAGCTACATCAAGGCCTGGGCCTATATCCGCCGGGGCGGGGCCAACGATGAGATCATCGCCGATATCGAGGCGGGCATCAAGAAGGAGGTGTCCGTGGGCTGCGCCATGGCAAGAGCCGTCTGTTCTATCTGCGGCAGCGAGTACGGTACCTGCGGACACGTCAAGGGGGAAGTCTATGAGGGTCAGACCTGCGCGGTGATCCTCAAGGAGCCGGTGGATGCCTACGAATTCTCCTTCGTGGCGGTGCCTGCCCAGCGGGAGGCCGGGGTCATGAAGGCTCTGGGCGGCACTACAAAACTGAAGGAGCTGGCGGAAACGGGCGGTGTTCAGGCGGAGTACCGGGCTTTGTGCAAGGAAGCCGAGCTGGGCAGGCGTTACCGCAAGGACTTGGAAGACGGCGTGGTGCGGCTGGGTCTGGCGCTGGAACTGGGTATTTCGGAGCCGGTGCTGCGGAGTTTGGCGAAAACCGCCGCTGCTGATGATCTGCTGGCGCTGAAAGAGGCCTTGCAGGGGCGGCTGGACGAGAGCCTGCCTATCACCACCCAGATGGGAGGTTTTTCGGGCAAAGGTGAGGAAGTGGAAAGCGGGTTCCTCATTTAAGGAAGCCACTGTAGGGGAGGGTCATTGACCCTCCCGTCGGCAAAGCCGCTTCGCGGACGGGCGGGTCAATGACCCGCCCCTACGATGAGCGTTACCGGGATCTCCCGGTGACCATATACATTATTATATTAGGAGGAAACGAAAAATGGGTTATGACAATCTGAAACTGGAAAAGGGTATGTATCGTCAGTCCGGCATGAGCTTTACTCAGGTGCTGGAATCTCTGGACCCCAGCGAAAACTACCGGGGCACGGCTCTGGAGGGCACCGATGCCTTCCAGCGGCAGCTGAAGCGCTTCGGCATCCGGGCCAAGGGGACCGGTTCCTCTCCTGTGGAGAAGTTCTTCCGCACCATGGATTCCGCAGTGCTGTTCCCCGAGTACATCGCGAGAACTGTCCGGCAGGGCATGGAGGAAAACGACATCCTCCCCGCCATCACCGCCACCACCACCGTCATCGACGCTATGGATTACCGATCCATCTACAGTAATCCTACCGACGAGGACAAGGCGCTGAAAGATGTGGCCGAGGGCGAAGCAATTCCCGAAACCGAGGTCAAGACCAAGGAACATCTGGTGAGCCTGACCAAGCGGGGCCGTATGCTGGTGGCCTCCTATGAGGCTCTGCGGTTCCAGAAGCTGGATCTGTTCAGCGTTATGCTGCGCCAGATCGGCGCTCACATCCAGAAGCAGCAGCTCTCCGATGCCGTGAAGGTGCTGATCGAAGGTGACGGCAACGACAACGCCGCCGCCCAGTTCACCATCGGCACCAGCCCCATCTCCGGCACCAAGGGCACCCTGGGCTATGACCAGTTGGTGGAATTCTGGGGCCAGTTTGACCCCTACACCATGAACACCATCCTCTGCTCCACCGCCACTATGACCAAGCTTCTCAAGGTGCCCGAGCTTCAGAACCCTCTCACGGGCCTGAACTTCCAGGGCACCGGCAAGCTGACCTCCCCTCTGGGCGCCCAGCTGCACCGCACCTCCGCCGTGGCCGACGGTGTCATCATCGGCCTGGACAACCGCTACGCTCTGGAACTGGTTCGCGCGGGCGATGTGCTGGTGGAGTACGACAAGCTCATTGACCGCCAGCTGGAGCGGGCTGCCATCACTTCTATCTCCGGCTTCGGCAAGATCTGTGACGGCGCGGCCAAGGTGCTGAACGTATGACGCTGAGCGATCAGGTTCTGAATCAGGCGGAGCTGCTGACCGGGCAGCTGGATGACGCCGGGAGGGAGCGGCTGCGTTTAATGTGCACCGTGGCGGCGGGCAGTCTGACCGCTCAGCTCCGGGATGGGGTCTCCCCGGAGGACATTCGGGAGGCGTTTGTGACGGCGGCCAGCCTGCTGGGCTTTTCCCGGTGGAGCCGGGGGGAGGACATTCAGGAATTCAAGGCCGGCGACCTGACGGTGAAAAAAGGACAGGCTGCTGATTTGGAAAGGGATGCTCTGGCTCTGCTGGGGCCTTACCTGAAAAGTGGCTTCCTGTTCACGGGGGTGTAGCATGAAAGCGGCGATGGAAACCCTGATGGCCCGGTGTGGCACGGATATGACCATCGTCAGTGAAGGAATTGAGAAGACCGTCCGGGGCTTTTTCCGGGCGGTCAATTCCAAAAGCTGGCAGAATATGGAGAGCGTGGTGTCCTTACTCGGCGAAATTTCCCGGGGACAGTACGTGTACTTAGGCCCCGCAAACGTGGCGGTCAAGGAGGGGGACACCCTGAATCTGGGTACACGATCCTATCTGTTCCGCCGGGTGGAAGCCTATTATTTTGAAAATCAGCCCGTCTATCTGTGGGGGCTGTGCGTGGAAAAGGGGGTCAACGACACATGGGGTACAGTATCCTAGAGCTGGTGCTGCGGCGGCTGCGGCAGGCTGGCTTCCGGGCGGACGCGGCCTACCCGGGCCAGAAATACCCCCAGATCGGGGAAACCGTGGCTACGGCCCACATTGAGAAGGTGGACCGGGCCAACCTCACCGTGACCATGGAGGTCAGCATCATCAGCCCCGCTGCCACCGGGGGCACCGCCTGCGAGGTGGAGGCCTTGCGGGCCACGGAAATTCTCCGCTGGGCCGGGGCGGTGTGCGTCCAGAATGGGTGCACCTACGACGGCGTATCTCAGGTGTATGTGGTCAGTATTCTGGCCACCTTCACAGGCACCACCGATGAAGAGGCCTGCGTTATCTGGCCGGGCTTTTACTGTTACGTGGACGGAGCTTTGCAGCGGTTCGCCACGAACATCCGAATCGAAGAGGTCACCGGGCGGCAGGTGGAGTTCCAGATGGGGGAGGTGGTCCCCATGGGGGTCAGCGACGGCTGCCATTACTGGAACATCGAGCTGGAAGAGGTGATCCCTGCTGGGTCTGCTGTCAGCGCGGAGCCGGGGACGGACTTTACCATTCAGTTGATCACCGACGAAAAAACCGAGGAATTCTCAGGCTGTACGTGGCTCTCTGCCAGCCGGGTCTACAGCAAGGAGGGCCTGCGGCGGATCCACAAGGGCGTGGCTCTCGGGAGAAAGGAGGTAACCAATGGATAAGCTTAGCTACAAGACCTTCGTCTGGCCCCAGAATCCCCACACCTATGTGGAGAAAACCAGCCGGGAACCCCAGTACGTGACGGTGGACGGCGTGACGTATTATGACGGCATGGGGGAGCTGAAGCGCACCATCACGGGCAGCGGCACCTTCTACGGCTCCGACGCCTACACGGAGTTCAAAAAGCTGCAAAAGCTCTTCGAGGATAAGACCGCGGGAAATCTGGAGCATCCCATCTGGGGCATCCGCTACTGTTACTTCACGGGGCTGGAACTGACCCAGGAGCCGAAGGAGAATGTGGTCAGCTACAAATTTACCTTTACCCAGGCACTGACCAACGGCACGGTGCCGAAGTGATATCCCGTAGGGGACGGTCTCTGGAAGCCCCGGCAGTATACGGTATCGTATTCGCTGAAACGAGATGCGGAACGGGATGCGTAACTGCCGGGGCGTCAGGGACGCCGCCCCCTACGAAGTTTTTTGTGAAAAGGTGTTTAACTATCAGAAAACCTGCCCATAATCAGCCTCGGAGGTGCTTATTTATGAGCGACAACAAACGTTCCCGCCGCGGCGGTCAGGGCTACTACATAGCCCTGATCCTGTGCGCCGCGGCAATCGGGATCACTGGCTATGTGTACTACAGAAACGCAAATCAGGTGGAGCCTGTCTCGTTGGAGGAGACCGTGGGGGAGGTGCCCGCGCTGATTGAGGACGAGGTGGATGTGCCGGTCATTGCCACCCAGCCGTCCACCAGGGCGACGACTCCGACGGTGACGGAAGGGACCACCGCGCCTACGGAGAAAACGCCTATGAAGACCATGTCCCCGGTGGCGGGTGACTCCATCTTCGGCTACTCCATGGAGGCTCTGAGCTACAACCAGACCACCCGTGACTGGCGGGTCCACAACGGCGTGGACCTGGCGGCAGAGGCCGGGGCGGAGGTGAAGGCCGCTGCCGACGGGGAGGTGTATACCGTCTATGAGGACGATGCCATGGGCACCACCGTGGTCATCCGTCACGCCGACGGGTATACCACGAAATATGCTTCCCTGGCGGAGAATCTGACGGTGAAGCCCGGGGACACCGTGACCATGGGGCAGGTGATCGGCTACGCATCCGATTCCGCCATCGTGGAGAGCACCCTGGGGGCACACGTCCACTTCGGGGTCACCTGCAACGATGAACCCATTGATCCGGCGGAGTTCCTGGCAATTGGCAATTGACGATTATCCTCCCAAAGCTGGCCGCTTCCCAAACGGGGAGCGGTCATTTTTATGCCTTCCCCGAAGGGGAAGGCTTTGTATAGCGTGCTGAAATACGGAAGGAAAATTTGTGTGTTTTGCACAGGAAATCATGTGTCCGTGGGGGAAATTACACAATTTTGCATTCTGACGAAAATAAGCGTTGCATTACCCGTTCCTTTCGTGTATAATGTCCTTATTGCGGTGCCCGGCACTGCCCTAAGTCGTGCGGAAGGGACGCCCTTCCCGAAAGGAGTTTTTGACCACTATGTATACTGTTAATTCCATCCGTAACATCTGCCTGCTGGGCCACAGCGGTTCCGGCAAGTCCGCTCTGGCGGAGAGCTTACTGTACATGACCGGTGCCATTGACCGGATCGGCAAGAACGCCGACGGCAACACCGTTTGCGACTATGATCCCGAGGAGATCAAGCGCCATATTTCCATCTCCACTGCCGTGGTGCCCCTGGTTTACAAGAACATCAAGATCAATGTGCTGGACACCCCCGGCGCCTTTGACTTCTCCGGCGCGGTCATGGAGGCCCTCCGGGCTGCCGACGCCGCCATTCTGGTGTGCTCTGCCAAGGACGGCATCACCGTGGGCTTCGAGAAGGCATGGAAATACTGCGAAGAGCGCAATATGCCCCGGTTCGTCTACATCTCCAAGGTGGACGAGGATCACTCTGACTATAACGCTACCTTTGGAGCCCTCCGGGAAAAATATGGCAACAAGATCGCCCCTGTCGTCGTGCCCATCTGGGACGCCAGCCATAAGGTCACCGGCATCATCGACGTGCTGAACAAGCGGGCCTACGAGATGCAGAACCTGAAGCGGGTGGAGATCGAGGTGCCCGAGGACAAGCTGCCTGTCATCGAGGAGTTCAACGACGCTTTGAAGGAAGCTGTCGCCGAGACCGACGAGGCCCTGATGGACCGCTTCTTCGAGGGCGACGAATTTACTTACCGCGAGATGCTGGACGGCCTGCACAAGGGCGTGGAAGAGCTGAGCCTGTTCCCCGTGCTCTGCGGCTCCGGCGTGACCTGTCTCGGCAGCCTGATGCTGATGGATCACATCATCGATCTGCTGCCCAACCCCTCCGAGGGCAACTATCATAAGGCCACCAATGCCGACGGCGAGACTGAGGAGTTCGTGGTCTCTCCCGGCGGCGTGCCCTCCGCTTTCGTGTGGAAGACCGTCTCTGACCAGTACGGCAAGTATTCCTTCATCAAGGTGCTGTCCGGCGAGATCACCTCCGACACCACTTTGGTCAACGCCCGCACCGGCGAGACCGAGAAGCTGGGCCGTCTGTATACCATGTGCGGCAAGAAGTCCACCGAAGCAAAGGTTCTGGGCTGCGGCGACATCGGCGCCATCGGCAAGATGGACAAGGTCAAGACCGGCGATACTCTCTGCGACCCCAGAAAGGTGGTCTCTCTGAAGCAGATCCCCTACGCTCCCGCCTGCTATTCCATGGCCATCGCCCCCAAGACCAAGGGTCAGGAGGACAAGGTGGGCGCGGGCCTGAACCGGCTCAACGAGGAAGATCCCTCCTTCCATCTGGTGAACAACGCTGAGACCAAGCAGCTGGTACTGTCCGGCCTGGGCGATCAGCAGCTGGATGTGCTGGTGTCCAAGCTCAAGGGCCGCTTCGGCGTGGACGCGGTGCTGATGCCCGCCAAGGTTGCCTATCGTGAGAAGATCAAGAAGACCGTGCAGGCTCATGGCCGTCACAAGAAGCAGACCGGCGGCTCCGGCCAGTTCGGCGATGTGTGGGTGCGCTTTGAGCCGCAGGACGAGCAGGATGACCTGATCTTTGCCGAGGAAGTCTTCGGCGGTTCCGTGCCCAGAAACTTCTACCCCGCCGTGGAAAAGGGCCTGCAGGAAGCCGTTCAGAAAGGCCCCCTGGCCGGGTATCCGCTGGTCGGCCTGAAGGCCGTGCTGTACGATGGCTCCTATCACCCCGTGGACTCCAACGAAATGGCCTTCAAGATGGCGGCCATCCTGTCCTACAAGGAAGCCATGCCCAACGCCAACCCCACCATTCTGGAGCCGATCGGTTCTCTGGCAGTCACCGTGCCCGAGGCCTACGTGGGCGACGTTATGGGCGACCTGAGCAAGCGCCGGGGCCGTCCCATGGGCATGACCCCCGACCACGACGGCAACACCGTCATCGAGGCGGAAGTCCCCATGGCAGAAATGGGCACCTACGCCATCGATCTGCGCGCCATGACTCAGGCCCGTGGCAGCTTCACGCTGGAATTCGTCCGCTACGAGGAAGTGCCCAAGGCCAACCAGGCCAAGATCATCGCCGACGCCAAGGCGGAAGATTGAGTGTAATACGAACAGCCGCAGGAAATTCCTGCGGCTGTTTTCGTGTACAGTATTCGTAGGGCGTGGTCATGACCCCGCCGACCCGGTATCGATTACGCAGGGGCTGAAAGGAATGGGAACTGACCGATTACCATTCGACGAAAGCCTTATGTATTCGATACGTGGTCGGCGGAGTCATGACTCCGCCCTACGCAGTTGTTCGTCGTCATTTTCGGCGTTATTGAAGTAACGAAGAAATGACCGTCCCCCTAGCAAAGGAAACGGCCAATCTTCACATAGCAACTGTGGTTGAGCCGTAACCGTTGCGGCGGTTGCTGCCCAGACTGCCTTGGGGGACTCGCACTCCCCCAAGTTCTTTTTTATGGTAGCACGATTTGCGCTCTGTGTCAATTGCTTACAGCACCGTTCCGTCGGGCTTGAACAGGGGCAGCTTTTCGAGGTAGATAAGGTCTTCCCGCTCCTGCGCGTCGCCCTCGGCCAGGATCGCCATGCGTCCGCAGATCTGGCCCCCGGCCTTTTCGACCAATGCTTCCAGCGCCCGCAGGCTCTCGCCGGTGGAGATCACGTCGTCCACGATCAGAATGCGCTTGCCCTTCATGAGAGCGGCATCGGCGCCGTCCAGGTACAGCTTCTGCTCCTTGGCGGTGGTGATGGAGTTGACAGTGACGCTGAAAATGTCCCGCATATACAGCTTGGGGCCTTTCCGGGCCAGAATGTACTTTTTGTCTCCGGCCTGACGGGCCATTTCGTGGGCCAGAGGGATACCCTTGGCTTCCGCGGTGATGATGTAGTCATATTCGGGGGCACGCTTCAGCAGTTCCCGGGCGCAGGCCACGGTCAGCTCCTGATCGCCGAAGATGACAAAGCCAGCGATGGACAGATTCTCGTTCAGGGGGCAGATGGGCAGATCCCGTTCCAGACCTGCTACAGTCATATGATAGTACATTGGGACATCTCCTTTGATTAGCCTTCCCCAAAGGGGAAGGCTTTTTCTGGTTTCATTATACTATCCCGACAAAAAAAGTCAAGAAAAACCCCCGGCGGCAATGTACCGTCGGGGATTTTCCGCTTGGGGTTTGGAAAGAAGAGAGGTAGAAAAGAGGATCTACGTAAGGAAAGGAGGCGGCTCACGGCTTCCGCAACCTTTCTGTTATTAAGATACGATGGGGTTTTGAACAGCCAATAACGGAATTGAAAACAAAGTTCGACAAATTTGTGAACGCGGCGGCGGGACCATCTGCTGTAGGGGAGGGTCATTGACCCTCCCGTCCGCAAGGCGGCTGTTCAAACCGGCGGCTTCGCCGAAGGGCGGGTCAGTGACCCGCCCCTACAATCAATCCTTCGGCAGATACTTTTCCAGCTCGTCGTAATTAAAGGCCACGCGGACAACGTTTTTATAGTACTCATTGAAGGTCTTGCCGTTGTCGTCGTAGCGCCAACCGTAGCCGTAGGGGTTGGAATAGCCGTAGAATACGGAGATGCAGGTGTCCTTGGGGTGGATGCTCACGAAGGTATTCTGCTCCGCAGTGGAGGCTTTGGGGCTGAGACACACGAAGCGTTTCAGCGGTGCACCATCCAAAGGCATGAAGCTACTGACACTGGTGTAGCTCAGATTCAGATAGGTCAGGCTCTCGCACTCGCTGAGGCAGTCGATGTCCTTCAGCTTGTAGCAGTAGGCCAGCTCCAGCCAGGTCAGCTTTTTGCAGTTTTCAAAGCCTACCAGCTCTGTCACCGCGCAGCCGGAGGCGATCATGACCTCCAGCTCGGGCATACCGCTGACGAAGCTCAGGTCGGTCAGATACTCGTTGTGGCCGATGTCCATGTACTTGACGCCCTCGCAGTATTTCATGGGGCCGCAGGTGCTGTCGGTAACGTTGTAGACCGCCCGGAGAGTGTCCTCGTCGGTGAGCAGGTTGTAGCGGTTGTCCACGCCGAAGTAGACCCGCCAGACTACCTTGGGGCCGTCCCGGAAGTCCTCACGGACCTGGGCCAGGATCTCATAGTCAAAGCCGCAGTTGTCCAGCACGAAGCGGCTGCAATTGTCCAGAATTGTGAGGGCTTTTCGCAGGTCGGCTTCCCCGGCGTTACCGATGGACTGGTTCTTGTAGATGATCTCCTCGTCGGCGGTGTTCACGGTCTTGCCAAAGAGGGTGAAGCTGTAGTGGAAGGTGACGTGGGGGGCGGCATTCTGGAGCCGGGCCACGCTGTCCATGCTCAGGCCGCTGCTCAAATTCACATTGGTGAGGGCGGTGAGCATTCCAAGCTTTTCACAGGCTTCGTCTACCTGATCATCGCTCATTGCGGTGAGGTCCAGCTCGGTGGTGGTCAGGGCCACGTCCTGGCCGAACAGGGATACGCTGTAGTCCAGCGTCAGCTCCGGATAGGCGGCTAAAATTCCGTCGATCTGCTCTGGGGTCAGGTTCACCGAGGGCAGAGAGATGGTGGTCAGGTTCGGCAGGTATTGGAGGTTTTCAAGCAGGCTGTCATAGGAAAAGCTGCCCGGCTCCAGAACCACGGATGTGGCTTTGTTGGACACCGATGTGCCGCCCAGGTCCACCGTGTAGGTCACATCCACCTTGGGATGCTCCTGTATGTATTCCAGGATGGTGGCGTAGCAGGTGCTGCCGGAAAGATCCACGGATTTCAGGTTAGGGTACTGGTTCAGGGTGTAAATTTCACCGGCAGCCAGCACCACGGTCAGGCTTTCGGCCTCCTTGTCAGGGGCGATGGTGGCCTCGGTCTCTACCGGGGCGGTTGGAAGGGTGATGACCTCAGTGGTATCAATGACCGCCTGCTTTTTGCCGCAGCCGAAGAGGGTCAGACTGACCGCGCCGGCGCAGAGCAGACAGAGAAATTTGTTAGACATGGGATTTTGCCTCCGGGCGTTTTTTCAGTGAGGAGTTTGGAGTTGGGAGCGAGGAGTGAAGCGTTAGGGGTGAGGAATTATACTCAACACTTCGTACTCCCTCTGTGCGAGTGCTCATATTATTTCAATATACCATGAATATATGAAGAAATCAAGCAAAAACCGGCGAAAAAAGGACGGACAGCGGTGAAGCTGTCCGTTTTTGCGTTACTGCAGGCCCTGCTCGTAGGCCTCGATCATTTTCTTGACCATCTGGCCGCCGACGGAGCCGGCTTCCCGGGAGGTCAGGTTGCCGTTGTAGCCGTTCTGCAGATTCACGCCCACCTCCCTTGGTGTCCTTTTTACATATTAAACTCGCCCAATACCGGGACAGTGGAAGGAATTTGACCGTTGGGAGCAAACTCTTTGACCGGCTCGGACACAAGCTCGCCGATGAACTTGTAGAAGATTCTGATGCTCTGTTGATAGCTGGCATTTTTTCGGGGCATCTTCATATAGCCCTCCGGCAGAATCTTTTCGCCGATTTCAATGCGGTCAATGAAGGTAACAAGGGTATCACGATCAAGGGTTTCAATATAGGTGTATTGTTTTGCCAATGCGAAGAACCGCTCGTAGTTTTCCTGGATTTCATCAGTAGGATCTTCGACATCGAGTTCCGCAATTTTAGCTTCAAGGACACCGGCTTCTTTTTCCAGATCAGCAACCACACGGGAAAGACGATCATCAGAGATTTTACCTTCTGCATTATCCAAGTACATTTTGGTAATCATTCGGTCTATCATCTTCAATCGATTTCTAGCCTGCTCGATCTGGGCTTTCTTATCCAAGAGATTCAGCTTGGAACTTTGTGTTGCAATAACAGATTGCACGAGAGCGTTAATGTCATCATCGGAAAGGGCAATCAAGCTGTTTAAGTCCCGTCTCACAATCTCGCAAATATCTGTGTAGCGAATATTGACACCGGTGCAAGGCTCTGGGAGGCTCTTTCGTGTATGATTACAAGATAAAAACCAGTATTTCTCTCGCTCCCCATTATGCACAGTTCCAGAGGAACATAGGGCGTGTCCACATTTGCTGCAAACAGCGATTCCACCGAAAATGCTCTTGCGAACATGGTCATACTGGCGGTAGTCGCGGGAAGCCTTTCCCATATTGATCTGTGCTTTTTCAAAGGTAACTGGATCGACCAGAGCTTCGTGAGTTGCTTCAGTTACTGTCCATTCATCCTGAGGGATGGGGACTTTCTTCTTGGACTTGACACTAACCTTCTTGGTTTTGCCCAAAACGGTATCGCCCAGGTATACTCGGTTTTTCAGGATACGCTTAACCGTTGTGTGGTTCCAAATTTCAGAAGCTCTTGCAGCACCTTCGGGAGTGAAATTGTCACGGCACATTGCCCGGTATTTCAGCGGTGGCATAATGCCCTCGGCACTCAAATCCATCGCGATTTTGATGCAGGAGTCACCGGCAGCAGCTCTTGCGAAAATGCGGCGAACGATTGGAGCGGTGTCCTCGTTGGGTACTAACACATCCTTGCTCTGGGGATGCTTCATATAGCCATAAGGGGCACAGGCACAATACTCACCACGCTGACGCTTCATTCTGAGAACATCCTTGATCTTCCTGGAACCGTCACGCAGGTAAACCTCGTTCATTGCGAACTGGAAAGGAGCCATGACATTTTCGGTTTCAGAGTCAAAGTTGTCTGCTATCGCAATATAGCGGATCTGATTCTCAGGAAAGAACTGCTCTGCATAGTAGCTGGATTCTCTCATGTCACGGCCCAGTCGGGAAAGGTCCTTTGTGATAACCACATTGGCTTTACCGGACTCCAGGGCGCGCATCATTTCTTGAAAACCAGGGCGTTCAAAGTTGCCGCCAGACCAGCCATCATCAACGAAGTATTTCAGAATTGTGATTCCGTGCTGCTTGCAGTAGGCTTCTACAATTTTCTTCTGATTCGTGATACTTGTGGACTCGCTCTTTTGTGCTTCTTCACGGGATAGACGGTAATAAGCGTAAGCAAACAGCTGGATTCTTTTACCCAATCCATAATAGCCGTTTTCAGGGAACTCAGGCATAGCGCCTTTTGTGGTGGGATAAGGTTGGATACTAGTTCGCATGGTTCCTCCTCAAACCAGCGTTTTTTCCGCTGTCATTATAAGATGCAGGCACCGAGTTTGTCAAAGGTAAGAGTTGGGAACTGCTTGCCTCTACTCTCTTTTGAATCAACTCAGATACATTTCTATCTCCAATAAAAACCCGACTGACAACATAGGTTGCATTGCCGATCACTACATTTTCCATAAAAGTCCCTCCTTTGAACTGGAAAGCTGCACAGTTCTGAAAAAAGTATTTGCCGAACTGCGATCTTGTATGCCTTCAAATTGTGTCCTTGTAACATATATGGCCAAAGTTACATGAATACGCTGGAGGATATCGCTCCAGCGCATGGTATCTAACTTTGAAAGCTTTGAGTCAACTATCTGCCTGCCGGGATGTAAACGAGTATCCACTTGGCTGTGATTTCTTCCATCAGGAAAACCTCCTCTTAAAATCTATGTATAAAGCTGGGCAGGTAGCTTCTGCCCAGCTGGTTTGTCATAATTCAAGACTGCATTTCAGTGCGGTGTTGACCTGTTTCATTTGGGAATCGGAGAGCGAGCCGATATAGCCCAATAAGCGGGATTTGTCAAGTGTGTGAATCTGCTCCAGCAGGACGAGAGATGGGATTCGGGCGTACATTCCGGGGATGTGGTCTAAGAACACATGAGTGGGTAACTTCGCTTTGGTAGCCGTCCTGCTCGTCAGGGCCGACACAATAAGCGTTTTGGAATGCTTATTTCCGACATCGTTCTGAACCACCAGAACGGGGCGAATGCCGCCCTGTTCACAGCCCAGATGCGGTTCGAGATTTGCGTAATAAATATCACCACGGTGATACTTCTGAG
>JAUNSH010000079.1 GCA_030539285.1 Eubacteriales bacterium
TTCACCCTGGTAGCGGATGAAGCCGCCCTGTCTCTGGTGAAGGATCTGCTGTAACCGAACAAAAACCGAAATAATACTAAAACCTGATTGAAAGCTTTAAAAGATTTCCGAGGATGAATTGTGTCAAAAAAGGCAGATGACGCAGATGGGCTGACGCCCATCAAGGAAGATAACGCGTTCTGACGCAATTCAGACCGGAAAGATTTAAAGTTTTTAATCAGGTTTTAGTATAAGGGCACCCACGGTAGAAAACCTACCGTGGGTGCCTTTGCTTTTTGCACAAATCCACATTGCTATTTTGACAGATTGCACAAAAACAGGGGATTTTTTTGACAACATAAGAAAAACTGATAACCCCATTTTTATTGCTGATTTTACTTTTTCCGCAAGGTCTGGTACACTAAATCCAGAAAGCAGACAGACACCGGCCGGTTCAGACTGCGAAACAGAAAACATCACAAGGAGGAAATCCAATGAGTCCCAGTACCATTACGCTGATTTTCCTGGCTTTTGCCATCGTCAGCTTCGTTCTGGAAAAGATCCCCCTGGGCCTGACGGCTACCATCGTCGCCATCGGCCTGAACCTTACCGGCGTGCTGAGCACCTCCGACACCTTCGCGGGCTACGTCAACAGCAACGTGATCCTGTGCATCGGAATGTTTGTTGTCGGTCAGGCCCTGTTCGAGACGGGCACGGCCAACAAGATCGGCGGTCTTGTCACCAGGTTCGCCAAGACCGAGCGGATGCTGATCGTCGCCATCATGGTCATCGTCGGCATCATGTCCGGCTTCCTTTCCAACACCGGCACCGCCGCCGTGCTGATCCCCGTGGTCTGCGGCATCGCCGACGAGTCCGGCTACTCCCGCTCCCGGCTGCTGATGCCTCTGGTCTTCGCCGCGGCCCTGGGAGGCAACCTGTCCATCATCGGTGCCCCCGGCAACCTGATGGGTGTCAACGCCCTGCAGGAAATGGGCATGGAAACCAGCTTCTTCATGTACGCTCCCGTGGGCATCCCCATGCTGATCGCCGGTATTCTCTACTTCGCCTTCATCGGCTACCGCTTCCTGCCTGACGGCAATCATAGCGGCGAGGCCGTGGAAGCCCAGAAGGATTACTCCGATGTACCCCAGTGGAAGCAGATCGTCTCTCTGGTGGTGCTGGTGGTGGTCATCCTCGCCATGATCTTTGAAGATCAGATCGGCGTGAAGATCCAGATCTCCGCCTGCGTCGGCGCGATCATCCTCGTCCTCACCGGGGTCATCTCCGAGAAGGAAGCCCTGAGATCCATCGACCTGAAAGTGGTCCTGCTCTTCGGCGGCTCTCTGGCCCTTGCCAAGGCTCTGGAAACCACCGGTGCCGGCAGTCTGATCGCCGACGCCATCGTGGGCGCGCTGGGTGCCAACTCCAACCCCATGATCCTGCTGCTGGTGATCTTCGTGGTGGGCTGCGCCCTGACCAACTTCATGTCCAACACAGCCACCACCGCCCTGATGGTGCCCATCGCCACCTCCCTGGCCCAGAGCCTGGGCGCTGACCCCCGGTCCATGATCATCGCCACCGTCATCGCCTGCTCCTGCGCCTACGCGACCCCCATCGGTATGCCCGCCAACACCATGGTGGTGGGTCTGGGCGGCTACAAGTTCAACGACTACGTAAAGTCCGGCCTGCCCCTGATCGCGGTATCCTTCATCATCTGCATGGTGCTGCTGCCCATCCTGTTCCCCTTCTACGGATAAAGTGGAAAGTTGTGGTATCCCCTCCGGGGATGATTGAAAATAAAATAACTTTCAACTTTAATTTTCAATTTTCAACTGTCAACTGTTCACAAAGCATGACCCAATATAACATATGGAGGCTGTCATATGAATAAGGAAGAAAACATCAAAAGACTGACCGATATGGTCGCGGACTTTGTCGGTCACATCGGCAAGAAGCTGCCCGACGATGTTGTCGCCAAGCTTCAGGAGCTGGGGCAGAAGGAGACTGCACCCCTGCCCAAGGTCCTGTACGAAACCATGACCCGGAACCAGGATCTGGCTGTGGCTCTGGACCGCCCCAGCTGCCAGGATACCGGCGTCATCCAGTTCTGGCTCAAGTGCGGCACCAACTTCCCCTACATTAACGAGCTGGAAGCCCTGCTGAAGGAAGCTGTCGTGCAGGCCACCTTTGCCACCCCTCTGCGCCACAACTCTGTGGAGACTTTCGACGAGTACAATACCAAGAAAAATGTCGGTAAGGGCACCCCTACCGTCTGGTGGGACATCGTTCCCAACTCCGACCAGTGCGAGATCTACGCCTACATGGCAGGCGGCGGCTGCACCCTGCCCGGCAAGGCTATGGTGCTGATGCCCGGTGCCGGCTACGAGGGCGTCACCGACTTCGTGCTGGATCAGATGACCTCCTACGGCCTGAACGCCTGTCCTCCCCTGCTGGTGGGCGTGGGCGTGGCTACCTCTGTGGAGACCGCGGCGCTGCTGTCCAAGAAGGCTCTGATGCGGCCCATCGGCTCCCACAATGAGAACGCCAACGCTGCCAAGATGGAAAAGCTGCTGGAAGACGGCATCAACGCCATCGGCCTTGGCCCCCAGGGCATGGGCGGCAAGTTCTCCGTCATGGGCGTGAACATCGAGAACACTGCCCGTCACCCCTCCACCATCGGCGTTGCTGTGAACGTGGGCTGCTGGTCTCACCGCCGGGGCCACATCGTGGTGGACAAGGATCTGAATGTGACCTGCGACACCCATTCCACCTGGAAGTTTAACGGTTAATAGGAGGTAAGAAAAATGGTTGAAATCAGAGACGGCAAAAAGGTCCTCATTACCCCTGTCAGCGCGGAAGACCTGAAAGATATCCACGTTGGTGACATCGTCTGGCTGGACGGCGACCTCATGACCTGCCGTGACGTTGCCCACCGCCGGCTCATCGAATACGGCCGGGAGCTGCCCTACGACATCCGCAATAAGGCCATTTTCCACGCCGGCCCCATCGTCCGCAAGATCGAGGGCACCGAGGATGACTACGAGATGGTCTCCGTCGGCCCCACCACCTCCATGCGGATGGAGAAGTTCGAGTACGAATTCGTCAAGCACACCGGTGTCCGCGTGATTGTCGGCAAGGGCGGCATGGGCCCCAACACCGAGCGGGCCTGCAAGGAGTTCGGCACCATCCACTGTGTCTTCCCCGCGGGCTGCGCCGTGGTGGCTGCTACCGAGGTGCTGAAGATCCAGGAGCACCACTGGGACGAGCTGGGCATGCCTGAGACCCTGTGGTGCAACAAGGTCAAGGAGTTCGGACCCCTGATCGTGTCCATCGACCCCGACGGCCGGAACCTGTTCGAGGAGCAGAAGGTCCTCTACAACCAGCGCAAGGAAGAGGTCAAGCAGGCCATCTACCCCGAGGTCAAGTTCATCAAGTGATCCCAAAATCATATAAAGAGGGTATAGGGTGCTTCCTATGCCCTCTTTTTGTACCGAACATCAAGCTCAGGGAAACCCACGCGATGGGACTGCGGGTCAATCCGGATCTGGCTTCCTCTTCTGGGTGATTTGGTTTACATAATCTGTAGGAGACAGGGAAGTATACCGGCGAAATACGGCTGAGAAATAGTTGCTGCTGGAAAACGACAGCTCCATGGCTGTATCGGTGACGCTCTGTCCATCCTGAAGCATCCTTTTGGCCGCTTCGATTTTGTGATAGTTGACGAAGCTGCGGGGACTGGTGCCCATCTGGCTTTTGAACTTCTGCTTGAACCGGGAAACCGACAGCAGCGCCACCCCGGCAAGCTCCTCCATATTCAGCGCTTCCCCGATATGATCCAGGATGTACTCCGTGGCGCGGCCGATGTCCGGTGTCGGCCGGGATCCCGGCTGATCCGAGTCCCGGATGGTCTGACACAGCAGCGCGCCAAGCTGCTGCCCGGCTTCGATCCGCCCCAGCTCCGTCCCTCGGGAAATATTCTCAAAGATGCTTGCCAGCAGCGGCCCAACGCTGCTGTCGGACTTGATCACCCGCACCGGAATGCTGTGGAGCCGCTCGATGATCAGCGCCGCGGTAACCGGGTCCATAAACAGGAACTGGCCCGGGTCGTCCGCCTCCAGCTGGAACCAGTACATCTGGTGCAGAGACATGGGGGTATTGCCCGTATCGTGGATCTCGTCCGGGAAGGTGACGAACAGGTCCCCGCCGGATATGGAATAATAGTGTCCGTTGACAAAAAACCGCAGATTGCCCTGGACCACGTAGGTAAACTCGAAACTGTTTTTGTGGTAGTGCAGGTTCAGCGCTGGTCTGGCACGGGAGGCGTTGTGGTAGCCGAACATGCGCAGTCCCGGGATGCCGTGCTCTCTCCTGGTGTAGACCTTCCGCTCCTTGGTGTTCTCGTAGGGGTCATACCATTCAATGGGATCGCCTTCCATCGTCTCATCCTTTCTGACTATCGATTTTGTACTGCGTCCATTCTTGGTAGCAATACAGAAAGAACCGTGTTATAATCCCACTATAGCAAGTTCAGCAAAAAAATCAATATCCTTGTTTTATGTTCACAATTCCGTGGGTGCCCCGAACCCATTGCGGGGTGTCCGAGAGGAACAATTCGATAAGGAGGATACACGATCATGAAACGCAGTGAAATCAACAAGGCATTAAAGGAACTGGAGGCCATGTGCGAGAAATACTGCCGCAAGCTGCCTCCCTTCTGCCACTTCACCCCGGAGGAGTGGGAAACCAAGGGCCACGAATATGATGAGGTTCGGGACTGTATGCTGGGCTGGGACATCACCGACTACGGCATGGGCGACTTCGACAAGATCGGCTTCTCCCTGATCACCCTGCGCAACGGCAACCGGGCTATGGCGGACAAATACCCCAAGGTCTACGCCGAGAAGCTTCTGTATCTGAAGGAGGGCCAGTATTCTCCCAACCATTTCCACTGGTATAAGACGGAGGACATCATCAACTGCGGCGGCGGCAATGTGCTGATCAAGGTCTACAACAGCCTGCCCAACGAGGAGATGGACTACGAGTCCGACGTGACCGTCCATACCGATGGCCGCACCTACACCGTCCCCGCCGGCTCCCTGGTGCGTCTGACCCCCGGCGAGAGCATCCATGTGCAGCAGTATCTGTACCACGATTTCTCCGTGGAAGAAGGCACCGGCCCGGTGCTGCTGGCGGAGGTCAGCCAGTGCAACGATGACAATACGGATAACCGTTTCAATCCCCCGGTGGGCCGCTTCCCCTCCATCGAGGAGGACGAGCCCCCCTACCGGCTGCTGTGCAACGAGTATCCTGCCGCCAAGTAAGAGACCATTCAAAATCAGGACCTGCGGCGGTGCGCAATTGCATTGCTGCGGAACCATACAATGAAAGGAGCGTTTAAAATGCTGGATGTAGTCGCACTGGGCGAGCTGCTGATCGATTTTACCTGCGTCACCTCTGATCCCGACGGCTATCCCACCATGGCCGCCCATCCCGGCGGCGCCCCCGCCAATTTCCTGGCGGCTCTGAGCAAGTTTGGGGCGAAAACGGCCCTTCTGGGCAAGGTCGGCACGGATGCCTTCGGAAAGCTGCTGACCCAGACCCTTCAGAAGGCCGGTATCGAGACCCGGGGCCTGGTGGCCGCGGAGGATGTGTTCACCACCCTGGCCTTTGTGACCCTGGACGAAACCGGCAACCGGGAATTTTCCTTCTCCCGGAAACCTGGCGCGGATACCTGCCTTTCCTTTGAGGAGCTGGATCTGAGCCTGATCGACGAGGCGAAGGTGTTCCATTTCGGCACCCTGTCTCTGACGGACGAGCCGGCCCGTTCCACCACCCGTCAGGCGGTGGCCTACGCCAAAAGCAGGAATAAGCTGATCACCTACGACCCCAATCTGCGCAAGCCCCTGTGGAAGGATCTGGAAGAGGCTAAGGAGCAGCTGATCTGGGGCCTGACCCAGGCGGATGTGGTGAAGATCAGCGACGAGGAGGTAGATTTCCTCTTTGGCCTTGGGGTGGAGGACGGCGCGGCATATATTCTGAACCACTTCGGCGTGAAGCTGGTGTTTGTCACCTGCGGCGCTGACGGCTGCTATTTTAAGAACGCCGCTGCCTCCGGCCATGTTCCCAGTCTCAGCGGCATCCAGGTCGTGGATACCACCGGCGCGGGAGATATCTTTGGGGGCAGCGCCGTCTGGCAGCTGCTGCAGCGGGATGTTCCTCCCGAATCCCTGTCTGAGAAAGAACTGCGGGAGGTGGTAGGCTTCGCCTGCACCAGCGCGGGACTGTCCACCACAAAGCCCGGCGGCATTTCCAGTGTCCCGGAGTACAGTCAGGTCATGGCCCGGCTGGAACAGAAATAACGAAGGCCCCGCCGCAGTTCACATTCTGCGGCGGGGCAGGTCTTATTCGAACAGCTCCTCGCCTAGTGGGCATTGAACCTGGGGTTGCCGCCCAGATTGATATGGCTGGAATCCTCCGCCAGTTTTCTGGCAAGTTCCTTTTGATCCTGGTCCAGCAGGATGGCTGCCGAAGCCCCCCGGCAATGTACAGCGTGGACACGTCCTCCTCCGACACTCCGGCGGTTTCCAGCAGTGTCCGGATGCCGGCGGCATGATCGTGGGGAAGAAAAAAGCCGGTTAAATCTGTTTTTTGCATTGAAATTATTGAACCACAGTGGTAAAATAATACAAAAACCGGGAAGATATAACTATTTTTATTTTGGACGGACCGTACCGGGCCGGATCCAAGCGCAAAGGAGACACGATTATGAACGAACAGAACATGGACATTCTGGAGCGCATTCGTGCCTCCTACTACCAG
>JAUNSH010000080.1 GCA_030539285.1 Eubacteriales bacterium
TTGCGGTTCATCCATATTCCGTTCCTTTGTTCCGTTCCCGTTTCGTTTTGAAGAATTATACCATTGATTTTCCCCCAGTGCAAGCATTTCAAAAAAAATAGACCTTTCTCACAGAAAATATTGCATTTTTCGATTCTATGTGGTAAGATATCTACACAAGATAAATCCTGGAGGGATGAGAAGTGGCAAGACGCAGTCGTAATCGCTATCGCGAAATGGAAAGCATGATGACGAAAATCATTCTTGCTGATGTATTCGTTTTTATTTTATATCTGGTGTGCGCCGGCCTCAGCTGGAACGTGCTGAAGGTAATCACCGCCATTATTGCCATTTTCGGTTCTCTTTTATGCGTGGGCTGGCTGTATCTGACCGGTGAGGTAGGCCGCAGAAGAAGCCTGTGGATGGTGACCGCATTCATCTGCATCGTGATTTGTGTGGCGGTCTCTCTGCTGCTGGGCTATCCCTGCCCCGCTCCTACCGCCTGATAAAACAAAAGCTTGAGACGACAGCGTTTGCTGTCGTCTCTTTTTTCGCTTACGCTGACACCGCAGGGGCCGATGTGAGCATCGCCCCCCTACGGGACTGTTTTGTCAGGAATGTTCTATTTTTTCTGCTTCTTCCTGCTGACTCAAGCATTCTTTCAGGATGCCCCTCTGTTTTTTCAGCTCCCGGACAAGGGGCAGAAGCCCCGAAAGGATCAGCAGCAGCGCAAAGCCCGTCAGGGCCAGCGCAATGGGGGCCGCGTTGGCACGGATCACCGCCACTGCCAGCAGAACACCGGCGGCAATGCGCATGATGATTGCTTTCAGCAGGGTTCGGATGGTCTTGCGGCAGCGTTCCTCCCGGTCATAGGGATCCATGTCCGAAAGGCTGTCCAAAATAAAATCGTCAGCCATCAGCGCGCCACAAAGCCAACCTTTTTGTAGACCTTACGAAGGGTCTTTTCCGCCACGAAGCTGGCCTTTTCGGCACCGCTGCGGTAGACGCTTTCCAGATACGCCTTGTCCTTCATCAGGCGGGAAGCCTCCTCCCGGATGGGACGCAGATGCTCAATCACCGCGTCACCCACCACGGGCTTGAACTTTCCGTAGCCGCAGCCTGCGAATTCTTCCTCGATCTGGGCGTAGGTTTTCCCGGTGACGGCGGAATAAATGCTCATCAGGTTGGCAACACCGGGCTTGTTCTCCGGGTCAAAGCGGACGCAGTTCTCCGTGTCGGAGTCGGTGATGGCCCGCTTGAATTTGCGCTGGATGTCCTCCGGCTTTTCCATCAGGAAGACGCAGCCCTCGGGAATGGACTTGGACATTTTGGTGTCCGGGGCGTTCAGGCTCATGATCCGGGCGCCGGTCTCCGGGATGTAAGGCTCGGGGATCTTGAACACATCGCCATAGATACCGTTGAAGCGCTTGGCAACATCCCGGGTCAGCTCACAGTGCTGCTTCTGGTCATGTCCCACAGGCACCAGATCGGGCTGGTACAGCAGGATGTCCGCCGCCATCAGGGACGGATAGGTGAACAGGCCGCCGTTGACATTTTCCGCGTGCTTGGCAGACTTATCCTTGAATTGGGTCATCCGGGACAGCTCGCCAAACATGGTGTAGCAGTTCAGCACCCAGCCCAGCTCCGCGTGCTGGTGGACGTGACTCTGGATGAACAGGGTGTTCTTCTCCGGGTCAAGGCCGCAGGCGATGTACTGGGCCAGCTGCTCCAGTGTCCGGCGGCGCAGGTCTGCCGGATTCTGGCGAACCGTGATGGTGTGCAGGTCGGCCATGAAGTAAAAGCACTCATAGGTATCCGAACGGGCGCCCCAGTTGCGGATGGCTCCCAGATAGTTGCCCAAGTGCAGGTCGCCGGAAGGCTGAATGCCGGACAGCATCCGCTTCTTCGGGGCGGCGGTATCGGTAATGACTTCACTCATTGTCTTCACATTCCTTTATTTGTAATTGTGGTTGTCATTTTACCACAAAGTATCCTGTTGCGCAAGGGGCTGATTTGGGAAATGAATGTATGCGGCAGAATTGATTTTCCTGTCTGCCTGTGGTATAATACGGGAAACTTTATGGAAAAAGAGGTATCTGACTATGGATTATCAGGCACTGGCCGCGCTTCTGTTCCCCGATGTGACGGAAACCCCGGAGTCTCTGGAAGAAAAGTATCCGCCCCGGCAGCTGCCCGAGGGCGCGGTGGTCACCCGGATGGCCCCCTCCCCCACCGGCTTTGTCCATCTGGGCAATCTGGTGCAGGGTCTGACCGCGGAACGGATGGCTCATCAGAGCGGCGGCGTGCTGTTTTTGCGGGTAGAGGACACCGACGCTAAGCGGGAAGTCCCCGGCGCCGTAGAGGTGCTCATCAACACCCTGAAGCACTACGGCATCCACTTTGACGAGGGCGCCACCATGGACGGTGACAACGGTGCCTATGGCCCCTACCGTCAGCGTCAGCGGGCAGATATTTACCACGTCTATGCAAAAAAATTGGTTGCCGAGGGCATGGCCTATCCCTGCTTCTGCACGGAGGAGCAGCTGTCTGCCATGCGGGAGCAGCAGGAGGCCAATAAGGAGACTACCGGCTACTACGGAAAGTACGCCATGTGGCGGGACCGCCCCATGGAGGACATTCAGGCCCAGTTGGATGCCGGAAATCCCTGGGTGCTGCGGTTCCGCTCCACCGGCTCCATTGAAAACCAGTTTAAGTTCGATGATCTGGTGAAGGGCAAGCTGA
Organism: Eubacteriales bacterium; assembly: GCA_030539285.1. Classification (GTDB taxonomy): domain Bacteria; phylum Bacillota; class Clostridia; order Oscillospirales; family Oscillospiraceae; genus Faecousia. Next base: position 2,722 of record JAUNSH010000080.1, read on the forward strand.
CCATTACCGAAAACGACATCGACCATGTGCTGCTGAAATCCGACGGCATTCCCACCTACCACTTTGCCCACGCGGTGGACGATCACCTGATGCGCACCACACACGTTGTTCGCGGTGACGAGTGGCTGCCCACTCTGCCCTTCCACATTCAGCTGTTTAAGGCTCTGGGCTTTAAGCTGCCGAAGTACGTCCACATCGGGCCGCTGATGAAAATGGACGGCACCTCCAAGCGCAAGCTCAGCAAGCGCAAGGACCCGGAGCTGGCACTGACCTACTACAAGGCCGAGGGCTTCCCGGTGGAGGCAGTCTATGAGTATATCATGACCCTGCTGAACTCCAACTTTGAGGACTGGCGGCGGGCCAACCCTGACGCTCCCGCGGACACCTTCAAGTTCAGCCCCAAGAAGCTGAATCCCGCCGGTTCCCTGTTTGACTACGCCAAGCTGACGGATGTGTCCAAGAACGTCATCTCCCGGATGGACGCGGAGAAGGTCTACACCCTGCTCACCGAATGGGCACAGGAGTTTGACCCGGACTTTGGCGCAAAGCTTACCGCTGACCCGGAGTACGCCAAGAAAATCCTCGCCATTGGACGGGGCGGCAAAAAGCCCCGGAAGGATCTGGCGGTCTGGAAGGATGCCAAGCCTTACATGGGCTTCTTCTATGACGAATATTTGCAAAAACCGGAATTTGACGCGAAATTTGACAAGACTGTGATCGTGGATGTACTGAACCGGTTCCTGAACAGCTATGATCCTGCCGATGATTCCGGCACCTGGTTCGACAAGGTCAAGGGGATCACCACGGACATCGGCTTTACCACCGATATGAAGGCCTACAAGGCTGATCCCTCCGCTTTCCCCGGCACAGTGACGGATGTCTCCACCATGATCCGTCTGGCGGTCACCGGGCAGACCAATTCTCCCGATCTGTATACCGTTATGCAAATCCTGGGGCAGGAGCGGACGGCTCAGCGGGTCCACGATGCCATTGCTTCCCTAGAATAAAATAACGCTGTCATTGCGAAGTAAGTGACCGATGTCGCTTGCCCGCAATGACAGCTTTTTATTACGTTGCCCTGTTTCCTCCGGGGAGGCCGAAGCTGACGGCGATGGCATCGTCCACCTGTGCCATCTGCTGCTCGTCCAGATGACCCATGTGTTCCCGCAGGCGGCGTTTGTCGATGGTGCGGATCTGCTCCAACAAAATAATGGAATCCTTGCTCAGTCCCACACTGCCGCCTGCGATATTGATGTGGGTTGGCAGCTTTGCCTTGCCGGTCTGGCTGGTGATGGCGGCGGCGATCACGGTGGGCGAATGGCGGTTGCCCGTGTCGTTCTGGACGATCAGCACAGGGCGTGTGCCGCCCTGCTCGCTGCCCACTACCGGGGACAGGTCCGCATAGAAGATATCGCCCCGTTTTACGGATGATTCGGTCATATTTTTCACGCTCCGTGCAAAATCTACTGCGCTACCGGAAAGCTCCATATGTAACGCGGTAACTCTATTGTCCCACGTCACCATGGATTTTATACTTTACGTGTCTGCAAAATATCCTATGCACGGTTTCCCCGAAATGCTACGAGATCTGCACATTTTCCAGCTTCAGTGACAGAATTCGTTTCCCGGCATAGCAGATATCCGCCCTCTGGGGGATATCCCCGGAATCCAGCCACACGTCCAGATTCAGGGCATCGTCCTCGTAGCTGTCGTTGACGCTGAAGCGCAGCTCGTCATCTTCCATGCCCGCGCTGGTGATGAAGCCACCCCGGAGAGCCTTGATCAGTACCCAAGGGGCACTGACAGGCGAAAGCTGCTCATCCGCCAACAGGTCAAAGTACAGCGCCGTGTCGTCGAAGGTCAGCGCGCCGCCCTGTTTGGAAACCTGCCCGGTGATGCCCGCGATGGATTCCGGCGCGGTCACCTGGAAGGTAACTCCCCCCTGAGGATCCGCCGTACAATTCATGCGGAAAACGTGGAGGGTTTCCCCATAATCCGCTGTGATCTCCGCGTCAAAGGTGCAGGAATTTGCCTGCAGGAGCTTCGATCGCAGAGACAGTGCCCGCTCCACTTCCTTCGGCGTTTGAGAACAGCCTGTCATCAGAACAACAGCCAGCAGCAGCGGCAGAAGCTTTTTCAATCCGATCCCGTCCTATTTCAGTAGTCGCGGAAGGGCGTTCAGCATATCCGTGGGCAGCATGGCATACTGGCCCAGCTGGGCGGCACAGAGGTCCCCTGCCGCCCCATGAAGCCACGCCCCACAGGCCGCAGCTTTCAGCGGTTCGATACCCTGCCCCAGCAGCCCCGCGAGAATTCCCGCCAGCACGTCACCACTGCCGCCTACCGCCATGCCGGGATTGCCTGTCCGGTTGATGTACCCGGTCTGGCCGTCGGTGATGCAGGTTCGGTGGCCTTTCAGCAGCAGGATGCATCCGTATTCTGCCGCAAAAGTGGCGGCACTGGCCATGCGGTCATCCCCCAATACGCCGCCTGCACGGAGAAATTCCCCGTCATGGGGCGTCGGGATGGTGGGATACTGCCTTCCACGCAGTATATCCATATGCCCGGAAAGTACATTTATGCCATCGGCATCCAGAATGACGGGACAGGCCGCGTTTTCCAGCACCGTCCGCACTACCGCCAGCGTCCCTTCGGAAACGCCCATGCCGCAGCCAAGAAGCACCGCGTCCATGGTGGGCAAACGTTTCAGGATCTCCGGGACGGCTTCTTCGCTCAGCTTGCCTTCTTTCTCCGGCAGAGGAAACACCACCGGCTCGTTCAGCTTCACCGCCTCAATGGCGTAAATACTCTCCGGGACACCCAGATAGACCAGTCCCGCCCCGACCCGTAAAGCCCCCATGGCGGCAAGGTACGCCGCCCCGGTAAAGCCCCGGCTGCCGCACAGCAGCAACACTTTACCAAAAGTGCCCTTATGACCAAAAGGGTCTCGCTCCGGCAGCGCATTCAGAACCCCCAGCCGGTCCAATTCGTAAATGTTCACAGCACTCACCTCACAGATAGGATTACCATACCACGCCCACCCTGCTTCGTCAAGAAGCGGAATTGTTCGAAAAAACACTTGCAATTTTTGTTGCAGTGTGCTAGGATAGCTTTTGATATGAAAAAGCGAAGATCGGGCTGCCGGATACCGGTTTTGCCCCACACAGCGAGAGCGGGATGGTGTGAGCCGCTTGGGCATGGTATTGAGGCTTTCTCCCGGGAGCTGCCCCCTGAACCAATAGTAGGGCGGGCCGCGTGACTGCGTTATGGGTCTTGGATGTGTCTGCATCCGAAAAAGTGCGCCTTTTGGCGAATTGCGGGTGGTACCGCGGAAGCTTGCCTTTCGTCCCGATTTATGGGAGGAAAGGTTTATTTTTTTGTATATCCCTTTTCAGGAGGAAAAAACATGAAAAAGCAATTGGAGCAAATCCGAATCAGCGCTCTGGAAGCGCTGGAAGCCGCTTCTACCCCTGCCGCTCTGGAGGAGCTGCGGGTGAAGCTGCTGGGCAAGAAGGGTGAACTGACCGCCGTTCTGAAGCAGATGGGTAAGCTGTCCGCTGAGGAGCGGCCCGTCATGGGGCAGCTGGCCAACAACGTCCGTGCCCAGATCGAGGAAAAGCTGGAAAACCGCAAGGCAGAACTTCACGCCGCCGCTCTGGAAGCCAAGCTGGCTGCCGAGTCCATCGACGTGACCATTCCCGGACAGGCCGTTACCCTCGGCCACCAGCACCCCATGAATCAGGTACTGCAGCAGATCAAGGACATTTTCGTGGGCCTTGGCTACCAGGTGGTGGACGGCCCGGAGGTGGAGCTGGCAAGCTACAACTTCACCCGGCTGAACATCGAGGACGGCCACCCCTCCCGGGACCGCAGCGACACCTTCTATTTTACCGATGACGACAGCGTTCTTCTGCGCACCCAGACCAGCCCCATGCAGATCCGGTTCATGGAGAACCACAAGCCCCCCTTCTGTATGTTGGCTCCCGGCCGGGTGTTCCGCAAGGACGAGGCCGACGCCACCCACTCCCCCATGTTCCATCAGATCGAGGGTCTGGTGGTGGA
>JAUNSH010000027.1 GCA_030539285.1 Eubacteriales bacterium
GCAACAAGTTTGAGTTCCGTATGCTGGGCTCCTCCAACTCCATCGCCTGCGCCAATATGATGCTCAACTCCGCTGTTGCCGAGTCTCTGAAGATCTATGCTGACCGCCTGGAGGGCGCTGAGGATTTCGAAACCGCGCTGCATGAGATGATCAAGAAGACCATCAAAGATCATAAGCGCATCCTGTTCAACGGCAACGGCTATGATGATGCGTGGATCAAGGAAGCTGAGAGCCGCGGTCTGTGCAACTACCGTACCACTCCCGACTGCATGCCTCACCTGCTGGACGAGAAGAACGTGAAGATGCTCACTGCCCACAAGGTCTTCACCGTCGCAGAACTGGAATCCCGCTGTGAGATCATGCTGGAGAACTACTGCAAGACCGTTCGCATCGAGGCCACAACCATGATCGACATGGCCCGCAAGCAGATCCTCCCCGCAGTGGAGAGCTATGTCAGTGATCTGGCCCAGGCTGCCGCCGCCAAGAAGGCAGTTGCTCCCACCGCAGCCTGCGCCTATGAGACTGGACTCATCACGAAGCTTTCCGTTCTCACAGATCAGATCGCTGAGAAGACCGACGAGCTGGAAACCGCTCTGCTGGATCTGAACGGTATCACCGGTACCGAGGAAGAGTCCTACGCCATTCGGGATGCCATTCTCGGAAAGATGGCTGCCCTGCGTGCTGTAGCCGATGAGGCTGAGACCCAGACCGCCGCCAAGTACTGGCCCTTCCCCACCTATGGTGAACTGCTCTTCGGCGTTCGTTAAACCGCTACCCTTTCATAGCTGCCAAATGCCGTCCCGGACGGCCCGTGGGAGGGGGCTGACCACCCCCTCCCGGAAAGCGGCTTATGCTTACATTATTAAGTACTTTCCCGGTTTGAGCCACGCGTCCAAATCGGGAAAGCCATTTACGGGAGCATTTGCCTCACGGTAATACAAAGTCTCCCGGGAAAAAGAGAAAGAGCAAATTACAAGGAGGTAAGATTATGAGTGAAGTATGGAGTGTTTGGTTTCTGATCGGTGCGGCATTGGTATTCTGGATGCAGGCTGGCTTTGCAATGGTTGAGGCTGGCTTTACCAGAGCCAAGAACACCGGCAATATCATTATGAAGAATCTAATGGACTTCTGTATCGGCACGGTCGTCTTTATTCTCATCGGCTTCAGCCTGCTGATGGGTGAGGATCTGCTCGGCTTCATCGGCAAGCCTGGCTTCGACCTGTTCACCGCTTACGAAAGCTTTGATTTCTCCAGCTTCGTATTCAACCTGGTGTTCTGCGCCACCACCGCGACCATCGTTTCCGGCGCTATGGCGGAGCGTACCAAGTTCCTGTCCTACTGCATCTATTCCGGTGTCATCTCCGCGCTGATCTATCCCATTGAGGCCCACTGGATCTGGGGCGGCGGCTGGCTGGCCTCCCTTGGCTTCCACGATTTTGCCGGCTCCTGCGCCATTCACATGGTTGGCGGCATCGCCGCTCTGATCGGTGCAAAGCTGCTGGGACCCCGTATCGGTAAGTTTACCCATGACGCTTCCGGAAAGATCGTGAAGGTGAATGCTTTCCCCGGCCACAGCGTCGCTCTCGGCGCTCTGGGTGTTTTCATCCTCTGGCTGGGCTGGTACGGCTTTAACGGTGCTGCCGCGACTTCCGTCGGACAGCTTGGCTCCATTTTCCTGACCACCACTGTTGCTCCCGCCGTTGCCACCGTTGTCTGCATGGTCTTCACTTGGGTGAAGTACGGCAAGCCCGATGTTTCCATGTGCCTGAACGCTTCCTTGGCTGGCCTGGTGGCCATTACCGCTGGCTGTGACGTGACCGACTGTCTGGGTGCTACCGTCATTGGCGCTGTTGCCGGTGTGTTGGTGGTATTCGGTGTGTGGCTGCTTGACCACAAGCTGCGCATTGATGACCCTGTGGGCGCTGTGGCTGTTCACTGCATGAACGGCATCTGGGGCACCATCGCTGTGGGCCTGTTCGCAACCAGCACCGCTCCTGGCTATGCGGTTGCCAACGCTGCCGGAGAGACTATCGAGGGCCTGTTCTATGGCGGCGGCTTCCAGCTGCTGGGCCTGCAGCTTCTGGGCTTCGCTTCCGTGGCTCTTTGGACGGTAGTCACCATCACCATCACTTTCCTGGTGATCAAGTCCACCATCGGACTGCGGGTAACCAGAGAGGAAGAAATCATCGGCCTGGATGCTACCGAGCATGGTCTCCCCTCCGCATATGCCGGCTTTGCTATGCTGCCTGACATGGTGTATGAGGAAGCTCCTGTGGTCGTGTCCGGCGATGTACCTGCCGCCGAGGCGATCCCCGTCAAGAAGATGCCCTCCTTCGAGGATGGCACCACTCCCAAGATGACAAAGGTCGAGATTATCTGCAAGGAGTCCCGTCTGGAGAATCTGAAGAACGCAATGATGACCATTGGCATTTCCGGCATGACTGTCTCCCATGTTTTGGGCTGCGGCGTGCAGAAGGGCAAGCCCGAGTACTATCGTGGTGTTGCTGTGGAAGCGAGCCTGCTTCCCAAGGTGCAGGTTGACATTGTTGTCAGTAAGGTTCCCGTCCGTACTGTCATCGAAACCGCAAAGAAGGTTCTGTACACCGGTCACATTGGTGACGGCAAGATTTTCGTGTACGATGTCGAGAATGTTGTGAAGGTTCGTACCGGTGAAGAGGGCTTCGATGCCCTGCAGGATGTAGAATAACAGAGAAGACCCACGGGAGAGCTGCGGAAAGCAGCTCTCCCACAGGTTGGTTTTAAGGAGGAAACAGATATGTGTTCCATTATTGGTTATTGCGGAAAGCCTCTGGACATGGCAGCGTTTCAGAAGGGCTTTTCCAGAACGATCTCCCGTGGTCCTGACGATTCCCGTATTCTGGATGTGGGTCAGGGCATTCTTGGTTTTCACCGTCTTTCCATCATGGGCCTGCACCCGGAGGGTATGCAGCCCTTTACCCTGAATTCCAGCGCCGTTGTTTGCAACGGCGAAATCTATGGCTTTGAAAAATTCCGCACACAGCTGCGTGGAAAATACACGTTTAACAGCGACAGCGACTGCGAGATCCTGCTTCCAATGTACTTTGAGTACGGCGTTAAGATGTTCGCTATGCTGGACGCCGAATACGCCTGCATCCTGTATGACGGTGAGAAGAAGCAGTTTATCGCTGCCCGGGATCCCATTGGCATCCGTCCTCTTTACTACGGCTATGACGAGGCGGGGACCATCGTATTCGCCAGCGAGCCGAAAAACCTCATGGGTCTTGTGAAGGAGATCCTCCCCTTCCCTCCCGGCCATTACTACGCAGACGGCAAGTTCGTCTGCTACAATGATATTGCGGCAGTGGATTCTTACAGCCACGATGATCTGGATACGGTCTGCCGGAACATTCATGACAAGCTGGTGGCAGGTGTTCAGAAGCGGCTGGTGGCTGACGCCAAGGTGGGCTTTCTGCTCAGCGGCGGTCTGGACTCCTCTCTGGTCTGCGCGATCGCTGCCCGGGAGAGCGAAAAACCCATCAAAACCTACGCCATCGGCATGTCTGGGGATGCCATTGACCTGAAGTACGCCAAGCAGGTGGCGGATTTTATCGGCAGCGACCACACAGAAGTAATAATTTCTAAAGAAATAGTCTTGCAGGCTCTGGAAAATGTGATAGAATTACTGGGGACGTTCGATATCACGACCATCCGTGCCAGCATCGGTATGTATCTTGTCTGCAAGTACATCCATGAGAATACGGATATTCGTGTCCTGCTGACCGGCGAGATCTCCGATGAGCTGTTTGGCTACAAGTACACCGACTTTGCGCCCTCCGGGGAAGCTTTCCAGGCGGAAGCCCAGAAGCGGATCCGGGAGCTGCATATGTATGATGTGCTCCGTGCTGACCGCTGCATCAGCGTCAACTCTCTGGAAGCACGTGTCCCGTTCGGTGATCTGGATTTTGTTAAATACGTCATGTCCATTGACCCGGAACTGAAACTCAACAGGTACAATAAGGGTAAGTACCTGCTCCGTCACGCCTTCGAGGAGGGCGGCTATCTTCCCCACGACATTCTGTGGCGGGAGAAGGCAGCGTTCTCCGACGCCGTGGGCCACTCCATGGTGGATTATCTGAAGGAATACGCGGAATCCTGTTATACCCAGGAGGAGTTCGAACTGAAGCGTCAGAAATACACCCACGCTCAGCCCTTTACCAAAGAATCGCTGCTCTACCGTGAGATCTTCGAGAAATACTACCCCGGTCAAGGTCAGATGATCGCGGATTTCTGGATGCCGAACAAAGAGTGGGAAGGCTGCAATGTGAACGATCCTTCCGCGCGCGTTCTGTCCAACTACGGTGACAGCGGAAAATAACTAGGAGGAACAAAGAAATGGAACAGAAAGAGCAGCTTTATGAAGGGAAGGCAAAAAAGGTTTTTGCCACCGATGACCCCGAGCTTCTGATCGTGGCGTACAAGGACGACGCCACCGCATTCAATGGCCTGAAAAAGGGTACCATTGTGGGTAAGGGCGTTATCAACAACAAAATGAGCAACCGCCTGATGGCTATGCTGGAAAAGAATGGCATCCCTACCCATTATGTCCGCGAGCTGAGTGACCGGGAGACCCTGGTCAAGAAGGTCAGCATTGTCCCGCTGGAGGTCATTGTCCGCAATATCTCCGCCGGTTCCTTTGCCAAGCACTACGGCGTGGAGGAAGGTATCGTATTTGATCAGCCCACCGTGGAATACTCCTACAAGAACGACGCTCTGGGCGATCCCCTGCTGAACACCAGCCACGCCCTGGCCCTGAAGCTGGCCACCGCCGAGGAGATCGAAACTATCCGCACTTACGCCCTGCGTGTCGATGAGCTGCTGAAGGCCTTCTGGAAGACCTGCGGCGTGACCCTGGTGGACTTCAAGCTGGAGTTTGGCCGTCTCAGTGACGGAACCATCGTTCTTGCCGACGAGATCAGCCCCGATACCTGCCGGCTTTGGGATGCCGCTACCGGCGAGAAGCTGGATAAGGATCGTTTCCGCCGTGATCTGGGCGGCGTTGAGGAGGCCTACGCCGAGATCATGCACCGGCTGGAAGAGCACCTGTAAGGAGGAACCAGTATGGCTAATTCTGCGATCGTTGGTATCAACTGGGGTGACGAAGGCAAGGGCCGTATGGTTGACCTTCTGACCGACCATTTTGATGTGGTCGTCCGCTATCAGGGCGGCGGCAACGCCGGTCATACGGTGGTGAATGAACTGGGCAAGTTTGCCCTGCATCTGCTCCCCTCCGGCATTTTCCGCAAAGGTGTCGTCAATATCCTCGGCAACGGTGTGGCGCTGGATCCTGAGAATCTCTGGAAGGAGATCGAGGACGTCACCAGTCAGGGTGTGCCCATTACCCCGGAAAATCTGAAAATCAGTGACCGGGCTTCCCTGCTGCTGCCCTGGCATCGGGAACTGGACGGACTGGAAGAAGCCCGTCTGGCAGACAAGAAGTATGGCTCCACCAAGCAGGGTATCGCCCCCTTCTATTCTGACAAGTATCAGAAGAAGACGATCCTTGCCGGTGAACTGCTGTACCCCGAGCACCTGCGGGAGCATCTGAAGGATCTGATGGAGTGGAAGAATCTGACTCTGACCCGTGTGTATGGCGCCAAGCCCGTGACCATGGAAGATCTGGAAGTCTGGATCGATGTCTTCTGCAACAAGATCAAGCCCTTTATCTGCGACACCGGCGCATTCCTGCGCAAGGCACAGGCCGACGGCAAGAGCGTTCTGTTTGAGGCCCAGCTGGGTGCGCTGAGAGACCTGGACTATGGCATCTACCCCTACACCACCTCCTCCAACGCCATTGCGGCCTACGCCCCTGTGGGCTCCGGCCTGCCCTCTGCGAAAATTGACGAGGTTATCGGCGTGGTGAAGGCTTACTCCACCTGCGTTGGCGAAGGCCCCTTTGTGTGCGAGATGTTCGGCGAGGAAGCCGAGGAGCTGCGCAAGGCAGGCTTTGAGTACGGCGCGAAGACTGGCCGCCCCCGCCGTGTGGGCCCCATCGATATCGTAGCTACCCGCTACGGTATCCATGTTCAGGCTGCAACCAATGTGGCGCTGACGAAGCTGGATGTCCTGAGCTATCTGGACAAAATCCCCATCTGCACCCACTACACCATTGACGGACAGTTGACTGACGAGTTCCCCTTCCCTTCCCTGCTGAATGACGCCAAGCCTGTCATCGAATACATGGACGGCTGGAAGTGTGATATTTCCGGCGTGCGGAACTGGGAAGATCTTCCGGAAGCGGCCCGGAAGTATGTGGAATTCATCGAGCAGAATATTGACTGCCACATTGGTTACGTCTCCGTTGGCCCCGAGAGAGACAGCATCATCATTCGTTAAGGAGAAACAGAAATGACCGAGAAATACGAGTCCCCTTTAAGCTCCCGCTATGCCTCGGAGTATATGCTGAAGCTGTTCTCCATGGATACCCGGATCCAGACCTGGCGTAAGCTCTGGGTCTCTCTGGCAAAAGCGGAAATGGATCTGGGCCTGCCCATTACGGCAGAACAGGTCGCTCAGCTGGAAGCACACATCACCGACATTGACTACGCCTGTGCGGCCGCCCGGGAAAAGGAAGTGCGCCATGATGTGATGGCCCATGTCTACGCCTACGGCAAGGTCGCGCCGGAGGCAGCGGGCATCATCCACCTGGGCGCCACCAGCTGCTATGTCACCGACAATGCGGACATTGTCATCTACCGCGACGGACTGAAATATCTGCGCGGAGAGCTTCTCAAGGTCGTCGCGAATCTGGCAGAATTCGCCGACACCTACAAGGCTATGCCTACCCTTGGTTACACCCACTATCAGCCCGCGCAGTTGGTCACTGTGGGCAAGCGCGCGACCCTTTGGATGCAGGATTTCCTGGCCGATCTGGAAGAACTGGATTTTGTGCTGGAAACCATGAAATTCCTCGGCTGCCGGGGCACCACCGGCACTGAGGCCAGCTTCCTGGAACTCTTTGGCGGCGATACCGGGAAAATCGACGAAATGAACAAGAAAATCAGCGCGGACTTCGGATTCAGCAAGTGTTTCAGTGTCTGCGGTCAGACCTATCCACGGAAGCTGGATAGCCGGATCCTGAATGTCCTGTCCTCCATCGCCCAGAGCTGCTATCGGATGGCCAACGATATCCGCCTGCTGCAGCATGACCGTCAGGTGGAGGAGCCTTTTGAGAAGAATCAGATTGGCTCTTCTGCCATGGCCTACAAGCGCAACCCCATGCGCTCTGAGCGGATCTGCTCCCTGTCCCGCTATCTGATGGCGGACGCTCTGAATGCCCCCATGACGGCCTCCACCCAGTGGCTGGAGCGCACCCTGGACGATTCCGCCAACCGGCGTATTTCCCTGCCCGAGGGCTTCCTCTGTGCGGATGCGATCCTGCGGCTGGCCCAGAATGTGACCAACGGCCTGCACGTCAATGAGAAGATCGTCGAAAAGACCGTCCGGGAGTATCTGCCCTTTATCGCCACGGAAAATCTGATGATGGAAGGCGTGAAGCACGGCGGCAACCGTCAGGAGCTGCATGAGATCATCCGCAGCTGCTCCATGGATGCCACCGCCAAGATGAAGAACGGCGAAAGCTGGGATCTTCTGAGCGACTTGGCCAAGCATTCCGAATTTGGAATGACCAAAGAGGAAATGGATGCCGTTATGGAACCGTCCCTCTACACCGGACGGTGCGCCGAGCAGGTAGAGCGCTTCCTGGCAGAGGTCAAGCCGCTGCTTTCTGACGTATCCAAGTCGGATACGGAAATCAATCTGTAACAGGAGACTGATTATGGAAGAAAAAATTCTGGTGCTGGACTTCGGCGGTCAGTATAACCAGCTCATTGCCCGACGGGTGCGGGAACAGAACGTTTACTGCGAGATCAAGCCCTACACCATAACCATGGAAGAAATTCGCGCCTTTGCGCCCATGGGTATCATTTTTACCGGCGGCCCCAACAGTGTTTATTTGGAGGAGTCTCCCCATGTGGATCCGGAAGTTTTCCAGCTTGGCGTGCCGATCCTTGGCATCTGCTATGGCTGCCAGCTCATGGCCCATACTCTGGGCGGCCAGGTAACGGCAGCCCAGGAGGACACTGCCCGGGAATACGGCAAGACCCCTACCTATTACGACACGGGCTGCAAGCTCTTCAAAGGCATTCCCGAACAGGCCATCTCCTGGATGAGCCACGGTGACTATATGGCCAAGGTTCCGGAGGGCTTTGCACTGGTTGCCCACACCGATGCCTGTCCCAATGCCGCGATTGCGGATGAAGCCCGGCGCTTCTATGGTGTGCAGTTCCACCCCGAGGTGAACCATACACAGTACGGCGACCAGATGCTGCGCAATTTCCTCTACGAGGTCTGCGGCGCCAAGGGTACCTGGACCATGGGAGACTTCTGCAAGAATACCGTGGCCCAGCTTCGGGAAGTTATCGGCCCCAAGGGCCGGGTGCTGCTGGCCCTGTCCGGCGGCGTGGATTCCTCCGTTTTGGCGGCACTGCTGGCGGAAGCGGTAGGCGACAGGCTGACAGCGGTCTTTGTGGATCACGGCTGTATGCGCAAGAACGAAGGCGACGAGGTAGAAGCCGCTTTCAAAAAGTGGAATATCCATTTTGTCCGTGTAGACGCGCAGCAGCGGTTCCTGGATAAGCTGAAGGGCGTGGAGGATCCCCAGCGCAAGCGGCAGATCATCGGTGCCGAGTTCGGCTATGTTTTCTTGGACGAGGCAATAAAGTTCGGGATCACCAAGGAGGACTTCTTTGCCCAGGGCACCATCTACCCGGACGTCATCGAATCTGGCGCCGGAGATGCCGATGTGATCAAGAGCCACCACAATAAGCTCCTCCCCAGGGAGGTCATTGAGCAGTTCCAGGCCGTTCTGGAGCCTCTGGACCACCTGTTCAAGGACGAAATCCGGCTGCTGGGTAAGGAGCTGGGGCTGCCTGACTATCTGGTCCACCGCCAGCCCTTCCCGGGTCCGGGCCTCGCCATCCGCATTCTGGGAGATGTCACGAAGGAAAAGCTGGACATTCTCCGGGAGGCAGACTTCATTTTCCGGGAGGAGATCGCAAAAGCAGAGCTTGGGGACATTTGCAGCCAATATTTCGCAGTACTGACCAATGCGAAAAGTGTTGGTGTCATGGGTGACGGGCGGACTTATGAAAATGTCCTGGCCCTGCGCAGTGTCACTACCAAAGACTTTATGACCGCGGAGTGGACCAGGATCCCCTATGAGGTTCTGGACCGGGTTTCCGTGCGCATCGTCAACGAAGTGCCCCGGATCAACCGCATTGTCTATGATATCACCAGCAAGCCCCCCGCGACCGTGGAATGGGAATAATGGGATAAGATAACCGTATCAGTCGAGAAGGAGAGAATCGCGATGACGAAGTATATTTTTGTCACAGGCGGCGTGGTATCCGGTTTAGGTAAAGGAATTACCGCTGCCTCCCTTGGGCGCCTGCTGAAGGCCCGGGGATTAAAGGTTGCCGCGCAGAAGCTGGATCCCTATATCAACGTGGACCCCGGCACCATGAGCCCCTATCAGCATGGTGAGGTATATGTCACAGAAGACGGGGCGGAAACCGACCTGGATCTGGGACACTACGAGCGTTTCATTGATGAAGATCTGAACCAGTATTCCAATTTGACCACTGGAAAAGTCTACTGGAATGTTCTGAACAAGGAGCGCAGAGGCGAATACCTGGGCTCCACCGTTCAGGTGATCCCTCATATTACCAATGAAATCAAAGAATTCGTCTATCGCGTTGGCAAAAAGACGGATGCGGACGTGGTGATCACCGAGATCGGTGGCACCATCGGCGACATTGAATCCCAGCCCTTTCTGGAAGCGGTCCGGCAGATTTCTCTGGAAGTGGGAAAGGAGAACTGCCTGTTTATCCATGTGACGCTGGTGCCCTTCCTGCGTGGCTCCGACGAACACAAGTCGAAGCCCACCCAGCACTCTGTCCGGGAACTGCAGGGCATGGGCGTCAAGCCGGATATTGTTGTCCTGCGCTGTGACGAGCCGCTGGAGGACAGCATTTTCCAGAAGATCAGCCTGTTCTGCAATGTAAAGCCCGACTGCGTCATTGAAAACATCACCCTGCCCAACCTGTATGAAGCGCCGCTGATGCTGGAGAAGCAGAACTTCTCCGGCATCGTGTGCCGGGAACTGGGGCTTCAGACCCCAGACCCGGTTTTGGACGAGTGGCAGGCACTGGTGCAGAGGATCTACCATCTGCGCAGGAGCGTTACCATTGGTCTGGTCGGCAAGTACGTCCAACTCCACGATGCCTATCTGTCCGTGGCGGAGGCTCTGCGCCATGCCGGCTACGCTCTGGATTCCGAGATCTGCATCCGCTGGATCGACTCTGAAACGCTGACCCCGGAAACCTATGAATCCGTGCTGTCTGATCTGGACGGCATTCTGGTGCCCGGCGGCTTCGGTTCCCGGGGTATCGAGGGCATGATCCTGGCTGCAAAGTACGCCCGGGAGCACGCTGTTCCCTATTTTGGCATCTGTCTTGGTATGCAGATCATGGTCATCGAGTATGCCCGCTTTGCTGGTCTGCCGGATGCCAACTCCGGCGAATTCGATACTGCCACGCCCAACAAAGTCATTGACTTCATGCCCGGTCAGAGTGAGACCGTAGATAAGGGCGGTACGCTCCGGCTTGGGGCCTATCCCTGTGTCATTACCCCGGATTCGACCATGGCCCGCTGCTATGGCGCGGAAGAGATTTCCGAGCGTCACCGTCATCGCTATGAGTTTAACAACGACTACCGGGAACTGCTGACGAAAGCAGGTCTGACCCTCAGCGGTACCTCTCCTGACAAGCGCCTGATCGAAACTGTGGAACTGTCCGAGCGGCCCTTCCATGTGGGTGTACAGTTCCATCCGGAGTTCAAGAGCCGCCCCAATCGCCCCCATCCCCTGTTTGTGGGCTTTATCGCGGCTTCTTTGGGAGGGCGCAAATGAGTATTCATGAAGAATGCGGCGTATTTGGTGTGTACAGCCAAAAGCCTGCCGATGTAGTTTCCTTAGCTTACTACGGTCTGTATTCCCTGCAGCACCGGGGTCAGGAGAGCTGTGGCATCATCGTCAATGATGACGGTATGTTCACTGCCCATCATGGCATTGGTCTTGTTAATGAAGTATTTTCCCATCAGGAAATGAAGAATTTCCCCGATGGTCAGATCGCCGTCGGTCACGTCCGCTATGGTACAACCGGCGGCGTGACTATGCGCAACTGCCAGCCTATTCAGGTAAACCATCTGAAAGGCAAACTGGCTGTTGCCCATAACGGCAACCTGAGCAACGCCCTGACCCTCCGGAGCGCTCTGGAGCTTTCCGGCGCTATTTTCCACTCCACCTCCGATACGGAGACCATTGCCTACGTGATCACAAGAGAGCGGCTGAAAACCCCCTCCATTCAGGAGGCTGTATATCAGGCAATGGAGAAACTGGAAGGTGCCTACTCTTTGGTTTTGATGTCCTCCACCAAGCTCATTGCCGTCCGGGATCCCCACGGTTTCCGCCCTCTGTGTTACGGGAAAATGGCAGACGGCACTTATGTGGTCGCCTCCGAAAGCTGCGCTCTGAGCGCAGTGGGAGCCACCTTTGAGCGGGATATTCTTCCCGGTGAGATCATCACCATCGATCAGAACGGCCTGTCCAGCGACTGCCGCCGATGCAACACAGCACCGCAGAAGACCTGTATTTTTGAGTATATCTACTTTGCCCGCCCGGATTCCACCATTGGCGGGATCAACGTCCATGCTGCCCGGGTAAATGCCGGCAGGATCCTGGCAAAAAAGCACCCTGTGGATGCGGATATTGTCATCGGAGTTCCCGATTCCGGGCTCGATGCTGCCATCGGCTACTCCCGGGAATCCGGTATCCCTTATGGAATCGGTCTCATCAAAAATAAATACATCGGCCGCACCTTCATCTCCCCCGGACAGGATCACCGGGTGGATCAGGTAAAAATCAAGCTCAGCCCTGTGGAAAGCGAGCTGCGGGGGAAGCGTGTGATTTTGGTGGATGATTCCATCGTCCGGGGTACGACCTGTGCCCGGCTCGTGTCTCTTGTTCGAAATGCCGGCGCAAAGGAGATACATATGCGGATTTCCGCGCCCCCTTTCCTGCACCCATGCTACTATGGTACAGATATCGATTCCAGAGACAATCTGATTGCCTGTAATCACAGCATTCCAGAAATCACAAAATTGATCGGTGCAGATTCACTGGGCTACCTGCCGCTGGAAAATCTAAAAGACCTTTGCGGCGGGGCAGGTTACTGCAGCGCCTGTTTCTCCGGGGATTATCCTACCCAGATCCCGCAGGATACCCGCAAAGATCAGTTTGAGCAGAAACTGTCCAAAGGGAAAGGAATAAAGAAAGTATGATTCGCCAATGTGACAGAAAAATCATTTTGCAGGACGGCACCGAGTTTTATGGCTACGGATTCGGTGCCTCCGGCGAGTGCACAGCAGAAATTGTCTTCAACACCTCTATGGTAGGCTATCAGGAGATCCTGTCAGATCCCTCCTATACCGGTCAGGCTATTGTCATGACCTATCCGTTGATCGGCAACTATGGAATGTGTGAAGATGACTATGAATCGATCCGTCCCACAGCAAGCGCTATGATCGTACGGGAATACAACGATGAACCATCCAATTTTCGCGCCGAAACAACGCTGGGGCAGATCATGGAGAAGAATGGGATCATCGGAATCGCCGGTGTGGATACCCGGAAGCTGACGAAGTATATCCGGGACAAGGGTACGTGCAAGGTGTTGATCACCGATGCTTCTACCTCCAATCTTGCTGCGCTTGCTCACTTGCAGTCTTTGTCCCTTCCCACGGATCAGGTAGCCCGTGTCAGCACAAAAGAGCCGTATTTTGCCCCGTCGGAGCACAAAAAATATCATGTAGCTGCCATTGACTGCGGTATGAAGCAGAATATTGTCCGGCGGCTGAACGGCTGGGGCTGTGACGTGACGGTTTTCCCGTGGAATTCAACTGCCGAGGAAATCGAAGCGGTTTCTCCGGACGGTGTGTTTCTTTCCAACGGACCCGGCAACCCGGAGGATGTGCAATGTGTGATCCGGCTGGTTCAGCAGCTGCGGGGCAGGTACCCCATGTTCGGTATCTGCTTGGGCCACCAGATCATCGCTCTGGCCTATGGTGCAAAAACCTATAAGCTGAAATTTGGACACCGCGGCGGCAATCACCCGGTCAAAAACCTGAAAACCGGGAAAGTGGAGATCACTTCCCAAAACCATTCCTATGCGGTAGATACCCAGAGCCTTGAGAAAACATCTCTGGCTGTGACCCACGTCAATCTTCTGGATAACACTGTGGAAGGGCTGGAATGCCGGGATGACCGGGTTTTCAGCGTGCAGTACCACCCGGAAAGCGCGCCCGGCCCGCAGGACAGCGACTACCTGTTCGGGCAGTTCATTGCGATGATGGAGGAAGCCAAGCATGCCTAAACGTACAGATATTCATAAAATTCTGGTAATTGGTTCCGGCCCCATCGTCATCGGTCAGGCGGCTGAGTTTGATTACGCCGGTACCCAGGCCTGCCTTGCCCTGAAAGAAGAGGGGTACGAGGTGGTTCTGTGCAACTCTAACCCCGCTACCATCATGACGGATCCCGCTATTGCGGACAAGGTCTATATGGAGCCGCTGACGCTGGAATATATCGCTCGGATCGTTCGTTATGAGCGTCCCGATGCTATTGTGCCCGGTATCGGTGGTCAGACCGGCCTGAATCTGGCCATGCAGCTGGAAAAGAAAGGTATTTTGAAGGAGTGCCGGACAGAGCTTTTGGGAACGCCCAGCTACAGCATTGAACAGGCAGAAGACCGTGAAATGTTCAAGGAACTGTGCCAGAGCCTTGGAGAGCCGGTGCTCCCCTCTTTGATTGCCAATTCCATGGAGGAGGGTCTGAAAGCGGCTGAGGAGATCGGCTACCCGGTGGTTCTGCGGCCTGCTTTCACCCTGGGCGGCACCGGCGGCGGCTTCGCGGATAACGAGGAAGAATTCCGGGAAATCATGAAAAATGCCCTTGTCCTCTCCCCTGTTCATCAGGTTCTTGTGGAAAAGAGCATCAAGGGCTTCAAGGAAATCGAGTATGAGGTCATGCGCGACAGCAACGACACTGCCATTGCTATCTGCAACATGGAGAATCTGGACCCAGTGGGCATCCACACCGGCGACTCCATCGTTGTCTGCCCCTCTCAGACTCTGACCAACAAAGAGTACCATATGCTTCGGGATTCCGCCCTGAAGCTGATTCGGGCGCTGAAAATTCAGGGCGGCTGCAATGTGCAGTTCGCGCTGGATCCCAACTCCTTCCAGTATTACCTGATTGAGGTGAACCCCAGAGTCTCACGCAGCTCCGCGCTGGCATCTAAGGCAAGCGGCTACCCCATTGCCCGGGTTTCTGCCAAGATCTGCGTGGGCATGACGCTGGACGAGATCTCCCTGGCCAACACCTGCGCGGCCTTCGAACCAGCTCTTGACTATATCGTCACCAAAATGCCCCGGTTCCCCTTCGACAAATTCTCCGATGCCAATAACCGCCTCGGCACCCAGATGAAGGCCACAGGCGAGACCATGAGTGTTGGCAGAACCTTCGAGGAAAGCCTGCTGAAGGGCATCCGTTCTCTGGAAATCGGTATCGTTCATCTTCACATGAAGAAATTCGATGACTGGACGAAGGATGCCTTGATGGAATATATTCCCATCGGCACCGACGATCGGATCTACGCCATTGCACAGCTGATGCGTCTGGGCACCGGTGTGGATGAGATTGCGGATGCCTGTGGAATCGACCGCTTCTTCCTGCGGAAAATCCTGAATATCGTCCACATGGAATCTTTCCTAAAGGAGCACGTCGATGATTCCGCCGCGCTGTTTGCAGCCAAGAAGATGGGCTTCTCAGACCGGGCCGTTGCCGAAATCTGGGGTACGACGGAAAAGAACATCTTCCTGCTGCGCAAAGAGAAAGGTATGACGCCTGGTTATCGGATGATCGATTCCTGCGCTGCGGAATTTGACAGCTATATTCCCTATTTCTACTCCACCTACGAGTGCGAGAATGAATCGGTGGTATCCGACCGCAAAAAGGTGATCGTCCTCGGTTCCGGCCCCATTCGGATCGGTCAGGGTGTGGAATTCGACTACTCCACCGTCCATGCCGTGCAGACCATCCGCAATGCCGGTTATGAGGCCATTATCATCAACAACAACCCGGAAACAGTTTCCACCGACTACACCACGTCGGACAAGCTGTATTTTGAGCCTTTGACAGCGGAAGATGTGATGAACATTATCACGTTGGAGCAGCCTGACGGTGTCATCGCCTCCCTTGGCGGTCAGACGGCAATCAACCTTGCCCAGCCGCTGACGGATCTTGGCGTAAATATCATCGGCACGGACTGCGCTGCCATCGAAAAGGCGGAAAACCGGGATGCCTTTGAAAAACTCCTGCTGGAGCTGAATATCCCGCAGCCCAAGGGCCGTGCTGTTACCCGCATCGAAGACGGCGTTGCCGCGGCAAAGGAAATTGGATACCCCGTACTGGTACGTCCCTCCTTCGTTCTCGGCGGACGGGCCATGCAGATCGTGTCTAATGAAGCACAGCTTCGCCATTATCTGCAAACGGCAGTTGAGATCGACGCTGACAAGCCGGTTCTGGTCGATAAGTATATCCGCGGCAAGGAAGTGGAGATCGATGCCATCTGCGACGGGGAGCAGGTCTTTGTTCCCGGCATTATGGAGCTGGTGGAGCGCACCGGCGTCCATTCCGGCGACTCCATCTCTGTCTACCCTCCCTTCTCCATTTCCAACAAGGTCAAGGGCATCATTTTGCAGTACGCCAAGAAGCTGGGTCCTGCCATTGGTATTAAGGGCTTGTTCAACATTCAGTTTATTGTTGACCCGGAGGATAACGTATTCATCATCGAGGTCAACCCCCGTTCCTCCAGAACTGTGCCCTTCCTGAGCAAAGCGACTGGCTATCCCCTGGCAGACATTGCCACCCGGGTAGCTCTGGGCCACAGCCTTCACGATCAGGGCGTGGATGTGCTCTATCCCGACGAAAAGAAGCGTTATTATGTCAAGGCTCCCGCGTTCTCCTTCTCCAAGCTCCGGGGGCTGGATGCCTACCTCTCCCCTGAGATGAAGTCTACCGGCGAGGCCATCGGCTATGACAATTCCATGACACGAGCCTTGTATAAGGCCCTGCAGGCCTCCGGTGTGAAGCTGCTGAATTACGGCACTGTGTTTGCCACTATTTCGGACGAGGACAAGGAAGAAGCCCTTCCTCTGATTCGCCGGTTCTATCAGCTGGGCTTCAACATCGAAGCAACGCCTGGCACTGCCCTCTTCCTGCGTAAGGACGGCATCAAGACCCGCATCCGCGCAAAGGTTGACGACGGTTCCACCGAGATCCTGGATTCTATTCGTTCCGGCTTTGTGTCCTACGTGATCAATACCATGGACGTTCGATGCGAGGATGTACACACAGGTTCCAGTCAGATCCGCCGCTGTGCCGTAGAAAACGGTGTCACGGTACTGACCTCTCTGGATACTGTGCGTGTTCTTCTGGATGTATTGGAAGAAATCACCCTTGGAATTGCAACCATTGACGCATAATGAAATCCGCTGCCCGAAGTTCTCGGACAGCGGATCTTTTATTGGATTCAAACAGTTTCGATCTTCATGGTGTTGGTATTTCCCTGCTGGCCGTTTACGGGGCCGCCGGTCAAAACCATATTGTCGCCGGGCTGGAGCTTCAGCGCGTCAGCAGCCGCCTTCTTGGCATAGTAGAACATGACCTCCATGCTGGGGAACTGATCTGCCATCACTGGGGTCACGCCCCAGCTCATGGACAGACGGCGCCAGATCTTCCGATCCGTGGTCATACCGATGATGTCAATGGGGGTGCGGAACCGGCTGACCAGCATAGCTGTCTTTCCGCTGACGGAGCAGACCACGATGGCCTTTGCTCCCACATCGATGGCCATGGAGCACACAGCGTGGGAGATGCAGTCCAGATTGTTCTTTCCGACAAACTCCGTAGCACGGAAGCGCTGCTTGTAATCCGTGTGCTTCTCCGTATATTCCGCAATATTTGCCATGGCCCGAACAGCTTCCACGGGGTACTTACCGGCAGCAGATTCGCCGGAAAGCATGACGCAGGAGGTTCCGTCGTACACCGCGTTGGCAACGTCAGAAATCTCTGCCCGGGTGGGACGGGGGTTCTGGATCATGGATTCCAGCATTTCCGTGGCGGTGATGACACGCTTGCCCAGCAGGCGGCACTTGCGGGTCAGCTTCTTTTGAACGGCAGGGACTTCCACGTAGGGAATTTCCACGCCCAAGTCACCTCTGGCGATCATGATGCCGCCGCAGGCAGAGCAAATCTCTGTGACATTATCGACACCAGAGCGGTTTTCGATCTTCGCGATGATCTCAATATCGCTGCCGCCGTTCTCATCCAGCAGCTTCTGGATATCCAGCACATCCTGCTTAGTGGATACAAAGGATGCCGCAATAAAATCTACTCCGTGTTCAATGCCGAAAAGAATGTCGGATTTATCCTGTTCGCTGAGATAGGGACCGGACATGACCTTATTGGGGAAGGACATGCTCTTGCGATTGCTCAGGGTGCCGCCTACCAGACACTTGCAGTGGATATCATGGCCGCAGATCTCCTGAACCTCAAACTGCACCATGCCGTTGTTGACAGTGACGATATCTCCGGGCTTCAGATCCTTGTGCAGCGCCTTATAGTTCACGCTGACCCGTGTCTCGTCTCCCTCAACCTCGTCTGTTGTAAAGGTAAATGCGCTCCCATCCGCGACTGTGACCTTCCCGGACGCAAAAGTACGAATGCGATATTCTGGGCCTTTCGTATCCAGCATGATGGCAATGGGAAGCCCCAGCTTCTGACGCACTCGCTTGATCAGTTCGATTTTCTTTGCGTGTTCCTCGTGGGTGCCGTGGGAAAAATTCAGCCGCGCAACGTTCATGCCGGCAAGGCACATCTGAGTCAGGGTCTCTTCGTTCTCACTGGAAGGACCGATGGTGCAAATGATCTTTGTTTTCCGCATAATGCTCTCCTCCTATATTTCTGACATCTTGTAATCATTTGTATTCTATCATGCATCCCGGAATTCGTCAATCTTTTCCAGAAAAATTACAGGATATCCACGTTATAATGTGTTAACCAGAAATTCATTTGCAGAAAATAGGCCATGATCTGAGGATTTCGCATCAGCTGTCCATACCATGGCCACGGGGACGCGCTTTCCAAAAGCTCTGTCAGCTTTTCTCTTCGAACAAGCTCCCACACTGGCGCATTTTGGAATGTCATATCCCGGAACTGCGCTGTGATCAGTTCCGTGTAGCGCGGGTCAAAGGTTTTGGGATAGGGGCTCTTTTTACGGTACAGCACCTCATCCGGCAGCAGCCCCCGGACCGCTTCCCGCAGAAGCCCCTTTTCCCTTCCCTGGTGATCCTTGCACTCCCATGGCACACCATATAAATATTCCGCGATTCGGTAATCACAGAACGGCACCCGGACTTCCAGGCCGTGGTACATGCTCATTCGGTCTTTTCTGTCCAGCAGTGTCTGCATAAACCATCGAAAATTCAGGTTGACCATTTCCTTCATTCGTTTTTCCAGAGGGGATGTGCCAGGAAGAATATCACTTTCCCGACAAGTCGTTTCATATGCATCCCTGATAAATTCCTCTGGACCGGTGACCGGGGCTCGCAGCAGGGATATGCGCTGAATCGTATTCTGCGCCCAGGGGAAGCCTTCCCGTTCCCTGACCTCCGGGTCGCGGTACCACGGGTATCCGCCAAATATCTCATCAGCGCACTCGCCGGACAGAGCGACACGCACCTGACGGCGGATATCTCCGCAGAAGGCCAGCAGTGAAAAGTCAACATCTGCCATGCCGGGAAGATCTCTGGCGATGGTGGCGGCCTCCAAGGCACCGCACAGGGTTTCCGGCGTGAGAACCGTCCAGTGGTGCTGCGTGTTCAGTTCCCTTTGCATGATTTCAATGTACATGCTGTCGGAATTGGGCTGGAATTTGTTTGCCTGAAAGTATTTGTCATTATTCAGGTAGTCAACTGAAAAGGTTTTCAGCTGCTTTCCGCCTTTTTTCTCCTGATGCGCGCAGATCGCGGTGATGATACTGGAATCCAGTCCCCCGGACAGAAAGGTTCCGATGGGAACATCAGAAACCATCTGACGGGAAATCGCGTCAAACACCAAATACCGTACGTGTTCCACAGTGTCGACAAAGCTCTCCCGATGTTCCCGATCCCGGAGCTTCCAGTATTGGAATAGCTCCATTCTGCCATTTTCATATATCCCATAGTGCCCCGGCTCGATTTCCCGAATCCCCTGAAATACGCCGCTTCCCGGCAGTCTCCCCGGCCCCAGCAGGATCAATTGGGCAACACCGGTTTCGTCCAGCCGCGCTTTCACTGTAGGATATTTCAGGATGGTTTTTATTTCTGACGCAAACAGGAGGCCGTTTTCATGTTCCATATAAAACAGAGGCTTTACGCCAATTCTGTCCCGGGCAAGAAATAAGCGTTTGCGTTTCTCCTCCCAAACGGCAAAGGCAAAGATCCCATTCAGCTTTTCCAGACATCCGGCGCCATATTCCGCATAGGCATGGAGAACGACTTCTGTATCGGAATAACCTCTGAACAAATGCCCACGGGCGTTCAGTTCTTTTCGCAGGGATTCTGTGTTGTAAAGCTCGCCATTGTACACAAGGATATAGCGCTCCCCTGCCCAGTCAAGCCCCATGGGCTGCTTTCCGCCTTCCAAATCAATGATTGCCAGTCTGGTATGCAGCAGCGCGGCATCCTCGTGCAGATAGATTCCTGAGGCATCCGGCCCCCGGCGGCGCATGGTATGGAGCATCTGTTCCAATATGGATTCGTCATTTCTCAAACCGATGATCCCAGAAATAGCGCACATAATATCACGTCCCTTCATCTCCGTATTCTATGTATACCCAGCCATCGATTGTGCATACTATCATTGGTGATGATCGATGAAAAACAGCAAAGATATCCTGTCCTCCGTTCTGAAAACCACGCAAATGGGCCAAATCGGGATTCGCAGCGTTTTGGACACCAGTATGCGCCCGGCACTGCGCAAAGCATTGGAATCCCAGCTCCACGAGTATGATTCCATTGAAACAGAAGCCCATTCCATCGCGACACAGCGGGGGTGGGAGTTGAAGGAGCTGGATCCCGGCGTGCGAATGATGACAGACATGATGACCCGGATGAAGCTCTACGGCAGGAACACCGATTCCAAAATCGCCGGTATGATGATCCAGGGCAACACAAGAGGGATGATAAAGGGCCTGAAAAACATCCACCAGTTCGCGGACCAGGATTCCCAGGTCAAGACCGTCTCTCAGAAGCTGTTGGATTGTGAAACCGCCAACATTCGGCAAATGCAGGGATATTTATAGAAATCAGGCAGTACCGGCTGAAAAGCTTTGTACTGCCTGCACATTTTTCCTCCAAAGCGCATATCCTATTCAGGAATCTGAAAGGAGCTGATACCGTGCCATCCACCGGCTACATACAGGTACGTGCCTATACCAGCAACGCGCAATACCCCCTGAGAAATGTGGCGATCACCGTTACCTCCCAGGACGGGACTGCCATCGCAATGCGCCTGACCGACAGGAGCGGGAAGATCACACCGATTCCCATTCCCGTTCCCGATAAGTCGGAGAGCCAGTCTCCCGATCCCTCAGAACGTCCCTATGCCGTTGTCAATTTATATGCACGCCTAAAGGGCTTTGAACAGACAGAGGCGGAAAATTTGCAGGTATTCGCGGGAACGACGACCATACAGAATCTGGAAATGGTCCCGCTGTCAGAATTTCCCGACCAGTGGGATCAGATGATCATATTTGACACTCCGCCCCAAAACCTCTAGGAGGTGAACCATGCCGCAGATCCTTCCATACATCCCCCAGCAAATCACTGTCCATCTGGGGCCACCTGACTCGGACGCGCCAAATGTGACCGTCAGCTTTTCCGAATATGTAAAAAATGTGGCGTCCAGCGAGATCTATCCCACCTGGGAGGAAAGCGCTCTCCGGGCCAATATCCTTGCTATCGTGTCCTTTGCCCTGAACCGTGTCTACACCGAGTTCTACAGAAGCCGGGGTTACGATTTCGACATCACAAATTCCACCGCCTATGACCAATTTTTTGTCAATGGGCGCAGCTATTTTGAAAATGTGGCGCGGCTGGCGGATGAGCTGTACACCAGCTACCTGCGGCGGACCGGGTTTGTGGAGCCGCTGGCGGCAAAATTCTGCAACGGTACTACCGTGACCTGCGAGGGCCTCAGCCAGTGGGGCAGCCAGAACCTTGCCCAGCAGGGCTATACCACGCCGGAGATCCTGCGCAGCTACTATGGCGATGTTGAAATCGTCAGCAACGCCCCTGTACAGGGGATCACATCCTCCTATCCCGGTGTCCTCCGGCGGGGCTATTCCGGTCCCAGCGTTGTGGTCCTTCAGGTCATGCTCAACCGAATTTCCCAAAACTACCCCGCGATTCCAAAGATCTCACTGGTTGACGGGATCTTCGGCGCGCAGACGGAGGCCGCCGTCATTCGGTTCCAGGAGATTTTCAATCTGACCCCCGATGGTGTCGTAGGCCAGGCCACCTGGAACGCGCTGGTGCGCTACTATGTGGCGGTCACCAACCTGGCGGAGCTTCGCAGCCAAGGGCAGCAGTTCTACAGCGTCAACTGGGCAAATTCCAATCCCATTCAGCAGGGCGACCGGGGTGTCAAAGTGGAGCATTTGCAGTATATGCTTCAGGTGCTTTCGGACTACATTCCCGAGATCCCACCAGTCACCATCGACGGAATCTTCGGCCCCAATACCCGGGATGCGGTTCTGGCCGCCCAGCGCCGGTTCGGGCTGCCCCAAACCGGCATCGTGGATTTTGACACCTGGGAGGCAATTTACGATCAGTTCTCCGGCATTGAGACCACGACCTGGCGTGATCCGGAAACGTTCCCCTATACGTCGGCCATCCTTGGAAACAGCAATCCCCGGGCACGCTATTCCGCAACCAGCACCATGTCCCAGTTCCCTGGAGAGAATCTCAGTTCGGGGCAGCAGGATCCAGTCAGACAGGAGGCGCCAAGATGAGACCACCGGAATCCTTTGTGGGCCAGCCGATCCGAAGCCTGCAAACCATGCTTCAGGTCATCGCGCAGAATGACCCCAGTTATGTAGCAATTATCCCGGACGGCATTTACGGCCCGGAAACCATGCGGGCCGTGGCGGCTTTTCAGCGAAAGCATATGCTGCCGGTGACAGGGATCACAGACCTGGCAACCTGGGAAGCCATTGTCCCCATATTCGATCAGAGCCTTGCTGCGCAGGATGCCGCAGTACCCATCGAAGTCGTCTGGAATCCCGGCATCATAATATACCGTGGAGAATCCCATCCGAACCTGTTCCTGGCCCAGGGAATGCTGGCTGTCCTGTCAGAGGTGTATCACAGTGTCAGCAAGCCCTCGATGACCGGCATTTTGGATGACATCACGGCGGATTCTCTCGCTTCCTTCCAGATGCTGCTCGGACTTCCTATGACGGGAAATCTGGATCGGGTAACCTGGGCAAATCTGTCACAGCAATATCCCATGGCAGCCAACCGGGCCGTCTCTTCACGGAGCACCAAATAGGAAATTGTTTCGAAAATATGAATTTTCTTGGAAACGAATAGTAATACTTGATATTTCAATGTCAGTTGTCTATAATAATGAGAAAATGTGGGCTGAGATGCCAATGACATAAGCGGAGGATGATCCCATGTTTATCAAGAACTGGAAAAAGGAGATATTTACGATTCCCAATTTGCTGAGCCTGTTTCGGCTGCTGCTGATCCCCGTTTATGCCACTGTGTACCTGAATGCCACAGAAAGCTATCAGTTTATCCTGGCGGGTGTCATTCTGGCAGTTTCCTGTCTGACGGACATGATCGATGGAAAGATCGCCAGAAAGTACAACATGATCACCACTCTCGGTAAAGTCCTGGACCCTCTGGCTGATAAGCTCACCCAATTGACACTGACCATCTGCCTCAGCATGAAGTACCCTGTGCTGTATCCTGTCCTGGGGCTGTTTGTCATCAAAGAGCTGTTCCAGCTTGTGCTGGGCGTGGTGTTCCTGCGCAGGGGAAAGATGCTGCCAGGAGCGCTTATGGCCGGTAAGGTCTGCACGACCATCCTGTTTATCAGTCTAATTGCCTTGGTTCTGATGCCGAACATCAATCCCGCACTCGTAAAAGTGATTGCCGCGGTTGACGCCCTGTTCCTGACAATTTCCTTTGTCAGCTATGCCATGGCTTATTTCGGAAAAAACGTCAAGGTTCAGGACATCGGATCAGAATGACCCGATCACAGCATAATAATACGGCGGCTCAAATGAACTGAGCCGCCGTGTTCCTTTGTCCTCTCTTTCGGGGAAACAGCGTGTCACGGGTACGCCGTCGGGTTATCCGCAGATATTTCCACGGCATCGGCTTTCCCCATTGCTTCCCTCGCTGTAAGTATAGTATACCAGATCTTTTTGGTAATTGGTGAAGAATTCTTGAACAATCGTCAAAAAGAATTCGACAAAATGTACAAAAAAGGACAGCACAAATGGCTGTCCTCCCAGTATCAGCTTGGATATACGTTGCTCAGCAGAAGCAGCAGCGGCAGCGCCAGGGTGAAAATGCTGATGGCCCAGGAATACATGGCCTTTCTGGAACAAAACATAAGCACCAAGCATCCGACCGTCAGTGCCAGAGGTCCCATCACCGCCATATTCCGGCTGATATACTGGGCGAATTCCCCGGTGGCCTGCAGGTTGATCCCGACCTGCTCCGGCAGGTGCTCCCGGTTGTAGGCTGCCAGCTTCAGCGCATAGTAGACCACTGGCGTAGCCATCACAAACTTCCTCAGCCGGAACAGCCAGATGCCGATCAGGTTGATAATGTGATTGATCTTCCCAATCACTGTCTTCACTTTTTCCATACCCGTCTGGGGTTTCATTTCATTAACAGAAGCACCGGCGTTTTCCATATACTGCCTCCCTCGTTTCTTTTTCGCATTGTACCACAGATCTCAGCCCAAAGCAAGTGAACAATCCATGACATTCCGGGACCGGATGCATATTAGATCCGTTTTATTGTACCATTTGTCTGCTATACTCTCCTCAGAAACATAAGGAGGGTATCCAATGAAGCTTTTTGCCCGGAACACACATCTTCACATCTATCACGCCATGGGACGGCAGACCGTGGCACACAGCCAACACATCACGCAGAAAAACGTGGACGTTGCCGTGATCCTTGCCTCCATAGCGGGCCTGCTCAGCGCCATGGCATTTCTGATCACGATGTCGTAATCAAATCAGTTTCTCGCAGAATCCTGCAGGTTTCGATCCTTCCGTCCCGGGTTTCAATGATGCCGGCGCTACCTCCGTAATAGCCGCAGCTTCCCGGATTCATGACCCACATGCCATCTTCTTCCCGGTGACAGTCGGCGGCATGGGTGTGCCCATACAGGACTGCGTCTACCTTTGCGGCCCTGGCATCCTTCAGCAGGGCGCCTATGCCCATTTTGACCTGATGCCTGTGGCCATGGGTCATATATATCCGCACGCCGCAGACACTGTCAACAAGGATCTCGGGCTGGCCGGGCGGGCAGCGATAGCGGTCGCAGTTGCCCGGCACCTGATAAAACGGGATGCGGGGAAATAATTCCTTCAGTGCAATTCCATCATCAAAATAATCTCCGAGGTGGATCAGGGCATCCGGCTTGATTGTCTCCACGCACAGCCGCATAAACCGAAGCGCGGAATGGGAATCCGACAGCACCAGAATCGTCATAGAGGTCCTCCCTGTTCAGTCTGTGTGTAAAACCACCGGTTCATACAGCCCGGAGCCAAGCCACTTTTTTCCGAAATAGCCAGAATACGACGTGCAGCTACCATCAAATTATACCACGTATGCCGCATCTGTCAAGAACAGAGCCGCTCTGAATGCTGGGCCCCAATAAACAGTAGTCACATTTCTTCCAGCTGGCGCATACGCTATTGTATGAAACTCTACCTGTCGGGAGGGATACTGGTATGCAGCAGATACCGGATATGAGTGAATTGGTTCGTCTGGCACAAACTCCAGCCGGACAGCAGTTGATCACGCTGCTTCAAAAACAGGGCGGTCCCCAATTGCAGCAAGCCATCGCAAGCGCTGCCGGGGGAGATTACACCCGGGCAAAGGAAATTCTGTCAGAGCTTCTTTCTTCCCCGGAAGCGCAGACGTTGTTAAAGGAACTGGAGGGGCAGAAATGAGCGAGCTGGAAGAGAAACTGGGCACGATTCTGTCTAATCCGCAGCTGATGCAGCAGATCGCGTCCATGGCACAGGCCCTTGGACAGTCGCCGGAACCACCGGCGCCCCAGCCAAAGGCACCCCCAACGCCTTCCCTGCCCGATCCTGCCATGCTGCAGAGCCTTTCTGGAATGCTCCAGGCTGGCCACATTGATCAGGAGCAGCGAGAACTGCTGCGTGCCTTGTCACCATTTCTGAGTCAGGCTCGAATTGGAAAACTGGAGCGGGCTATGCGGGCAGCAAAAATGGCGGGTTTCGCGTCAGTTCTGCTGAGATCCGGCGGACTGAATCTCTTTGGTGGGAGGTAAGACATGTATAATCGTTATATACCCCAGCCAGACGGCTCCTATCGAAGAAACCGGATGCAGGAGTCACAGCGTCCGGCTTCGCCGCCCGGGCAGCAGCAGTCACCACCGGAAGCACATGCCAACGTACATCCTTCGCAGGAGAAAGACGGTGTACCACTGTATCAGAGCAACGAACAGTCAGCACCGAGAAGAAGAAATACATCCACGCCGACTTCTGCCGGCAGCTTTTTGCGCCGGCTCCTGCCCGGAAACCTCGACACCGAAGACCTTTTAGTCGTTGTGCTTCTGCTCCTTATGGCGGGAGACTGTGAGGAGGACCGCAACACGGCGCTTTTAACCTTGGCACTTTACCTGTTCCTGTAGAAGTACAGACAACGATCCAAATCTTTTTTCCAACAGGCTTGCAAGTAACGCCTTGTTTTGTTAAAATGATTGGTAATCTCTAAAAAGGGGCAGTTTGCCTGCCTGTTTCCTCCGCACGCCGGCTTGCCGGGGGGAAGAAAGGATCAAAATGGTTCGGAAACATATATATCGTCACCGTATTCGTAAATTCTGGGCAGACAGTGTCCGGTTTCACGGAAAGCCCTGCTCCGTTCTGGCACTGGGGGTGCGGGTCTGTGATACCGCCCTGCGCAAACTGAATCTGTCCGCACCAGAGCCGGAGCGGCTTGTGTGTGTTTCCGAGTATGTGGGCTGCTGCACTGACGCCGTTCAGATTTGCCTGCACTGTACCGCCGGAAAGAAGCACCTGCTGTACTATAAAACAGGACGCCTGATTTTTACTATTTATGATCTGCACTCCGAAAACTCCGTCCGTATCTGTGTCAGACCGGAGGTCGTGGAATCCCTCCGGCAATTGCAGCCAGAGGAGGTTCTGACCATGCCGGAAGAGGCGCTATTCTACTTTGAAGAAGCGCACCCTCTTACGGAACGGACACGAAAGCGTGTTTGCCGCGCTTGTGATGCGCCTGCCGAGGGTGTCCCATATCGGGATTCCGGCGTGCAGGACAGCCCGGACCAATTCCGTAAATTCGATCTTTCCGAAAACGATGCCTGCCGGGTCACCAGAAGGCGGAAATAAGCATGTGAGGGCCAAAACGCCGGCCATGCGTCATTTGGTCGATCACATGATTACAAAGGAGCGTCAACCATGAGCCGAGTACACAATGAACCGAAATATAAAAACAGCCTGCTCCAGGCGATCCGCGCACAGCTGGAGCACCGGGCCTTCTGGCTGTACCTCCTGTGCGACGAAGCTGCTAAACGCGGACTTGACCCCAGGGATTTCGGCAGTGCCGCTGTTAAGCGCTGCGGACTTTCTCAGGGGGCGGATCTCGTAAAAAAAGGAAGAACCGACAGCTTAAAGGGCCTGAAAAAGACGCTGTTTTCCAAGCCCGCTCAGCTTGTTTTTGAGATGGATATTCTGAAAAGCACGGATGACGCCCTGGACATCGATTTCCACTATTGCCCGCTGGTGAAGGCGTGGCAGAATGCCGGCTGCTCTGACGAGGAAATCGCTATGCTCTGCGACATTGCCATGTGCGGTGACCACGGCATCGGGGAATGCTATGGCAGTGTTCTGGAACTGCCCCGGTGCATTGCCAAGGGCGATGATGTCTGCTCTCTTCGGTATCATAAAAAGTGAGATTCCAAGCCGTAACCCATTTTTCTGGCTACGCAATTGCATAGAAAAACCACTGAGGGAGTGCCGAACGGTTCATCCTCAGTGGTTTTCTCATTCATCAGTCAAAGAGAGTTCAGCAGGCCAATCTCATTTCAATGCCTGCCATTGCGGGAGAGCCAAGAGAAAACTTTCATTTTCTTCTGACGATCTCGGTGATTCCGTTTTGGACCTGCAACAGGTTCCAGTTACGACGGTCTGGCTGCCATTGCACGCATAGGGACTCCTTTTCACAAATCAGATGTCGGGTATCTTTCTTATTCCCCCTGTGGCTCTGGCTGGATGCCGGTTTGGATTGTTTTCACGCCGAACAGAAAATACAGCAGATGGAATATCCATACGCAGCACAGCACAGTTCTCCCCACCGGTACCTGGCGCATCATGGGAAGGCCGATACTCATGAGAAGCGTTACGGTAATCATGATCCGCACCTTGGTTTTCTTTGGCATCCCTTTACCCTGGAGATAGCTTTCCAGATTATCCTTGTAAAGCCGGGTGCCTGTAAACCAGGTATTTAGTTTTTCTGAGCTTCTGCCAAAACAAAAGGCGGCAAGCAGCAAAAACGGGAACGCTGGAAGCAGTGGCAGTACCGCCCCCAGGGCGCCCAGTCGAACGCCGACACATCCCAGCGTAATATAGAGGATTTTTTTAATGTTCATGGTTCCTTCTCCAATCGTATCTTTTCTTTTTGGGTTTCGATTGCATGGCGAATAGCCACAATGGGGTGGTAAAAAATCATCCTGGGGCCGGAAAAGCACATTACTCCCCGGATCTTTGCCTGCATTTCCGACTTATAGCAGTGTACACGGCAGTTGGAACAGAAGGTTTTCGTCTCCATAAAGGGGCATTTGTCGCTGCGGTTCCGGGCGTAGGCATTCAGAGCGGCACAATCTGGACAAAGTGTTTTGCCGCCGTGGTTTTTTCGGCAGTACAGCGCGATCATCTGGCAGACGAGCTGCTTTTCCCGCTCCCGCTTAGTCTGGGTATCCATCAGCTCACTCTCCCGTTTTCCACGCAGTAAATCCGGTCCGCGATCCGCATAGTGGAGGCTCGGTGGGATACCAGCACCACTGTTTTATCCTGCCCCTCTTCCCGAAGGGAACGAAGGATCACAGCCTCGTTCAGGCTGTCTAATACTAATACCTGATAAAACCATTTGGCTTTATCAGGTAGACACCGCCTTTGGCATTGTCGTATTCATGATTTTCGAAATAGAAAATCATGAATACCCGTCTCATTATGATCTTCATATAGAATACTTCAATTTGTTCCAAATTAAAGTTTTCTATTGAATATCAGTATAAATTGCTGGTAGGCTCGTCCAGCAGCAGGAATGGCGCATCGTGAAGAAATGCCCGGGCCAACCCCAGCCGCTGCCGTTCTCCGCCGGAAAGGGAGTCTCCCAGTTCTCCCACCGGGGTGTTGTAGCCCTTTGGCAGGGTCATAATATAATCATGAACGGAGGCTTTTTTGCAGGCGTCCACGATTTCCTCGTCTGTGGCGTCCAGCTTGGCAATGCGGAGGTTATTTTTGATACTGTCATGGAACAGATGGGTCTGCTGGGTAACGCAGCTTTCCATACGGCGCAGATTGTCGGTATTGATCTCCCCCACCGGTTTTCCGGAAACACGAATACTTCCCTGCTGTGCTTCCCAGAAGCGCACAAAGAGCTTTAGAAGCGTGGATTTTCCGTTGCCGCTGCGTCCCATGATGCCAACAATCTGATTTTTGGGGATTTCTACAGATACGTTGTCCAATATGGTTTCCTCGTCATAGGTAAAGCTGACCTGTTCAGCAGCGGCACCGTTGAAGCAGACATCCTCCTGGCCGGATACATCCTCCACCACAGGCGTTTCTTCCAGGATATTCAGCACACGATTGCCAGCCGCGAAGGTATTTTGCAGGGTACTTCCCAGATTGGCAATATTAGCCGCCAGCGTGCACTATTGTAAGGTCACATTGCCGGCCACAAATTTCTTGCTTTCGCTGACCGCGGCGATTAAACGTCTATTGAGCATCATACCGTCATCTCCATCCTGACAAGACATTCTTTTGTAAATTGATCCGCTCGCATGCCGGTCATCCTGCGGAAAGCAGCTTCGACGGCAGTCTTCAGGGAAAACGTGGAACCTTTCACCAGAGACTGGCGGCGCGCTGCTTTGATGTGGGCCACAGGCATTCCACGAATTATACCGTTGATATTCCAAACGATTTTTAGCATATGATACCCTCCGAATGTACGCTGTTTTAGTTAGCGATAGCTAATTTCTATAGAAAATAAAGGCAGGAACCGCTATTAGCCACTGCTAACTTACCGAGTTATAGCAGTTTTGTCTGGGTATGTCAACCGGCAGAAATCATCCATTATTTTCCATATCTCCAGGAGCTAAGAGCTGCCAAAGGGAAATCCAGCGGACCATCGTGTTTCCATCGTCAAAAACACGGAGTTCTGACCTCATATGCCGGAGAAGCACGATCATTCGCAGACATAGGAAATTGGCAGGACTTGACAAACATGAGATGGTCTGATATTCTTTCCATATACACATTTCCTGTGCATTCCCAATGCGCCTTGTCGGTTGGGAAGCTGAAAAGAGAATGGGGTGAAAAGCCCCGCACGCAACGGTGCTGTAAGTATCGAGATTTTGTCCGCGTCGGCGGAAGCCGGTCATTGGGGTAACCCAAGAAGGCAGCGGCAGCAATCACCTGAGATACGAGTCAGAAGAACTGCAGGGAATCATATTCACACAGAAATCATTCCTGTGCGTGTGTTGTCGCGTAAAATCGGTCGCGGCAGTCAAGGATTCCGAACGGATTCCATGACTGCTGCGATTTTTTGCGGATAAAAGCAGCCTTTGCGCGGTCAGGTTCCCGCCTGCAAACTCTCGCCCCCAATTTATAATGCGGTCAGGTACAGTTTTCGGAATCTGCTGCGGAAATCCATGAGTACAAAGAAAAGAGGAAGCATCATGAAAGGAATTGCATACGGAGTAGGCGTTGGCCCCGGAGATCCGGAGATGATGACTTTAAAAGCTGTCAGAATTATCCGGGAAAACGATGTGATCGCCCTGCCGGGAAAGAATCCGAAGGAAACTGTCGCCTATAAGATCGCCTCTGCTGCTGTCCCGGAGCTGGCACAGAAAGAACTGATCTCTGTGTATATGCCCATGACCCATAACAAGGAGGAACAGGCACGCTGCCACGCCGAGGGCGCCGCAAAAATTGAGACGTATTTGGAACAGGGCAAAAATGTGGTGTATCTGACCCTGGGAGATTCCAGCATTTACTGTACCTTCACCTACTTACAGAGGATACTGGAATCCCACGGCTATGAGACCCGGCTGGTCAGCGGGATCCCCTCCTTCTGTGCGGCTGCCGCCAGAATGAACACGCCCCTTTCTCTTTGGGATGAGCAGATCCACATTCTGCCCGCCGCCCACAGTCTTCAGGAGCCTCTGCCCGAAAAAGGCACCTGCGTGCTGATGAAGTCCGGCAGCCGGATGACCCAGGTCAAGCAGCTCATCCGCGGCAGCGGCAGAGACGCGGTGATGGTGGAAAACTGCGGCACGGAAAATGAAAAGGTCTACTGCCACGTAGACGAGATCCCTGATGACGCAGGCTACTACTCCCTGATCATCGCCCGGGAGAATTGATGCCATGATCGAACTAAGGAACCTGACGAAACAGTATGACCGGACGGTTGCGGTGGATAACGTTTCCCTGACCATCGAGACGGGAGAATTTTTCGGCCTTCTTGGTTCCAACGGTGCCGGAAAGACCACCACCATCGGTATGCTGTCCACGCTTCTGCTGCCCACTGCCGGGGAGATCTATATCGACGGGCAGCTTCTCACCCGGAACCGGACGGATATCAAGCGAAAAATCAGCGTAATCACCCAGGAGTATTCCATGCGGCAGGATATGAACATGGACGAGATCATGGAATATCAGGGCCGCCTGTACTATATGCCCCTGCGGGCGATCCGGGAGAAAACCGACTATCTGCTGGACTTCTGCGGCCTGACCAAGGACCGAAAGAAGACGGTGCGCAAGCTTTCCGGTGGTATGAAGCGGAAGCTGATGGTGTGCCGTGCGCTGCTGACGGATCCTCAAATTCTTTTGCTGGACGAGCCAACCGTGGGCATGGACGCCTTTGCCCGGCGGCAGATGTGGGATCTTCTGCGGCGGCTGAATCAGCAGAAGCTGACGATCCTGCTGACCACACACTACATCGAGGAAGCGCAGATGCTCTGCCAGCGGGTGGCCATGATGGAAAAGGGTAAGATCCTTCAGGTGGACACGCCTGCCGGATTTATCCGCCAGCTGGGTGACTATGCTGTGGACGAAATTCTGCCCACGCTCACCCATACCTCCTTCTTTGCCACCAAGGCGGAGGCCATTGCCTATGCCGAACAGGTTTCCTGCAACTTCCAGCTTCGGGAGACCGTGCTGGAGGATGTATTCATCGCCCGTTCCCTGCGGGCCAGACAGGAATAGGAGGCACCATGGGAATTATTACGATCCTTTGGGAGAAATGGGTGGAGTTCCGGCGGGATTTCTATAAGATCACCCTGGCCGCCATGATCGCCCCCATGATGTACCTGCTGGTATTTGGCCTGGGTGTCCAGAATATGTCCCACGGTAAGCCCTACCTCCTGTACCTCATTCCCGGCGTGGTATCCCTGACTACCATGAACGGCAGCTTCAACGCCATTGCCCAGAATCTGAACGTGCAGCGTCTTTATGAAAAGGCTTTCGATCAGGTGATGATCTCCCCAACGCCCTTGTGGCAGTTTGTGGTGGGGCAGATCCTGGCGGGGGCCCTGCGGGGGCTGTACGCTGGCGGTATCATTCTGCTGCTGGTATGGCCCATTCACACCGGGCTGATCTTCAACGCACTTTCCTTCCTGGTTCTGTTTTTGAACGGGTGCGTGTTCTCTGTCCTTGGGGTGGTCGTGTCCTTTCTTGCAAAGAACCACGCGGATGTACCACGGTTTTCCACCTATTTCATCATGCCCATGGCCTATCTGTGCAACACCTTTTTTTCGACAGAGAATATGCCCCGGGCTATGCGCAGCGTTCTAGCAGTGCTTCCCCTGTCCGAAACAAGCAGCATTGTCAGAAGCATTTCCTACGGTGAGCCGTACGATCCCGCCGGGATCCTGGTGCTGCTGGCCTACCTGGTGGTTCTGACCGCCGTGGGCCTGTGGTTTGTGTACCGCAAACAGAATCTGTAATGGAGGAAGCTATGAAACGATTGCGGCATCTTTTGCATCTATTAATGGCGCTTGCGCTTTGCTTCCTGCTGCCCCTGCGGGCGATGGCTCTGTCCGATGGGGAATACTGCGTCAGTGTTGAGCTCTCCGGCGGCAGCGGCAAGGCTTACGTGACCTCCCCTGCCCCCATGACCGTTGTGGACGGAACCGTCTATGCCGAGCTGACCTGGAGCAGCGCCAATTACGACTATATGATCGTGGATGGTGTTCGCTATGACAACCTCAGCGAGGAAGGGATGTATTCCACCTTCCGCATTCCCATCACCCAATGGGACTACCCTATGCAGGTCATTGCCGACACCACCGCCATGGGCGCGCCGATGGAAATTCACTACCAGCTCTGCTTCTACTCAGATTCCGTAGGAGACCGCTCCCAGCTTCCCCAGGAGGCAGCCAAGCGGGTGCTGATCATGGCCAGCGTGATCATCGTAGTTGGAGGCATTCTCAACGCCGTGGTGAAACGGCGCCGCGGGGCATGACAGCTGTACTGCGGCCGGATAAACATAGCAATCAATAACAATCCTGTGTCTTTCCGATGCGCCAGTCGGTCGGAGAGCTGAAAAGAGAATGGGGTGAAAAGCCCCGCACTTAACGGTGCTGTAAGTATCGAGATCCTGTCCGCGTCGGCGGAAGCCGGTCATTGGGGCAACCTGAGAAGGCAGCGGAAGCGATCGCATGAGATACGAGCCAGAAGAACTGCAGGAGATCGTAATTGGCACGGAGCAACCGCCTGTGCCCATATTCGTCGTGTAAAAACGTTCGCGGCAGCCAGGGATTCCCAGGGAATCCTTTCGCTGCCGCGATTATTTGTAAGAAAGGACAGCTATGAAAAAAGAATTGGATTTAACGAGAGGAAGCATTCCCAGAGCATTGACTGCCTTTATTCTGCCCATGATCCTTGGCAGTCTCATTCAGCAGCTCTACACCACCGCTGACGCGGTGATCGTGGGGCAGTTCGCCGGTAAAGCGGGACTGGCCGCCATCGATTCCGTGCATACCTTATTCAAGTTCCCTATCAATTTTATGAACGGCCTTGCTGCCGGAGCCACCATTCTCATTTCCCGATATTATGGAGCAAAGCATATGGATGGGCTGCGCTGCTGTGTCCGCACGGCCAACACACTGGCTTTGGCCCTTGGTGTTCTGTGTTCCATTGCCGGTGTACTGCTGACCCCCTGGCTGCTGGACATTATGGCCGTTCCCGGGGATATCTATCCTCAGACTCTGGCTTACTGCCGCATTTACTTTGCCGGTATCTGGGCCATGGTCATGTACAATATGATGGCCGGGATCCTGCGGGCTTTCGGGGATTCCCAAAGGCCGCTGTATGTGCTGATCCTCAGCTCGGCTCTGAATATCGTGGGGGATTTCCTGCTGGTGGGCGTATTCCACACGGGCGTCCGGGGCGCTGCCGTTGCCACAGTCGCTGCCCAGGTCGTTAGCTTCCTGTGCGTCAGCCGGATGCTGAACCGGACGAAGCAGGTTTCCGGCGGAACCCGTATCCACTTCTGTGCAGAGCACATGACAGCCATGGTGAAAACCGGCATTCCGCTGGCTCTGCAGTCCATCCTGTTTCCCATTGCCAATTCCATCGTCCAGGCCAGTGTCAACGGCATGGGCACCGACAGCATCGCGGCCTGGGGCATCTGCGACAAGATGGATATGCTGATCTGGCTCATTGCCGATGCCATGAGTCCTGCCCTGACCACTTACACCGCCCAGAATATTGGGGCTGGTCAGCCCGAGCGGGTGAAAAAGGGCGTATACTTGGGAACCGCTATGTCCGCCGGCGCGGTGGCGCTGGTAAGCCTGGTTCTGTACCTGTTCCCGGCAACCATCGGAAGCTGGTTTGTGTCCGCTTCGGACCGGGCGGCGGTGGTCCCGCTGGTCGTGCGCTATATGCGGATGATGGCGCCATTTTTTGTGTTCTACGCCCTGGCGGAAGCCTTCAGCGGAACCTGCTGCGGCATGGGGGATACTCTGAAGCCCATGCTGACCACCCTTGTCACCGTCTGCCTGCTCCGTGTCCTGTGCATTTTCTTTATCTTGCCCCTCTATCAGACTATGGAGTGTATTGTGGGCATCTATGTCGCCTCCTGGATCGCCGCCGGACTGTCCTTTACGGCCATGTATTTTTGGAAGCAGTTCAGACAGGGGTGAGCGGATGCAGCAGCTGGACGGTGATATCCAATCCCCATTTCAATTCCTTTTCAGGCAATTTTCAATATGACTCATTGTTGACAATTCATCGAATACGCTGTATAATCAAACCACAAGTTCATATTTTGGCCATAAAATGCCAGCGGAATAAGTTCCAGCAATGGATTCATAGGGAACCCGGTGCAAGTCCGGGACGATCCCGTCACTGTGATAGCGAGCAAGCCGCATGATGTCACTGAGGCATGACCCTCGGGAAGGCGCGGTGAGCGATGAGCTTAAGTCAGGAGACCTGCTTATTCCTGTATTCTGAGATTCTTACGGACGATAGGAAAGCTCTTTGTGTCAGCACACCGGTATGCTCTCAGCTCCCGGTGTCTTGCCGTGTTTCCAACTACCGACTGTAACCATCGTTACAGCCGGTTTTTCTTTTCGGCGGACCGAATATAGGCAGTCAGGTCAAAATCGAACAAATAAATCAAAAGGACGATGAAGAAAATGAAGAAAATCAGAAAGAGCATTGCTCTGCTGCTTTCCGCGGCGCTGATCGCCGGTGTCATGGCCGGCTGCGGCAGCTTCGAAAGCGGCACTTCCGCAGACAGCACAAAAACAAGCCAGGCCTCCTCCGGCGCCCACAGCATGACCTTTGGCATCCAGAACTATGGCGGCGGCGGTATCGATCCTGCCAAGGAGACCAACACCGCGTGGAACAACTCCCGCTACGGTGTCGGCGAGTGCCTGTTCAAGTTCGATGATTCCATGAATATCGTGGGCACCCTCTGCGATAGCGTTTCCGTCAATGACGCGCACACGGAATGGGTATTCCATATCCGCGACGGCGTCAAATTCTCCGATGGCTGCGACCTGACCCCCGAAGCTGTAAAGGCGAGCTTTGAGCGGCTGTTTGAGGCCGGTGCCAGCGGCTCTTCTGACCCGGAGAAGTTCCTGGAAGCCAGTGCTGAACTGATCCCGGACAATGCCGCGGGTACTTTGACCATCCGCACCACCAAGCCCTATGTGGATCTGACCAAGAACCTGGCCTACCCTGTTTTCGTGATCCTGGACGTGGAGCACACTACCGACTATGACCACGCCGCCATCGGCACCGGCCCCTATATTGCCACCAATTTCCGTGAGGAAGTGGGCTATACCATGGTCAAGAACGCGAACTACTGGGGCGGCGAGGTGCCCTACGATTCCATTGAACTCATGTACATGGGTGACGCTTCCGCCAAGGCCATGGCCCTTCAGGCCGGACAGCTGGATCTTGCTGAAAACGTGACCAACATCAGCGACCTGCGTATGCTTCAGGAAGACCCCAACTTTACCGTTACCATCGCCAACGGTGTCCGCACCGGCCTGGCACACATGAACATGAGCGAAGGCCGTCTCCTGTCTAACGCCACCCTGCGTCAGGCAGTCCTGATGGCACTGGATGACGAGACCATGTGCTCTGTGACCGTGGGCGGCCTGTATACCTCCGGCTTCTCCGTTCTGCCCTCCAATCTGGACTATGGCTATGAAAATCTGACCAATCCCTATGCCTACAATGTGGACGGGGCTGTGAAGCTGCTGGACGATGCGGGCATTGTGGATACCAACGGCGATGGCATCCGGGAGCTGGACGGTCAGGAGATCGTTCTGCACTATGTCACCTACCCCAACCGCTGCCTGAGCGATTTTGCCGAGGCCATTCAGCAGCAGCTGACCTCCATCGGCATCGGCGTGGATCTGGAGATCGGCGACTCCACCCGTCAGTGGGACAGCTACCAGTCCGGCGACTTTGACCTCAACGGCTCCAACTGGACCACCGTGGGTACCGGCGACCCCACCGACTATCTGGCCTCCTGGTATTCCAAGGGCGGCTCCGACTACTGCGGCTATGTCAACGCGGAATTTGACGAGCTGTATGAAAAGCTGACCAATACCTTTGACAGTAGTGAGCGTCGGGAGATCATTCAGCAGCTGCAGCAGCTCCTGATCGATGATGCCGCTGCCATTGTCCACGGCTATTACAATAGCTCCATGATCGCCAAAAATGCCACCATCGGCGGCGCGGCCATTCATACCGCTGACTATTATTGGGTCACCACTGAGATCTATCCCGCCGACTGATCTCCTGCAATTATGTGATGTCTCCGGGAAAATGCTCTGTTTTCCCGGAGACAATTGTAATTGCAGTCCTGTGTATCATGAGAAGGGAGCGAACATCCTTGAGTGCCAAACAACTCGGAAAGCGGCTGATACAGGTGATTCTGGTAGCCCTTGGCATCAGTATGCTTTCCTTTTATATCATCTATCTGGCTCCCGGCGACCCTGTGCGGATCATGTACTCCGCCGCCGGTATTATTCCCAGTGAAGAGGTCATTTTTCAGACCCGGGAGGAGCTGGGCCTGAACCGGGAGATCATTGTTCAGTACATAGACTGGCTGGCCCACTGCCTGAAGGGCGATTTTGGTATCTCCTACGCCTACCACCGGCCGGTGACAGAGCTGCTTCTGAGCCGTCTGTGGCCCACTCTAAAGC
Source organism: Eubacteriales bacterium (assembly GCA_030539285.1). Classification (GTDB taxonomy): domain Bacteria; phylum Bacillota; class Clostridia; order Oscillospirales; family Oscillospiraceae; genus Faecousia. The sequence goes on from JAUNSH010000027.1 coordinate 37,454, forward strand.
TGTCCCTTTCCGCCATGGTGCTGATGCTGCTGGTGTCGGTTCCCCTGGGTATGCTCCAGGCCACCCATAAAAACAGTGCCCTGGATTACGGTCTGCGTGGACTGACCTTCTTCGGCGTGTCCATGCCCAACTTCTGGGTGGGTCTGCTACTGATGCTTTTGTGCTGCGTCAAACTCAAGCTGCTGCCCGTGGTGTGTACGGGAGGTGACTTTAAGAGCCTGATCCTGCCCTCCGTCACCTTGGCCTTTGCCATGTCCGCGAAATATACCCGGCAGGTGCGTACCGCCATTCTGGAAGAGCTGAGTCAGGACTATGTCACCGGTGCCAGGGCACGGGGCGTACCGGAATGGAAGATCCTGTGGTGCAATGTATTCCCCAACTCCCTGCTTCCCCTCATCACCATGCTGGGTCTTTCCATGGGTTCCCTGCTGGGCGGCACCGCTGTGGTGGAGGTCATCTTCACCTACCCCGGCCTCGGCAATCTGGCGGTGACGGCCATCACCGCCTATGACTATCCCCTCATTCAGGGCTACGTTCTGTGGATCTCCCTGATCTATATGCTCATCAATCTGGCGGTGGATATTTCCTACAACTATATCGACCCCAGAATGCGGAAAAGGGGGTAAGTACGGATGAAATTTCTTACTTTCGCAAAGAAAAACAAAGCCCTGTGCTTCTTTATGCTGTTAGCCCTGCTGATCATTCTGTCGGCAATTTTCGCCCCTGTGGTCACCGGTGGCATCAGCTATTCCGATGCCGTTTTGAAGGACGCCCTTCAGCCCCCCAGCGCGGAGCACATCTTCGGTACGGATAAGCTTGGCCGGGATATTTTCGCCCGGGTCATCTACGGCGCCCGCACCAGTCTGGTGGCCACCTTCAGCGTCGTTGCCATTATTTTTGTGCTTGGCTCGGTTCTTGGCATTCTGTCCGGATACATTGGGGGCTGGGTCGATACCATCATCATGCGCATTGCGGATATGATGGTCTCCTTCCCCGGTATGATCTTCGCCATGGCCATTGCCGGTGTGATGGGTGCCAGTGTGAAAAACGCCGTTATCGCGGTGTCCTTGGTCAGCTGGACAAAATACGCCCGTCTGGCCCGAAGCCTTGTCCTGAAAATTCGTAATGAGGATTATGTGTCGGCGGCCATTGTCACCGGCTCCAAGACCCCCTATATTCTGCGGAAATACATGG
>JAUNSH010000028.1 GCA_030539285.1 Eubacteriales bacterium
GACCAAGAGACCGTGGGTTCAAGTCCCGCAGCCCGGACCAAAACCGCCAGTTTTCACAAAGAAAACTGGCGGTTTTGTCATTTATTTTAGTTTAAGCTCAAAGTTATCCACGATTTACACTGATCGCAGAAAATCTGAATTTCTTCGCTGTCAGCACTTCCCAAATAAAAATGTCGACTATCTAAATAATCTCGAAGTATTGTGAGCTTTTTATTCGGTGCAGGTATTTCAATGGAATTACCACAGGTGCATTTTATTGTTATTGTCATTGTATCCCTCTAATCTTTGTCTATTGTATCACAGCCGTCTAACAACTCATTTTTCTGCTCCGTAGAGTCAAGCGCCTTTTGTGCAGCAGCTTTTCCCTGAAGATGGAACTTAGGAATTGTCGGCAATGCAATCTTTTCTTTTGTGCCAATCTTCTTATGGCTCTTTTCATACAGATAATCTTCCTGTTCCCGCTTCAGCCGTTCATACTCACTTCCAGCATCCTCAAGTTGTACACCGTCTCCATAGAAGCAAAACACTTCGTTCGCTTTGATAACCAGCGCAGAAATATATTCAACGCCCGGAGTGGTAATTTCGTTAAGCACGGTGTATAACTTGTCCTCTTTATACACTTCCGCTGTTCTCCCATCCGCCCACACCATCTTAGCTGGTACATCATCCAGATATGTAGTAAATGCCCTCCCCGCCAAATTGACGCATTGATACTTTTGCTGTTTAAAAGCCTTAAGTTTTAATTTATCCGCAATCGTATAAATGACTGCGCCACTGATATCTTTCCCCAGTGCTTCTTTGAAATCCTTTGCCTTATATTCGCCCAGTTCAGACTTATGTCCCTGCTGTCCAATAATTGCAGCATACGGCTCCATATAGGCAAACTCATATTTCTTTCTCGAGATTGCAGTCATCAACAAATTCTTGGACTCACGGAACACAGGCCGAAAAATAAATTCCACTTTGATCATCCGAAAATCCTTTATTGCAGAAATCGGAATATGTGTTCCATAGATATCAAAATAGTCAGCCATAAACAGCACCCTCTGTCTTTGGTTTGTATGTTAATTGTAATGTAAGCATGATTCTTTGTCAATCCTTCCGTCTTTGTCCTGTTGAAAATCGCCCTTGTAAGTGTGTCGCATAAAATGACTTGTGTATTTCGCGAAGAGGATGTGCTATAATATTGGTGCAGAAATGTTTCATGCTCCACGGTGGTTTTTCCGTGGAGCATGTTTTTTCAAAGCGCAACAACTCCCGTCGCCACATTCTCGCAGAAGGCCTTGTCGTGTTCCACAAACAGGATCGTCGGCTGGAACTGAATCAGCAATTCTTCGATCTGCATCCGGGAGATCACGTCGATATAGTTCATCGGCTCATCCCAGATGTGCAGGTGGGCCGGTTCGCAGATGGATTTTGCCAGCAGTACCTTTTTCTTCTGCCCGGCGCTTAGACTCGACATATCCTTTTCCATCTGCGCCTTCGGCACATCCAGCTTCGCCAGCATGGCGAGGAACAAGCTTTCCTCGATGCCGCTGTCCCGGGCGAGGTCAGACAGGCTCCCCCGCAGATAGGAAGTATCCTGACTGACATAGGAGATTTTCAGGCCGTTCCCCCGCCAGAATTCCCCCGTGTAGGGGATCTCCTGCCCGCAGATCAGCTTGAGAATGCTGCTCTTGCCAGAACCGTTGGCACCCTGCAAGGCGATCCGATCCCCCTTCTGGATGGTAAAGCTGACAGGGTCGCATACCGGCTCCTGACCATAGGCGATGGTCACATCCTTCAGCTCCACCAGCCGCTTGGTATGATACGGGGTCTGGAAGATTTTCAGCGTGTCGCTGCGCTCGATGTTTTTCAGCAGCTTGGATTTTTCCTCTATCGCCGCCGTCTGCCGCTGCTCGATTGCCTTCGCGCGGGCCATTGACTTTTTGGCCTTTGCCCCCTGCAGCGGGCGCCAGCCCTTTACATTGTCTACATCCATTGGCCCGCTGCGGAGCTTTCTGCGCTCAGCGGTATCTGACCAGCTGGCTTTCTCTCTGGCGGTTTCCTCAAGGCGGGAGATTTCCTTTTTCAGCTTTTCATTTTCCGCTTGCTCGAAAGCATCCTGCCGCTGTTTATTCTCCATCCATGTGGAGAAATTGCCCTTGCAGACCTGAATATCCGATTTGTTGATGGAGAGAATGTGATCCACGCAGCCGTCCAGAAACGCCCGGTCGTGGGACACCAGAATGAAGCCCTTTTTCGTACTCAGATATTGGCTCACCAGCTCCCGGCCCCGGATGTCCAGATGGTTCGTCGGCTCGTCGATGAGCAGAAAGTTGTTCTCTTTGGAAAACAGCACCGCAAGCTGGAACTTCGTCTGCTCGCCGTTGCTCAAAGTGCCGTAAGGACGGTACAGCACCTCGTCATCCAGCTGCAATTTTGCCATTTCCCGCTGGATCTTCCAATATTCGTAGTCCGGGTACATGGCTTCCACCGCGTCAAGGGCTAGGACGCTCTTGTCCGCCACAAAATACGGGAAGTAGGAAAATTCCACAGAGGCGGAAATCCTGCCCTGATAGTCGTATTTTCCCAGAAGGAGATTCAGAAAAGTGGTTTTGCCCCGTCCGTTCCTGCCGGTGAAGCCCAAACGCCAGTTGGTATCGATCTGGAAGCTGACGTTCTCAAAAATGTTCTCATAGCTGCCGTCATAGGCAAAGGTCAAATTGGAAACTTGAATCAAAGACATAGCTGCCCTCCAAATATAAGAAAAATGGCCGCAGGAACGCATCCCGCAGCCAACACGATCTGCCGCCCCCATGGGCATGGCAACACTATGTCAGTTGATCCGGCGCACACCTTCCTGCATCAGGGCACAACAAACACAAGCAGCCGCTTCGCCGCTTTTTGTATGCCCCATCGATCAGCAAGAAGTATTGCGCATCCTTTCAACTCCAATCTATTTCAATTATTTGGATTATAGCAGAGAAAATACATTCTGGCAAGAGGTTCCTGAAAAAATGCTTTTCTTTGTTTACAGCAGCAGGGATTTCCATGTCTGCACCACATAGTTTCCGCTCTTTGGCAAACACTAAGCCCAGGGAGTGATGATGATGGATGGACAGGAACTTGCAAAGCAGACGTTGGATCAAATTCCGCAGGCAAATGCCAACGCAAAACGCATCGTCGGGCTTGTGAAGGAGGGCGGCAGGATCACGGGATACCAGCTGTCCGATGAAACCTTCGTTTCCAAACCCGAAGCCGTCTCCATGGCAAAGCAGGGACAGATCGCGGGCGTGGGCATCGCCCACCGGGGAGATACCGAATACCTGAAATCCATCCCCGATGGCACCGAAAATAACAATCTGGGAAATCTGCCCTCTGTTTCCCCGGAGCAAAAGATGTAAGCTAAGGCCGCCAGTTTTCGTGATGAAAACTGGCGGCTTTCGCGAAGAAAAATCCGAAAACTGGATCATTTCCACCCGGCAAATACGGAATCCGGCTTGGTGATATAAAAATCCTCCACACCCTGCCGGTACTTCCGGTAATCCACCCGCACAGGCCTGTCCGCCTGATCAAAGGTCTGCGTCCATACCAGCCACGAAACGTAGCGAAGCTGGCGATCCGTACCGTAAGCCATGTGGTACCCGATTTGACTGAGTTCGGCTGTGCTGTCCGGGTCATATGCTGTAACAGCTTTCAGGAATTGTGCCCGGCTCTCCTCATCAGGAAGAGAAAACCAGACCTGGTCATGTTTCTCGAACAGTTCATTTAATTGGCGCATAAATAGTGCCCTCCTTAGTTTATTCCTAAAAGAGCACGAAGAAAGCCCATCGGCAGACGGGCTTCTTTGTCGGCCCATCGTTCAAGCTTTAGCACCATACCCTTCGGCGGTTGCTGTGCGGTCATTGAGCTTGTCTCTCGCGCACTCTTTATAGGCAGGTATGAAATTGGTGAGGTTTCCCTCGCTGACCTAAGTCTAGCAGATCATAGGCCCAATAAAACGGACGTTATTCAAAACGATTGCTTCTAATATTCCGTCGCAACATCCGTCTCGGAAATATCATAAGTATCCAGAAATTCCTGCAAGTCGCCGCCGTTGCGGATGAGCAGAACAGCACTGAATTTCCCCGTTTGGATATTCTTGAACCCAGCCACCTGCTCCCCGGTGCAGATACTCGAACGAATCACCGGCTTCAGATTCTCCCGGTCATAGGAACACTTTTTTGCTTTCCTTCTAAACATCATATTCCCCACTCAGAATTCTATGGTTTCGGGTGCGGAGGTAAAAGAGGAGAAGGTTGCGGTGGCATTTTTGAAGTAGAACACCTGTGTATTGCCGTCGTTTTCGTCGTACATTTTCCGCAGGCTGGGATAGGCATCCAGCATGGATTTCCGGGCTTCCACACGGTCATCCTCCACCAGCTCGCCTGCAACACGCAGCCATGTGCCATTGTGGAATGCGCAGATCTCGGCCTTGGGGTTGGCCATCAGCTGCTTGGAAACGGGCTTCGCCTTGCCGGTCTGGATGTACAGTCTGCCTTCAAAAATGTGCGCGGTGCCAAAGGGACGAACCCGTGGCTGGTCACCCTCCACGGTTGCCAGATAGTAAGTTCCGGCATCTTTCAGAAACTTGCATACACGTTCCATAATGTTACCCTCCGTTTTTTCTTCCATCATACTCCCAATCGCCGTCTTTGTAAAGCCGCAAATCAAGAAAGTAGCTTTTCTTTGTCTACTGCGTATCAAAGCTTGCATCCCGGCGGCTTTTTCGGTATACTGTTCCCAGAACCATCAAGGAGAGAAAACATGAGCTATTTTGCAGTCATCGACACAGAAACCAACTGGGCCGATCAGGTCATGTCCATCGGCACCGTGATTGCGGATGCGGACACCTTCCAGCCGATTGCCGCCAAATATCATATTCTGCCCGAGGAATGCGCCATCGGCGGTATATTCTACGACGCCCTGTTTCTGGACACTCCTGTGGAGCCCATCCTATGCACCCGCGAGGAAGCCGTGGCAGATTTGTCCAGGTGGCTGTACCGGTATGACGTGACTTCCCTATTCGCCTACAATGCGGGCTTTGACCGAAACCATCTGCCGGAACTACATCGTTTTGATTGGTACGACATCATGCGCATTGCGATTTACCGCCAGCACAATCCTAAAATCCCCGCCTGCGCCGACTGCTACAGCACTGGGCGCATGAAGCGGGGTTACGGCGTGGAGTCCATGCTCCGTATGCTTTCCGAGAATTGTACATATCGGGAAACCCACAATGCGCTGTTTGATGCTCTGGATGAACTGGAAATCGTCCGGCTGCTTGGGCACGGAATCCACGAATATATTCTGCTGTGAATAGCTGTGGGGTGACGAAACCGTCACCCCACATTTCATACCTTTGCTTTCAATTTCTCCTTCTCCGCCGCGATTTCCTGTTTCATTTCCTCGATCATGGCAGCAAGTTTTTCTTCACACTCCTCACGGGTGTGTGCGTAGACATTTCGAGAAATCCGCTTGCCGTGGGCATCTCTGGGGGAGTATTTCCCTTCCCAGAGGTGGTCATTGATCTGGTACAGACAGCCTGTCCCGCTTTTGCGGTGCTTGAACGGGGTTGGCTGGAAGTCCACCCTCTGGGCGTTGGCTCTTTCCTCCTCGGTGGGCATGGGCGTGTCGGTTTTCCCGATCTGGCGGTCAATCCTCACCGCCGCCTGCTGCTGCATCAGGTCGGTGACATGGGAGTAAATGTCCAGCGTGGTGGCCGAGGAAACATGACCAATGATGGTGGACAGGGTCTTCACATCCATGCCGTGTTCCAGCGCCATGGTCGCGAAAGTGTGCCCATACACTATAATAAAGACAAATCGGAAAATCCCTGATATTTCAAGGGTTTGCTGGTTTGTCTTTATTCTTTTTCCACGGTTTTTAACCACAAAAAACAGGCTCAAAAGGCGGGCCGGAAAGTGAGGTGTTTCATTAGAACTAAAATCTCTCATCGCTCCAAAATAACAAAATATTGGACTTTGAGGGATAGCCGCCGCTTTAATTAGTGGCGGCTTTTCTTGTTTCTAAACACAATCAAGGAGGCCATATATGCGTAAACGATATTGCGGGGTGAAATTATGAACGCCCAAATCATTGCCATCGCCAACCAAAAGGGCGGCGTTGGTAAGACGACCACCTGTGCCAATCTCGGCATCGGACTGGCACAGGAAGGAAAGAAGGTGCTGCTGATCGACGGCGATCCGCAGGGAAGCCTGACCATTAGCCTGGGAAACCCACAGCCGGACAAGCTGCCTGTTACTCTCTCCGACATGATGGGCAAAGTCCTGACTGACCAGCCCATTGCTCCCGGCGAGGGTATCCTGCATCACCCGGAAGGTGTTGACCTTATGCCAGCAGATATTCAGCTCTCTGGTATGGAGGTATCCCTGGTAAACGCCATGAGCCGGGAAACAATTCTCCGACAGTATCTGGAGACCGTAAAGCACCAATACAGCCATATCCTGATCGACTGCCAGCCCTCCCTGGGTATGCTGACCGTCAATGCGCTGGCAGCTGCCAACCGGGTGCTGATACCCGTCCAGGCGGAGTATTTGCCCGCCAAAGGACTGGAGCAGCTGCTGCAAACCATCAACAAGGTTCGGCGGCAAATCAATCCCAAGCTGCAAATTGACGGTATTCTTCTGACCATGGTGGACAGCCGTACCAACTTTGCCAGAGACATCAGCACCCTGCTTCGAGAGACCTATGGAAGCAAAATCAAGGTGTTTGGGACAGATATTCCCCATTCTGTCCGTGCCAAGGAAATCAGTGCCGAGGGCAAGAGCATTTATGCCCATGATCCAGGCGGCAAGGTGGCGGAAGCCTATCAAAATCTGACGAAGGAGGTGCTGAAAATTGAAAAGCAGCGCGAAAAATGTAAAGCTGGCATCGGTAGATGATCTGTTTTCCACAGAAGAAAGCCGTGCCGATGAGCAACGTGAAAAAGTGGTAGAAATCCCACTTTCGGAGCTTCATCCCTTTAAGAACCATCCGTTCAAAGTCAAGGATGACGAAGCTATGATGGACACCGCCGAGAGCATCCGGCAGTATGGTGTTCTGGTTCCTGCCATAGCGCGGCCAGACCCGAGCGGCGGCTATGAGCTGGTAGCCGGACACCGCCGCCACCATGCCAGTGAGATTGCCGGAAAAGAGACCATGCCGGTGATTGTCCGTGACCTGGACGATGACGCAGCCACGATTATCATGGTTGACAGCAACCTTCAGCGTGAAGAACTGCTTCCCAGTGAACGGGCCTTTGCCTATAAGATGAAGCTGGAAGCCATCAAACACCAAGGAGCCAGAACAGACCTGACTTCTGTTCAAGTTGAACAGAAGTTGAGCGCCCGTGACAGAGTAGCACAGGAGGCTGGTGAAAAGAGCGGCATACAGGTTATGCGTTATATCCGCCTGACCGAGCTGATTCCTCCCCTGTTGGATATGGTGGATGAAAAGAAAATTGCCCTAAGTCCGGCCTATGAGCTGTCTTTCCTCAAACCGGAGGAACAGGCTCAACTTATTGAGACCATGGACTATGAGCAGGCGACCCCTTCTCTTTCCCAGGCACAGCGTTTGAAAAAATTCAGCCAAGAGGGCAAGCTGACCGAAGATGTCATGCTTGCCATTATGTCGGAGGAAAAGAAAGGCGATCTGGACAAGGTGACGCTGACTTCCGAAACCCTGCGGAAGTATTTTCCCAAGAGCTATACGCCCCAGCGGATGCAGGAAACCATTATCAAGCTGCTGGAGCAATGGCAGCGGAAACGCCAGCAACAGCATGAACGCTGAAAGGAGCTACGCCATGCAGGATAGATTGGCAAGAGAGCTGAAAGGCCACAATATTCTGGCTGTAGAGCGGTTCCAGGACAGCACACGCCACATGATCGAATTTGTGGTCCGTAAAAGTGAAAATCCCTATGGCTCCCCCGGTGATGAAATCCGTTTGTTTCTGGATGATGCCGGATACCGGAACGCATTGGAACGCCAAGAGCGAAAGGAAATCAAGATCAAACGATATGCCCGCATCATCGAGGGACATATTCTCATGCAAGACAAGAAAAGTAAAAAGAATACCGGTACACATTGAGCCGCAGTTTTGAGTAATTTCAGACTGCGGCTTTTCTTATGCCCAAATTTCGAGAGGAGTGAAGTCAATGGCTGTATTTCGCGTGGAACGGACGCGGGATTACACCGTTATGAGTAACCATCATTTGAGAGATAAGAGCCTGTCGTTAAAGGCAAAAGGATTGCTTTCTCAGATGCTTTCTTTGCCGGAAGATTGGGATTACACCCTGGCTGGCCTTTCTCACATCAACCGCGAGAGCAAGGATGCCATCCGCTCCGCTGTTAACGAGCTTGAGAAAGCTGGTTATGTCCAGCGCCGTCAGACCACCGATGCCAGCGGAAAGTTCAGTGTCAACGAGTATATCATTCATGAGTTCCCTGTTTTGCCGGAACCGTCGTTGGAAGAACCGTCATCGGGAAAACCGTTGTCGGAAAACCCGACAACGGATAATCCGTCAACGGAAAAACCGTCGCCGGAAAATCCAACGCAATTAAATACTAAGAAATCAAGAAAAGAAAAACAAAATACTGATTCACGAAGTACCGATTCAATTCCTTCTTTCCGGGAAACTGCGGCGGTTGAACCGCCGGAAGCGAAACGAACCGAAGCGGCATCGGCAAGCGAATATGAGATTTATCGGGATTTGATCTGCGAAAATATTGAGTATGACATTCTGAGGCAGCAATATCCCTACGATGTAGATTCCATTGATGAGATCGTGGAACTGATGCTGGAAGTGGTCTGCGCCAAGCGGAAATTCACCAGAGTGGCCGGTACAGACTTTCCCCATGAAGTTGTGCGATCCCGCTTTTTGAAGCTGAACAGCGAACATATTCAGTTCGTGCTGAAATGTATGCAGGAAAACACCACCAAAGTGCGGAACATCAAGCAATACCTACTGACGGTGCTGTATAACGCGCCGACCACTATCAGCAATTACTACTCGGCGCTTGTGAATCACGATATGTACGGCAGCTCACAGTGAGCTGCTTTTTTACTGCCCGAATACCGGGAGAAAGGATTATGCCATGAAACGACCTTTGGCTTACATTACCGCCTCTTGGGGCGATAACGAATTTGAAAACACGGAAAACGCCGCGAAATATTGCCGCGCGGTTTACGACGCTGGTTTTTCGCCAGTCTGCCCACTTTTGTTTCTGCCTTTGTTCCTGAACGATAAAATCCCCCAGGAGCATAAGGACAGCATCGACATGGCCCGTGATTATCTCCGGCGTTCCCATGTGTTGATTGTCTGCGGCCACAGCGTAGATGAAACCGTAAAAAACGACATTGCCATGGCGGAACGCCTGCGAATCACCGCGACCACCCTGGACGGTATTCTCACTGTCAAGGGGCAGGGACGCGAGAAAGGAGACAGCAACCATGAGAGAGGTTGAACCACTGAAAACAGTGACTTTGCGTGAACTGATGGAGGATATGCGAAGAAAGGCAGGAGCGCAGAACTACCAGGGCCACGACTACATGGATTTGGCCCGGTTTGATGAGAACACCCGTCACATGATTATCTTTGATGTGCTGACCCATGATTCGCCGGTTGGTTTCAAGGGAGACCGGATGCGCCTGTTTCTCTCTGATCAGGGGTATCAGAAGGCATTGGAGAATCAGGAGCGCGGGAATATCAAAATTCTGAACCATGCGAAGGTAGTGCATGGCGACCTGTTCTATGACCACAAGGACCGTGTTCGATGAAGGAGGTTCCCATGATGCTCAAATATCTCTTGCGGCGGCTGGTGGTGCCACCTTAGTTTGAACGCCGCCCCTGCAAAATCCACGGAAAGGAGTTGATGAGCAATGCAGGAAGAAGTGGAAAACAGAACAGTATCCCTGATTATCAGCGGCTCCAAGTTCTCCGGGAGACTGCTGAAATCCGGTATTTCCAAGTATCTGGCACACCGCAAAGAAGTAAAAGCGCAGAAAAGCCGTGACCACCCGGTAGAACACGGCGGCAGGGTGAGCATGGCCGAGCTTCAGGCACAGAAAGGCGATCTGCGCCGCCTGGATATTTCAGACCCCTCTATCAAGGAGTTTGAGCGTATCGCCCGACAGCATGAAGTGAAATACAGCGTCTACAAAGTGGGCAAAGGCAAGTATCAGGTATTCTTCAAGGCTCCCAGCGAGGAAGCCATGACCGCTGCCTTTGAAAAGTACAGCCAGAAGAAGCTGGAAAAGGCCAACCGGCCCTCTGTGTTGAAAAAGCTGGGCCAGTTCAAAGAAATGGTAAAACACGCCGTGGTGGACAGGACCAAACGGAAGGAGCTGGAACGATGAAGCAGAAAAACATCAAAAAGCTGGTACTGCTCAATCTGCCCTATTTCCTGCTGGGACTGTATGCCACTAAGTTGGGGCAGGCGTACCGGCTGGCTGCCGGTACGGACCTTTCCGGGAAGCTGCTGCATATCATGGAGGGCTTTGTCGCTGCATTTCAGTCCCCTTACCCCAGCTTTCATCCGGTTGACCTTCTTGTGGGACTGTGCTGCGGCGCTGCCCTGCGGCTGGCGGTCTATGTGAAAGGCAAAAACGCAAAGAAATACCGGAAGAACATGGAGTACGGCAGCGCCCGATGGGGAACCCATGAGGACATTGCCCCCTACATTGACCCGGTATTCCAGAACAACGTCATTCTCACCCAGACGGAGCGGCTGACCATGAACAGCCGCCCCAAGGACCCCAGGACTGCCCGGAACAAGAACGTCATGATTATCGGCGGTTCCGGCTCCGGTAAGACACGGTTCTGGCTGAAGCCCAACCTAATGCAGATGCACTCGTCCTATGTGGTGACGGACCCCAAGGGAACTATTCTGGTAGAGTGCGGCAAAATGCTCCAGCGCGGGACACCGAAGCTGGGCAAGGACGGAAAGCCCATGAAGGACAAGCACGGAAAGGTCATTTACGAGCCGTACCGGATTAAGGTCCTCAACACCATCAACTTCAAAAAGTCGATGCACTATAATCCTTTCGCGTACATCCACTCGGAAAAGGATATTTTGAAGCTCGTCACTACTCTGATCGCCAACACCAAGGGCGAAGGTAAAGCCGGGGACGATTTCTGGGTAAAAGCCGAAACGCTGCTCTATACGGCGCTGATCGGTTACATCCACTATGAGGCCCCGGTGGAGGAACAGAATTTCTCCACCCTGATTGAGTTCATCAACGCCATGGAGGTGCGCGAGGACGATGAGGAGTTCAAAAACCCGGTAGACCTGATGTTCGATGCACTGGAAGCGGAAAAGCCCGAGCACTTTGCAGTCAGGCAGTATAAGAAATACAAATTAGCCGCTGGCAAAACAGCAAAATCTATCCTGATTTCCTGTGGTGCGCGGCTGGCGGTATTCGATATTGCTGAGCTGCGGGAAGTGACCGCCTATGACGAGCTGGAGCTGGACACTCTGGGAGACCGGAAAACTGCCCTGTTTCTGATTATGTCCGATACAGATGACAGCTTTAACTTCCTAATTTCCATGTGCTACACCCAGCTATTTAACCTGCTGTGTGAAAAAGCGGATGATGTGTACGGCGGCAGGCTTCCGGTCCATGTGCGCTGCCTGATCGACGAATGTGCCAACATCGGCCAAATCCCCAAGCTAGAAAAGCTCATGGCGACCATCCGAAGCCGTGAGATCTCCGCCTGTCTGGTCTTACAGGCGCAATCCCAGCTGAAAGCGATTTACAAGGACAATGCCGATACCATCATCGGCAACTGCGATTGCTCCATCTTCCTGGGCGGCAAGGAGCCGACCACCCTAAAGGAGCTGTCCGCTGTCCTGGGCAAAGAGACCATCGACACCTATAACACCGGCGAGAGCCGTGGGCGGGAGACCTCCCACTCTCTCAACTATCAGAAGCTCGGCAAAGAGCTGATGAGCCAGGATGAGCTGGCCGTCATGGACGGCGGCAAGTGCATCCTTCAGCTGCGTGGTGTTCGGCCTTTTCTTTCGGATAAGTACGACATCACCAAGCATCCCAATTATCATCTGACAGCCGATGCAGACCCACGGAACGCCTTTGACATAGAGCGGTTCCTGTCTGTCCGGCTGAAACCAAAACCCAATGAAGTCTACGAAGTTTATGAGGTAGACACCACCGACGACGCACCGAATTAACGGCTGCGTCTTTCTTTCTGCCTGAAACGGAGGAAAATGTGCCTTCAAAAAATTATTTTCGGAGGTACTTATTATGGCTTTCTTTAACTCTGCTGTTGGTGTTCTTCAGACCCTCGTTGTGGCGCTCGGTGCCGGTCTTGGCATCTGGGGCGCGATCAACCTGCTGGAAGGTTACGGCAATGACAACCCCGGCGCGAAGTCCCAGGGCATGAAGCAGCTCATGGCGGGCGGCGGCGTGGCCCTGATCGGCATCACTCTGGTCCCGCTGCTGTCCGGGCTGTTCGGTTAATTTCGGCAGTCTGAAACCCGTTCACTTACACAACAAATCATAGGAGGTAACACTTATGGCATTTTTCAACAGCGCAGTCGGCGTTTTACAGACCCTCGTTGTGGCGCTCGGTGCCGGTCTCGGCATTTGGGGCGCGATCAACCTGCTGGAAGGTTACGGAAATGATAACCCCGGCGCAAAGTCCCAGGGCATGAAGCAGCTCATGGCGGGCGGCGGCGTGGCCCTGATCGGTATCACCCTGGTTCCGCTGCTGTCTGGTTTGTTCGGTTAATCTTTGATGTGAAAATCCTCTGCCCCTCCTGCCAACCAGTGGGAGGGGCAAGAAAGGAGGGAAAGTAAGTGGATTATATCAAAGAACAAATTACACAGTGGCTGAAGGAAATCCTGGTAGGTGGCATTACCAGCAATCTCTCTGGGCTGTTCGATAGCGTGAACCAGAGAGTTGGCGAAATCTCCACCCAGGTAGGCCAGACACCCCAGGGCTGGAACAGCGGCGTGTTCAACATGATCCACAACCTGTCCGAAACAGTGATTCTTCCCATTGCCGGATTGATTCTGGCCTTTGTGATGACTCTGGAGCTGATCCAGCTCATTGCCGACAAGAACAATCTGCATGATGTGGACACCTGGATGTTCTTCAAGTGGATTTTCAAGACAGCCTGTGCAATCCTGATTGTCACCAACACCTGGAACATCGTCATGGGCGTGTTCGATGTGGCGCAAAGCGTGGTGAACCGGGCGTCCGGCGTGATCGTCGGCAACACCAGCATCGACATAACCAGCGTCACAGCTGACCTGGAGACCCGGCTGATGGCAATGGATTTGGGACCGCTGTTCGGTCTATGGTTCCAAAGCCTGTTTATCGGCGTTACCACCTGGGCGCTGTCCATCTGCATCTTTATAATCACCTATGGGCGAATGATCGAGATCTATCTGGTAACTTCTGTGGCCCCGATCCCGATGGCAACGATGACCAACCGGGAATGGGGACAAATGGGGCAGAATTATCTGCGTTCCCTGTTCGCTCTGGGCTTCCAGGCATTTCTCATTATCATCTGTGTGGGCATCTATGCGGTGTTGGTGCAGGGCATTGCAGCGGAAACCGACATTATTGCAGCCATTTGGGGCTGTATGGGCTACACCGTCTTGCTGTGTTTCACCTTGTTTAAGACGGGAAGCCTTGCAAAATCCGTGTTCAATGCCCATTAACCCGGAAAGGAGGTTTATCCCATGGCCTATGTACCTGTACCCAAAGACCTGACCAAAGTAAAAACCAAGGTCATGTTCAATCTCACCAAAAGGCAGTTGATCTGCTTTGGCAGCGGGGCGCTCGTCGGCGTACCGCTTTTCTTTTTGCTCAAGGGGCCGATTGGCACCAGCGCGGCATCCATGTGCATGGTAGTCATCTTGCTGCCGTTCTTCTTGCTGGCGATGTATGAGAAAAACGGACAGCCGCTGGAAAAAATCCTCGGCAACATCATCCGCGTTGCCATTACCCGCCCCAAGCAGAGGCCCTACAAAACCAACAACTTCTATGCCGTCTTAGAGCGGCAGGAACAACTCGACAAGGAGGTGTACAGCATTGTCTACGGCAAACAAAGTCCGCAAGCGCGGCAAAGACAGGGACACCATGCCCGAAAAGCCAAAGAAAAAGTTGTCCAGGAGTGACCGCAAGCAGATCGAAGCGGCCATTGCCAGGGCAAACCGGACAGACCGGAAAGAAAAAACCGCCCAGGACAGTATTCCCTATCAGCGGATGTGGCCGGACGGTATCTGTCGTGTTACTGATACCCATTACACAAAAACGATCCAGTTCCAGGACATCAATTACCAGCTGTCTCAGAATGAGGATAAGACCGCCATTTTTGAAGCGTGGTGCGATTTCCTCAATTACTTTGACAGCTCCATTCAGTTCCAGCTGTCGTTCCTGAACCTGTCAGCATCCGAGGATACCTTTGCCCGGAGCATCGACATCCCGCCCCAGGGAGACGATTTTGACAGCATCCGGGAGGAATACACCACCATGCTGCAAAATCAGCTTGCCAAGGGTAACAACGGTTTGGTGAAAACCAAATATCTGACCTTCGGCATTGACGCAGACAACCTGAAAACGGCAAAACCGAGACTGGAACGGATTGAAACTGACATTCTCAACAACTTCAAGCGGCTGGGTGTCAGCGCCGGAGTATTGAACGGTGCCGAGCGCCTGCATCAGCTCCATAGCATTTTCCACATGGACGAGCCGCAGCCGTTCCGGTTCTCCTGGGATTGGCTGGCTCCCTCCGGTCTGTCCACCAAGGATTTTATTGCGCCGACCTCTTTTGAGTTCCGTACCGGAACGACTTTCCACATGGGACGCAAATACGGCGCTGTCTCCTTTGTCCAGATTCTGGCCCCGGAGCTGAATGACCGGATGCTGGCGGATTTTCTGGATATGGAAAGCAGCCTCATCGTCAACCTCCATATTCAGTCGCTGGACCAGGTGAAAGCAATCAAAACGGTCAAACGGAAAATTACAGACCTTGACCGGGCAAAGATCGAGGAACAGAAAAAGGCAGTCCGCGCCGGATATGACATGGACATCATTCCGAGTGATCTCGCCACCTATGGCAATGAAGCAAAAAAGCTCTTGCAGGATTTGCAGAGCCGGAATGAGCGTATGTTCCTGGTCACATTTCTGGTGATGAACACGGCAGACACCCAGCGCCAGCTGGACAACAACGTATTCCAGGCCAGCTCCATCGCCCAGAAGTACAACTGCCAGCTGACACGGCTGGACTTCCAACAGGAGGAGGGCCTGATGAGCAGCCTGCCCCTGGGGCTGAACCAGATTGAGATTCAGCGCGGGCTTACCACCTCCAGCGTGGCAATCTTTGTGCCGTTCACAACCCAGGAGCTGTTCCAGACCGGGCAGGAAGCTCTCTACTATGGTATCAATGCCCTGAGCAACAACCTGATTATGGTAGATCGGAAGCTGCTGAAAAATCCCAACGGCCTGATCCTCGGCACGCCGGGTAGCGGTAAGTCCTTCAGTGCCAAGCGTGAGATCTCCAATGCGTTCCTGGTGACACAGGATGACATCATTATCTGTGACCCCGAAGCGGAATACGCCCCGCTGGTGGAGCGCCTGCATGGACAGGTCATCCGCATTTCGCCCACCTCCCGCGACTATATCAACCCCATGGACCTGAATCTGGACTACTCGGACGATGAAAGCCCGCTGTCCCTCAAATCCGATTTCATTTTGTCTCTGTGCGAGTTGATCGTCGGCGGCAAGGACGGCCTGCTGCCTGTTCAGAAAACCATCATCGACCGCTGTGTCCGGCTGGTCTACAACGATTACCTGAACGACCCGCGCCCGGAGAATATGCCGATTTTGGAGGATTTGTATGACCTGCTCCGCGCCCAGGACGAAAAGGAAGCGCAGTACATCGCCACAGCGTTGGAAATCTACGTCACTGGCTCTCTGAACGTGTTCAACCACCGTACCACGGTCAATATCAACAACCGGATTGTCTGCTACGACATTAAGGAGCTGGGCAAGCAGTTGAAAAAGATCGGTATGCTGGTGGTCCAGGACCAAGTGTGGAATCGCGTCACCATCAACCGGGCGGCCCATAAATCCACCCGGTACTACATCGACGAGATGCACTTGCTGCTGAAGGAGGAACAGACCGCAGCCTACACGGTTGAGATTTGGAAGCGGTTCCGCAAATGGGGCGGTATGCCCACCGGCATCACGCAGAACGTCAAGGATTTGCTGTTCTCCCGCGAAGTGGAGAACATCTTTGAGAACTCTGACTTTGTGTATATGCTCAACCAGGCTGGCGGGGACCGGCAGATTCTGGCCAAACAGCTCAATATCTCTCCTCATCAGCTGTCCTATGTGACCCACTCCAGCGAGGGCGAGGGCCTGCTGTTCTACGGCAGTGTCATCCTGCCTTTTGTCGATCACTTCCCGAAGGATACCGAGCTGTACCGTATCATGACCACGAAGCCACAGGAAATCAAGGAGGAAACATGATTATGAATCCCAGTGTTTTGAACAAAGACCATATGACATTTTTCGATAAGGCAATGAAAGGCCAACGCAGCCAGATGCTTTCGGCAATGGCTGATGCAGTGAGTGAGTGCCGTACCGCATCCGACACAGCCGCCCAGCTGAGTGAAACCGGAGAAGTAGCCCTGCTTCGCCTGGTTGAAATCTGGTGTGGCATCAACGCCACCCCCAGCGGTATCGTTTTGGAGGGGACGGAGGTGCAGATTCTGGCGGATGTGCTGGCACAGATTTACGCCTATCTGACCCTTCACTCTCTCCAGTCCCCGGTGGGCATGGCAATCTATGTGGAATTGAACTACATGATGTGTGAGCTGATGCAGGGGGAATGGTTTGAGTAAACGGGAACCCCGTCTGCAATTCTCTGATGAGGAACGCGCCGATCCTGTATTGGGGAAAGCTGTCCGAAAGGCGGATAAGGCTGCGTGGAAAGCGGACGCGGCGCAGGCGAAAATCCCCAAAAAGAAGGTAAAGGTCAGGGAAACGGTCACGGACCCTGCCACCGGTAAGAAAACGGTGCGTCTGCGCTTTGAGGAAGTAGATCAGAAAAAGCCGCCCTCCAAGCTGACCCATGCCGTCCGGGATGCCCCGGTCAACACCGTGATTGGCACTGTTCATCGGGAAATCCAGGCTTCAGAAGATGACAATGTGGGCGTAGAAAGCGCCCACAAAACCGAAGAAGTTGCGGAAGGTACCGGGCGGCTGGTCCGGGAAGGCTATCACTCCCATAAGCTCAAACCCTACCGTGAAGCAGCAAAGGCGGAGCAGAGGCTGGAAAAAGCAAATGTCAACGCCCTGTATCAGAAGTCCTTGCAGGAAAATACCCAATTTGCCAGCAATCCTATTTCCCGCTGGCAGCAAAAGCAGGCTATTAAAAAGCAGTATGCCGCTGCCAAACATGCCGGTCAGACTGGTGGAACTGCGGCAAAGGCGGCTGAAAACACTGCTGCGGCAGCAAAGAAAGTCACGGAGGAAACCAAGAAGGCCGGTGAGTTCATCTGGCGTCACAGGAAGGGCTTTGGCATTGCCATTGCCTTTCTCCTGATTCTCGCCATGCTTCTGAGCGGCCTGTCCTCTTGTTCCGTACTGTTCCAGGGGACGGTTTCCTCTTTAACATCCACAACATATCCCTCTCAGGACGCAGATATGCTGGGTGCGGAAGCGGCTTATGCACAGATGGAGGCAGATTTGCAGTATGAGCTGGATCATTATGAGACCCTGCATCCGGGATACGATGAATACCATTTTGACCTGGATGAGATTACCCACGATCCCTATGTCCTAATTTCCTTGCTGACTGCCTACCACGGGGGTGAATGGACGCTTTCTGAGGTGCAAAGCACGCTTGCCATGCTTTTTGACCGTCAATACACCCTGACCCAAACGGTGGAAGTGGAAATCCGCTACCGGCCCGAACCCTCCATTGACCCGGACACAGGAGAAGTGACCATTGTGGATGTTCCCTATAACTATTACATCTGCTATGTGGAGCTGGAAAACTTCAACCTTTCTCACCTGCCTGTATATGTGCTGAGCGAGGAACAGTTGGAAATGTATGCAGCTTACATCGCCACCTACGGGAATCGGTTGGACCTGTTTCCACAAGGCGAATATCCAGGGGTATCCCAGCGAGGCCCTTATACCGATTATGACATTCCCCCGGAGGCCCTGGAAGATGAGGTGTTCGCTGCCATGATCGCGGAAGCGGAAA
The DNA here is from genome assembly GCA_030539285.1 of Eubacteriales bacterium. Lineage (GTDB taxonomy): Bacteria > Bacillota > Clostridia > Oscillospirales > Oscillospiraceae > Faecousia. The sequence continues at coordinate 18,268 of JAUNSH010000028.1, forward strand.
AATACCTGGGCTACCCTTATGTCTGGGGCGGCTCCAGTCCTTCCACCTCTTTTGACTGCTCCGGCTTCGTCAGCTGGGTCATCAATCACAGCGGCTGGAATGTAGGCAGGCTCGGCGCGCAAGGGCTTTTGAACATCTGCACACCGGTATCCAGTGCCAACGCCAAACCCGGAGACCTGATTTTCTTCCAGGGAACCTATGACACTACCGGCGCATCCCATGTTGGCATTTATGTCGGCAATGGAATGATGATCCACTGCGGGGACCCCATCTCTTATACATCCATCAACACGAGCTATTGGCAGCAGCATTTTCTCGCCTTTGGCCGCCTGCCATGAAAGGAGGACATCACAAAATGAACCCGAAAATCAAAAAAATCAATGCGGAGTATGAAAAGAACGCCGCAAAAATTGCTGAGCTTCAGGCACGGCAGAAAGAGCTGGTGCGCCAGCGAACTGAGCTGGAGAACAACGATATTCTGGAACTGGTACACAGCCATGACCTGGACTTCACTCAGCTGGCCGCGCTGATCCGCAGTATGAAAACAGACCCCGCCGCCATGATGCGGGGAGAAATGGAGGAAGAATCCCATGAAAATGCGTAAACATCGTTTTATGGCAATCCTGCTGGTTTGCCTGCTGTGCATTATGACACTTCCGGTCACCGCTTTTGCCGGTGCTGAGCCGGGAACGGAGGAACCCATGACAGAAACAACCGAGGAACTGGTGGAAGAACTGGGTGAGGACCCCGGTGAAGAAACCGTGGAGGAACCGACAGAGGACGCCGGGGAGGAATCGGCAGATGGCACTGGCGGAGAACCGGAAGAACCTGTCACTGAGCCGGAATACCATGTGGAAGTCGATGAGCTGGAGGGCTATTACAATGAGCCGGTGGAACTGACCATTCGCATTCAGGATGTGGGCGGCACCGGCTGGGAAAAAGTCGAAATGGCTTTTGAACACGATGATCCTGATGAGCGCACCGATTTGACGGAAACCCTGCTGGAACAGGAAGAGGCCCATCTCACCGTTGTAGATAACTGTACCGTATATTTCTATATCACCGATCTGACAGGTACAGAGTACATGGAGACATACACCATCACCTTCTTTGACTATGACCCGCCTGTTGTGGAAGCCGGGGTCCGGGACAAGCTGCTGCGGGTAGAAGCAGTCGATCCCTTTTCCGGTGTGGCAGGCATCTATGTCAACGATCAGCTCTATACCACTTTGAAGGACGGCATTCTGGACTTGCGGATTGATCGCTGCACCGATGAGCTGCTGTTTTTTATCCGGGCTGTGGACCGGCTTGGCAATCAGTCGCGCAGCGTGGTGCTGTCCAATCCCTTTTATGCAGAGCCTGAAGAAGATACCCCGGAGGACCCCAAAAAGGACTGCCCGGAAGATAACAAAGAGCAGGAGCAGCCCGCTGAGACGACGCCTACGCAGCCCTCTGCAACTACGCCTACCCAGCCTGCCGTGACCACCCCTACGCAGCCTGTATCCTCTGTGGGTACTTCTTCCGGTACGGGAACCGCTTCAAAGCCCAGTACCACACAGAGCAGCACAACGGAAACCGCCAAGGAGACAGAGCCTGTGACGAAAGAGCCTGGGGAGGGTTTTGCCGAAAATGGCAATGCCGTAACACGGGATTTGCTCTATGATAAATATACGAATAAGCAGTTTATCACTATCACTGACCGGGACGGCAACACGTTCTATCTTGTCATTGATTACGATTCGCCTGTCAATGAAGATGAGGAACAGTATCAGACCTATTTCCTCAATCCGGTGGATACCGCCGATCTCATGGCGCTGATCGGAGAAGAAACGGAGGAAACCGTGGCTGTCTGTTCCTGCACCGAACATTGCCAGCCCGGTGCGGTCAATATGAACTGCGAAATCTGCGCGAAAGACATGACCCAGTGCGTTGGCAAAGAAGCCATTCAGGAACCGGAACCGGCAGAGGACCCCGTTGAGACGGAGCCGGAGGAACCGGAAGAAACCGGCAGCGGCTTGAACCCTGCGGTGTGGGTCCTTCTGCTTGCCCTGGTTGGCGGCGGCGGTGTTTTCGCCTATTTCAAGCTGGTAAAGAACAAGCCCAAGACCAAGGGCAACGCCGATCTGGATGATTACGATTACGGTGAGGACGAAGATACCGAGGAGGACGCCCCGTGGGAGAGCGTGGAGGAAGATGCGGCTGATTCGGAGAACAGTGAGGATGATATGGATTGACCCGCTTCACTGACAGTCCCTTTGAAAGAATGATGACACAAAAGCCAAGCGGCGGGGGCAATCCCCGCCGCGCCCCTTCTCTCCCTAAAACCCATCCCTGCTATGGGTGCAGCCATACAGGACAGGCTTGTGTGGGTATCTGTCATCGGGAAATGCTGGCTCTTTTGAATGGAAGGAGGAAATCAAAATGAGCTATCTGCTCGTGATTGCCGAAAAACCCTCTGTGGCACAGAGTTTGGCTGCGGTACTCGGCGCAAAAACAAAGAAAAATGGCTATCTGGAGGGGAATGGCTACCGGGTAAGCTGGTGTATCGGCCATTTGGCCGGGCTTGCCGATGCGGAGAGCTACGACCCGAAGTACGCCAAATGGAGCTATGATGATCTGCCCATCCTGCCGGAGAGCTGGCAGTTCGTGGTGGGTAAGGACAAAAAACAGCAGTTTGAAATTCTGCGGAAACTGATGAACGACCCGGATGTGACGGAAGTAGTCAACGCCTGTGATGCTGGGCGTGAGGGCGAAGCGATTTTCCGAACGGTTTATCATCTGGTCGGCTGCAAAAAGCCCATGAAACGACTGTGGATCTCCTCCATGGAAGATGAGGCCATTCGCGCCGGTTTCCAGAACCTCCGCCCCGGAAGCGATTATGACGGTCTGCATCAGGCGGCGCTTTGCCGGACGAAAGCCGACTGGCTGGTGGGCATCAACGCCACCCGGCTTTTTTCTGTTCTGTATCACCGTACCCTGAACATCGGGCGTGTCATGTCTCCCACGCTGGCGCTGATCGTCCAACGGGAAGCGGAAATTGATGCGTTCCGGCCGGAGCCTTTTTATACTGTGATGCTGGACCTTTCCGATTTTACCGCTTCCGGGGAACGGCTCAAGGACAAAGCGGAAGCGCAGCGCCAACAGGAAGCCTGCGTGAACAGCTCCGCTGTGGTGCAGAAGGTGGAGCGCAAAGAAAAGTCTGAAAAGCCGCCTGCTCTCTATGACCTGACCACCCTCCAGCGGGAAGCCAACCGCCTGTTGGGGTACACAGCCCAGCAGACGCTGGACTATCTGCAAAGCCTGTATGAGAAAAAACTGTGTACTTATCCCCGCACGGATAGCCGGTATCTGACCTCCGATATGGCGGAGGGCCTGCCGGCGTTGGTCAATGCCACAGCCAAAGCAATGCCCTTTGCCAAAGGAATTACTGTCCGATGCGATGTGTCCCGCGTGATCGACGATAAAAAGGTCACGGACCACCATGCGGTCATCCCCACGCAGAATATCCGCACCACCGATCTGAACAGCCTGCCGGTTGGAGAACGTGCCATTCTGGAGTTGGTGTCCCTACGGCTGCTCTGCGCCGTTGGCCAGCCTTATGAGTACGCCGAAACTACCGTAACGCTGGAGTGTGCCGGGTATCCCTTTACTGCCAAAGGCCACGCTATCCTGAATCCCGGCTGGAAGGAGCTGGACAGCCGCTATAAGGCGTCTCTGAAAAACAAGCCGGAAGCGGATAACGAGTCCGAGGCCAAGGCCCTGCCGGTGGTGTCTGAAGGACAGTCCTTTGAGGTGATTGTCCCCGGCATTAAGGAGGGCAAAACCACGCCGCCCAAGCACTACACTGAGGACAGTCTGCTGGCCGCTATGGAAACTGCCGGAGCAAAGAATATGCCGGAGGATGCGGAGCGCAAAGGGCTGGGGACACCTGCCACCCGCGCCGGTATTCTGGAAAAGCTGGTGTCTGCCGGATTTGTGGAGCGCAAGAAATCCAAAAAGGCGGTGCAGCTCATGCCCACCCATGCCGCTGTATCTTTGATTACCGTCCTGCCGGAGCAACTGCAATCTCCGCTGCTGACTGCGGAATGGGAATACAAGCTCAAAGAAATCGAGTGCGGCAAGCTGGAGCCAGACGCCTTTATGGATGGGATTGCCGCTATGCTACGGGAGCTGGTTTCCACCTGTCAGGTGATCCAGGGTGCAGAGTTCCTGTTTCCCTCTGACCGGGAGGTAATCGGGAAATGCCCTCGCTGCGGCGGCAATGTGACCGAAAGCAAACAGGGCTTTTTCTGCGAGAATCGTGATTGCCGGTTTGCCCTCTGGAAGAACAGCAAGTTCTTTTCCGCCAAGAAAAAACAGCTGACCAAAGCGGTAGCGGCTGAGCTCCTAAAAAAGGGCCGTATGCCGTTGAAAGGCTGCTATTCGGAAAAGACCGGTAAGACCTACGATGCTGTTGTTGTGCTGGAGGACGATGGGCAGTGTGTAAACTTCAAGCTCGAATTTGACCGTCAGAAAGGCGGCAAATGATGAAACTGTCGCTCTATGAGCAGGAAACGATCATTCTCTATAATCAGGCAGAATCCACCGCCGAGGTTTATACCCATGACCCGAAGCTGCTGGAAAAGCTCTCCCGTTTAGCTGAAAAGTATCCCGGCCAGATCACCAAGAAGAATGAACATTCCTTTATTGTCCCGAAACGCTGCGTGTCGGTGCGGGAGCCTTATAGCGAAGAACGCCGTGTTGCGGCAAGGGAACGTGCTAAAGCAGGCGGTTATACCCCACCCAAAAGGAATACCGGCCCCAAATCAGAATAATGCTGCGCCCCGGTTCAGACTGTTTCCCATCTGTCTGTGACGAGGTTTCTTTCTTGGAGTATGTTTTCTTGCTTCAATTTCTGTGCTTTGTATGATAGAATGAATGCAACAACAAATCGGAATTTGACGAAGGAGCGTGATTGTATGAAAAAGGTATGGACATATTTTGCGATAGGCTGTGTAGTCGCAATCATAGGCATGTTCTTTTCTGACATTTGCGGAGATTTCTTCAATGGTATGGATTATGGAAGTGCTTGTGTATTAGGAATAGGAATGTATCTTTGTGTAGTAGTTGTTACTTGCACAGGTATTATTGTTTCAAAAATCAGTTCCAAGCCAAATGAAGATACTCCTGAAGAAAAAGAAGAATGACCAATTCCAGTTTATCGAGCCAATAACCTACCTGTAAATAACTGAATATCCGCTTCCACAGCGGCACCACTGAGCAGGAAATCTGAAAAGGTTTCCTGCTTTTTTCATCAAAACAAAGGAGCGCGACCATTATGGCAGAACCAAAGAAATCCAATCAGGAACGATTGCGGGAAATCACCGAGGGCATTGAGCAGGGTATCAAAGAGTTGTTCGAAAGTGAGAAATACAGACAGTACCTCTCCACCATGTCCCGGTTCCACCGCTATTCCGTCAACAACGTGACCCTGATCCACATGCAGATGCCCAATGCCACCCATGTGGCTGGCTACAACAAATGGCGGGATCAGTTTGAACGCCATGTAAAAAAAGGTGAACATGGCATTACGATCATTGCGCCTACGCCATTTAAGAAGAAAATTGAAGAACAGAAGCTCGACCCGGACACCAGAGCGCCCATGCTGGATGCAGATGGGAAAGTCATTACTGAGGAAAAAGAAATCGAGATTCCCATGTTCAGGCCGGTTAAGGTGTTTGATGTGAGCCAGACTGAGGGCAAGCCCCTTCCCCAGCTGGCAAGCGACCTGACCGGTGATGTCCAGCAGTTTGACGCATTTATGGAAGCCCTGCGCCGTGCTTCCCCCGTCCCCATTACGATTGAACCAATGAAAGCCGATATGGACGGCTTTTTCAGTCCTGCGGATCAGCGCATTGCTATCCGGGCAGGAATGAGTGAGGTGCAAACGGTCTCCGCTGCTGTCCATGAAATCGCTCACTCCAAGCTCCACAATTATGAAAAGGAACAGGAGGCCGCTGCTGCAGGTGATGAAACCAGAGAGCCGCCCAAGAAAAAAGACCGTGCTACGGAGGAAGTAGAAGCTGAGAGCATCTCCTATACGGTCTGCCAGTATTACGGCATCCAGACCGGCGAGAACAGCTTTGGCTATATTGCTACCTGGTCTAAGGGCAAGGAACTGCCGGAGCTGCGGGCCAGCTTGGAGACGATCAACAAAACGGCCAATAGTTTGATTACTGACATTGACCACCACTTTAAGGAAATCTGTAAGGAACGCGGTATTGATCTGACTGCCCAGCAGGAACCGGAAGTTACCGCTCCAGAGCAGACGGAGCCGGACCCACAGAGCCAGAACGAGGTAGCGCAATGGGAAGCGGACCACATCGTAGATATTTCTGTTTCTACCCAAGCTGTGACCCCACCCATTGTTACGGCTGAAACTTCCGCTGATGCTCCTGAAGCATCCGAAGCAGAAGCTGCTGTTGCTGCGGACACTCTCCCGGACGCGCCGGAACAGGCCCTGGATGAATACCCTATGCCGGATGAACAGCTGCGTGTGGCCGATCTGGAAGCCTGCGGCTACATGGACGGCGATATGCTTCCCCTCTCTAAAGAAAGGGCATTGGAGCTGTACGATATGGATTTAACTGTCTATGCCATAGTGAGCGGGGGCAGCGCGGAAATGCTGTTTGACCAGGAGGAATTTGAAACCCAAGCACCCGGCACCGTCTTTGCTATTTCCCGTGAGGAATGGGAGGAAAGTCCTATATTCCACGAGAAAATCATGGAGCGCCTTGACCATCAGGAGCAGCGGGAAGCTGCTTTTCTCTCCCATGATGGTGATTGCTTTGCGATCTATCAGGTGAAACATGATGATGCACTGCGGGATATTGGTTATGAGAGGCTGGATTGGTTGAAATCTATCGGGCGCAAGGTGGAGCATGAAAACTATGATCTCGTCTATACGGCCCCCTTGCCTGACGCAGCCAACACCGATGCAGCTTTAGATGCCCTTTGGTATCAATTCAACAATGAGCATCCGGCAGACTACCATCATCCTTCCATGAGCGTCAGCGACATCATTGCGGTCAAGCAGAATGGCGTGGTATCTTGTCATTACTGCGACAGCGTTGGTTTTCAGGAAATCCCCGGCTTTCTTCCCCAGAGCAATCCACTCAGGAACGCAGAAATGTCCATGGAAGATGATTACGGCATGATTGAAGGTATCATCAACAACGGCTCCAAGGAACCAACTGCTGCCCAGCTGGAGCAGCAGGCCCGTTCCGGTCAGCCCATATCACTCATGGATTTGGCGGATGCAGTTCATCGGGAACAACAGGACAAGAAAAAATCTGTGGTACGGCAGCTCCGTACACAGCCGAAACAGGAACATAAGAAGCCTACACCTAAGAAGAATACAGAAAGGGAGATCTGACCATGAATGAATTTACCTTTGAAGAAATGAATCTGCTGTGCATTTACAACACCGGCACCCGCACCGGACTGATCGACGCATTAGAGGACATGAAACAGTATTTGGAGACAGACGAAACCGAACTGCTTGCTCTGACCGATTCTGCGATTGCGAAGCTCCGTGCTATGGATGACACATCCTTTGAGCAACTGGAGCTGTACCCGGACTTTGACAAATAAGCAAATAGAATAACCTGAATGGGCGGCTGTCTGGCCGTCCTTTCTCTTTATAAGGCACGAAAGGAGGTTCAAAACCATGCCGAGTAAAGCAGAATTGTATGCACAGATGGCCGACCAGGTGGCAACCCGGCTCACCTGCAGCTGGCAGGAATGGGCGGCGTTCCTTACTACCGCCGCCCGCCTTTACAAATATCCCTACCATGAGCAGCTGATGATCTATGCCCAGCGCCCGGATGCCACCGCTTGTGCGGAGTATGACCTTTGGAATAACCGGATGGGCCGGTATGTGAAGCGCGGCTCCAGGGGAATTGCCCTGGTGGACGATTCCGGGGACCGGCCACGGCTGCGCTATGTCTTTGATGTCTCTGACACCGGGGAACGGGAAAACTCCCGCCGCCCGTGGCTCTGGACCATGAAGCCAGAACATATCATTCCAGTGTCCGCCATGCTGGAGCGCCGCTATGGTGTCGCAGACAGCGATTTTCCCCAGCAGCTGGCCAGTATTGCCGGACAGCTGGCAGATGAATATTGGAACGATCACCAGCAGGACATTCTCCGCATCGTTGACGATTCCTTTTTGGAGGAGTACGATGAACTTAACATATCGGTGCAATTCCGCTCTGCCGCCGCTGTCAGCATCACCTATTCCTTGATGTCCCGTTGTGGGCTGGAGCCGGAACAGTATTTTGACCATGAGGATTTCATGGCAATCTTCGATTTTAACACACCGGCCACCGTTGCTGCCCTCGGAACAGCGGTCAGCCAGATCAATCAGCAGGTGCTGCGGCAAATCGGTGTCACCATTCAAAATGCAGAGCGCGAGAAAATCGCGGAAAGGAGATCACAGGATGAACAACACATTGACTTACAGACAGAACGGGGACTATCTGATCCCCAACCTGGAACTGAGCGAACAGCCGGTGAAGCCCCTGGGCAAGTACGGAAGGATGCGGAAAACCTATCTGAAGGAACACCGCCCGATTCTTTACAGCCAGATGCTGCTGTCGGAGAAGCTGTACCCGCACCTTCTGGAGATCGACGAGACCGCGAACAGCCGTCTGGAGCAGATGATCCCGGAGCTGGCGAAAGCGGCGGGCGCGACAGAGGCCCTGAAAGCCAGCGACCCGATGCGGTGGGTCGGGCTGATGAACAACTGCAAGGCCCAGGCGGAGGAAGTGATTCTGGCGGAGCTTATCAACAACTGACATTGAATTTGTTCCTGTCCGAGCAGGAACAAATTCATAATATTGAGCAAGCGGAGAGCCGACAGCCCTCCGCTTTTTCTATGCCCCAACCGGTGCCTGCAAAACTGGCCCCTGAACCGGCGCGACCCATGGATACCCAGGCCGCCATTGATGCAGCACTCCAGGAATGGAATGGCGACATCAGGAGCAAGCAGGCCGTTGTCCGTTATATGAAAGATCATGCCCGCGATAAGGGTACGGCGGCATGGCTGAAGCAGGAGTATGGAGATGATCTTCCGGCATTTCCGGTTCCGGCCGCTGCTGCGGATTTGCCGTGGGCAAAGGTACAGCGCCGGATTGCCCAGCTCATCAAGGATGATCGGTTTTTCACGGAAGAAGAACAGAACCACTTTGATGATATTGACCCTATTGCTATCCGGGAAGCCCTGGAACAGCGTGGTATTGTAGGCGGTCAGGTAGTTGACTCCGAAAAGCTGGATCAGGACCCGTTTATCCGGCAAGTGACCTCCGATGTGGAGCGCATTGCCCAAGAGGAACAGGCCCAGGCTCCCGATCTGTCCGGCCAGCCCATTACCCGTCAGGGCGATACCATTACCATCGGGGACGGCGAAACCACCCATGAGGTTGATATAACCGTATCCGATGAGGAATGGCAGCACATCCAGGAGGTTATCCCTGATACATCGGTCCTCAATTATAAGGTGGGCGATACAGTCTATCTGGACAATAAGCCTTTTACGGTTGAACGCATTGGGACTTTCGATGTGCAGCTGCGCGATCCTTCTCTGGCTTATCCTATCTTCCGGTCAGAATCCAAGGAACGTTTCCTTGAGCTGGCCGCACAGGATGATAGAAATGTGGGTATATTTTTCCCTGACGTTGCAGCATGGGAAAAAGAGCGCCAGAAACAGATCGAAGCGATTGTAGCTGCCTTAACTCCGGAGCAGCAACGTATTGTTCAGGCCATGCACACCGGCGGATTTGAATTTGATCCTCTGAACGCCCATCCACCCCGAGAAGCCCTGATTTTTCGTAGTAATGGTGATGGCTACCCAATTACCTTTGAAAATTGGGATGATGCTTATGCATGGATTGATGGCGCAGAGCTGAAAGACTATCCCGGCTTACGGGAGCAGGTCCAGCAAGTTTTACACCCGGAACAGGCTGTGCCGGAAATTACATCGGAGCCGGTAACGGTCTATCCCGGCGAGAAAAACGGTCTTCCCTATGATATTGTAGTGGAACGGCTGCATATTGAAAAACCTGAGCCAATGCCGCCGACAGCAGCACCGTCCACTGACAACTTCCGCATTACAGATAAGCAGCTGGGCGTGGGTGGCCCGAAAGCCAAATTCCGCGCTAACATGGATGCCATCAATACCTTAAAAACGATTGAGCTGGAGGAACGCACGGCAACCAAAGAGGAGCAGGAAGTCCTCTCTCGCTATGTGGGCTGGGGCGGCATCCCGGAAGCCTTTGACCCGGATAACAAGTCCTGGGAGAATGAATATTTGGAATTGAGTGCCGCCCTGTCTCCTGCGGAATATGAAGCTGCCAGAGCCTCCACCCTGAACGCCCACTACACCAGCCCCACGGTCATCCGCGCTATCTATGAAGCTGTCGGCAACATGGGGTTTACAGCGGGGAACATCTTGGAACCGGCCTGCGGCGTCGGAAACTTCTTCGGTATGCTGCCGGAGGAAATGTCCGGCTCCCGTCTGTACGGTGTGGAGCTGGATTCCATCAGCGGACGGATCGCAAAACAGCTCTATCCCAAAGCAGATATTACGGTGGCCGGTTTTGAAACCACAGACCGCCGCGATTTTTATGATCTGGCCGTAGGCAATGTTCCGTTTGGACAGTATCAGGTCAATGACCGGGCATATAACAAGTTGGGCTTCAACATCCACAACTATTTCTTTGCCAAAGCACTTGACCAGGTACGTCCGGGCGGTGTGGTTGCCTTTGTCACCAGCCGCTATACCATGGATGCCAAAAGTCCCGAAGTGCGGAAGTATCTGGCACAGCGGGCAGATTTTCTGGGTGCAATCCGCTTGCCCAACAATGCGTTCAGAGCCAACGCTGGTACAGATGTGGTCTCCGATATTATCTTTCTGCAAAAACGTGACCGGCCCATCGACATCGAGCCGGACTGGGTGCATTTGGGACAAAACGAGGATGGCTTTGCGATCAACAGCTACTTTGTAGACCACCCGGAGATGATCTTGGGCAGGCAGACCTCCGAAAGCACCCAATATGGCAGGCAGGACTTCACGGTTGCACCGATTGAGGGGCTGGAGCTGGCCGACCAGCTCCATGACGCTGTGAAGTACATTCGCGGCACCTATCAGGAAGCAGAGCTGCCGGAGCTGGGCGAGGGTGAAGAAATCGACACCTCCATCCCGGCAGACCCCAACGTGAAAAACTACTCCTATGCTGTGGTGGACGGCGAGGTGTACTTCCGGGAAAACAGCCGCATGGTAAAGCCAGACCTGAACGCCACCGCCGAGGCCCGCATCAAGGGCATGGTTGCCCTGCGGGACTGTGTGCATCAGCTTATTGACCTTCAGATGGACGAGTACACACCGGACTCCGCTATTCGGGAAAAGCAGGGGGAATTGAACCGGCTCTATGATGCGTTTTCCGCCAAATACGGGCTTATCAATGACCGAGGAAACCGACTGGCCTTTTCGGACGATTCTTCGTATTATCTCCTGTGTGCGCTGGAAGTGCTGGACGAGGACGGGAAGCTGGAGCGCAAGGCGGATATGTTCACCAAACGTACCATCAAGCCCCACAAGGCTGTGACCACGGTGGACACCGCCAGCGAAGCCCTTGCCGTTTCCATTGCGGAAAAAGCCAGGGTGGATATGGAGTATATGTCCCAGCTGACCGGTAAACCCACCGAGGAAATTGCGGCAGAACTGTCCGGCGTTATTTTCAAAGACCCGTCCTATGGCAGAGATCCGCTTTCCGGCTGGCAGACCACAGACGAATACCTGTCCGGCAATGTCCGTCAGAAGCTCCGGGCGGCACAGCGGGCAGCAGAACGCGATCCGGCTTTTGCCGTCAACGTGGAAGCCCTGAAAGCAGCCCAGCCCAAGGACTTGGACGCATCGGAAATTGAGGTTCGCTTGGGTGCTACCTGGATTGACAAGGAATATATCCGTCAGTTCATGTATGAAACCTTTGACACGCCCCGGTATCTGCGCGGCACCATTGATGTGAACTATTCCGCTTACACCGCCGAGTGGCAGATTACCGGCAAAACACAGATACCCTACAACAACATCGCGGCCTATACCACCTATGGTACAGACCGCGCCAACGCTTACCGCATCCTGGAGGATTCTTTGAATCTCCGGGATGTTCGCATTTATGACACCATAGAGGATGCAGACGGCAAGGAACGCCGGGTGCTGAACGCCAAAGAAACCACCCTGGCCGCACAGAAACAGCAGGCCATTCGGGATGCCTTCAAAGACTGGATTTGGAGAGACCCTGAACGGCGGCAGGCTCTGGTGCGCCAGTACAATGAGGAAATGAACAGCACCCGCCCCCGCGAGTATGACGGAAGCCATATCGTTTTCTCCGGTATGAACCCGGAAATCACCCTGCGGGAACATCAGAAAAGTGCTATCGCCCATGTGCTATACGGTGGGAATACGCTGCTGGCCCATGAAGTAGGCGCAGGCAAGACCTTTGAGATGGTAGCCGCTGCCATGGAATCCAAGCGGCTGGGCCTGTGCCAGAAATCCATCTTTGTAGTGCCGAACCACCTGACCGAGCAATGGGCCTCTGAGTTCCTGCGGCTATATCCCTCCGCCAACATCCTTGTGACTACCAAAAAGGACTTTGAAACCCACCGGCGCAAGAAATTCTGTGCCAGGATTGCCACCGGCGACTATGATGCAATCATCATTGGACACTCCCAGTTTGAGCGTATTCCCATCAGCAAGGAGCGTCAGGAACGACTTCTTCAGGAGCAGATTGCAGAAATCACCGAGGGCATTTCCGAGGTGGAATCCAGCGGGGGCGAACGGTTTACCGTCAAGCAGTTGGAGCGTACCAAACGTGGGCTGGAAGCACGGCTTGAAAAGCTGCAAGCCGATCACAGAAAGGATGATGTGATTACCTTTGAACAGCTGGGTGTTGACCGACTGTTTGTAGATGAAGCGCACAATTACAAGAATTTGTTCCTCTACACAAAGATGAGGAACGTGGCTGGCCTATCCACCACAGATGCCCAGAAATCCTCCGATATGTTTGCCAAATGCCGCTACATGGACGAGATCACCGGGAGCCGTGGCGTAGTTTTTGCCACCGGCACCCCGGTCAGCAATTCCATGACCGAGCTATATACCATGCAGCGGTATTTGCAGTATGACCGGCTGCAAGAGCTGGGCATGGCTCACTTTGACTGCTGGGCTTCCCGGTTTGGAGAGACTGCTACCGCCCTGGAGCTGGCCCCGGAAGGCACGGGCTACCGGGCAAGGACACGGTTTTCCAAGTTCTTTAACCTGCCGGAGCTGATGAATCTGTTCAAAGAGGTGGCGGACATTAAGACCGCCGATCAGCTGCATCTGCCGACGCCGGAGGTGGAGTATCACACGGTTGTGGCAAAACCCACAGAGCATCAGCAGGAAATGGTGCAGGCCCTGTCTGAACGCGCTGCTCTGGTACATGGAGGATCAGTTGACCCCTCCACGGACAATATGCTCAAGATCACATCGGATGGCCGGAAACTGGGTCTTGACCAGCGGATTATCAGTCCGCTGCTGCCTGATGAGGCAGGCACTAAGGTCAACCAATGCGTGGAGAACATCATGCAGATTTGGAGGGACGGGCAGGCTGAGAAGCTGACCCAGCTTGTATTCTGCGACATTTCCACACCGAAACCGGCACCGTCCAAAAAAGTTGCCAAAGCCGTCAGCGGAAATCTGGATAGCCCGGAGATTCACGCTTTAGAAACTGCTATTTCCATGCCGGAGTCGGAACCGGAATTTTCCGTTTATGAGGACATCCGTCAAAAGCTGATTGCCGGGGGCGTGCCACCAGAGCAGATTGCTTTCATCCATGAGGCCAATACAGAGGTGCGGAAAAAGGAGCTGTTCAGCAAAGTACGCACTGGCCAAGTGCGCGTTTTGATCGGCAGCACATCTAAAATGGGAGCCGGGACCAATGTGCAGGACCGCCTTGTGGCACTCCATGACCTGGATTGTCCTTGGAGGCCCGGAGATCTGGCCCAGCGTAAAGGCCGCATTGAGCGCCAGGGCAACCAGAATGAACGCGTCCATGTGTTCCGCTATGTGACGGAGGGAACCTTCGACGCCTACCTCTGGCAGACCGTGGAGAACAAACAGAAGTTCATTTCACAGATCATGACCAGCAAAAGTCCGGTGCGCTCCTGCGACGATGTGGACGAAACAGCGCTGTCCTTTGCAGAAATCAAGGCCCTGTGTGCCGGTGATCCCCGCATCAAAGAGCGTATGGATTTGGAAGTAGATGTATCCCGTCTGAAGCTAATGAAAGCTGACCACCAAAGCAAGCAGTTTCGTCTGGAGGACAATCTGCTGAAATACTTCCCGGAACAGATCGAAAAGAACAAGGGCTTTATCGCCGGGCTTCAGGCAGATATGGAAACGCTGAAAGCCCATCCCCACCCGGAAGAAGGATTCGCCGGAATGGAAATCCGGGGTGATACGCTGGTAGACAAAGAAAATGCTGGTGCCGCACTTTTGGACGCCTGTAAAGAAGTGAAAAGCTCCGAGCCAGTGCAGATCGGCAGCTATCGGGGCTTCACCATGTTCGTCAGCTTCAACGCTTTCGAGAAGCAGTACGAACTGACGCTGCGGGGGGAAATGAGCCATAAAGCAATGTTGGGTACTGATCTGCGCGGCAATCTGATCCGTATCGACAACGCACTGGCACAGATGCCTGGGCGTCTGGCCAGTGTGCAGGCTCAGCTGGACAACCTCTACCAACAACAGGAGGCAGCCAGAGCCGAGATTGGCAAGCCGTTTCCCCATGAACAGGAGCTTCGGGAAAAGTCGGCGCGGCTGGTGGAACTGGATACGGCCCTGAACCTGGATGGCCGGAGCCGGACGCAGCCGGAGCAGATAATCGCCAAGAGTACAAAGCCCTCCGTGTTAAGCAAACTGAAAACTCCGCCTGTCCATGGCGCACTGGATAGGAGTCATAAGAAAGCAGAAAGGAAGGAACCGACGATATGAACAATCAAGAGCTGAATACCGAACTTTATCAAAAAATGTCTGCCGAACAGGACACCTACCGGAAGTGGTTGCTGGAGCAGTCCCCGGAGGAGATTCTGAAATACGCTTATGAATACACAGCGCGGGAGGATATTCTGCTGTCGCTGGAATACCACGATCTGACGGATGCCCAAGCCGCCGCACTTTTGAAATCGCCCTCTCCGCTGGCAGATGTGTTCAAGGAATTTGACCACAGGGAAACTGACCACATGGATCAGGTTTTCTATGCAATGCAGGATCGGGCAGACGATGTGCTGGAGGCGGAGGAAAAACAGCGGCGCGTCCTGCGGGAGACACCAGTTTATCGTTATCCCGCGAGCTATGCCCGTGAGCATGATGAGCTGGAACAATACCGGGCCTCTCACAAAGCAAATGTGGCTTGCAAGGAAGCCATTGAAGCAGCGATTTCCGCTCATTACAGCGATAACCGTTTGGGCAGGGAGGCTGCGCTGGAGGTGATTGAAGCCTTTGGCATGGAGCGCACCATGTATGTTCTGGCCAATACCGTCCGGCATAAAGATTGGGACGGGCGTATCTCTCACGACAATAAGATGTGGGCCATGACAATTCCTGTTCATGCGGACAAGAATCAATGGGGTGATAACCGCAACACAGAGTTTGTGGTGGACAAATCCCACCCTGGTCTGACGGACCTCTTTGTGAATCAGGTGCGCCGGGAACAGCTTCTGCGGACGCCGCTAACCAACGAAGAAATCCAGCGGGAGGCCGAACGGCTGCTTTCGGCACTTCAAGCCCCAAAGGAACCCAACAGTCCCAGCGGCACACACTTCATGGCGCAGATTTCACCGGACTTTCTGGTACGGGCCTCCACCAAGGATACGGACCGGCTCATGGCGACGCTGCCGTTTCGCTCCACCACCTTCTCCGGTCTCAATGACCGCAAGGGGCATTTTGTCCTGATTACCAAAGGCGAGGACCGGAGCCAGCCGCTCAGAAAGCTTCGCCGTTCTGTGCGGAAGGATCTTCAGAAAGCGCCGGATGGCACAAAGAAACCCGCCGCTAAACGGCGGGAACCGGAGCGATAAGCCTATGGCGGCAAAGCGCAATCGGAATGTGCAGGTGAACTTCCGTGTCTCTCCCCATGAACTGGAACTGATCGAGGCAAAGATGGCACAGGTTGGAACCACAAACCGGGAAGCCTATCTGCGAAAAATGGCGATTGACGGGTATATTGTCCGGCTGGATTTACCGGAACTGAAAGAATTGGTCTCCCTCCTTCGTTATTCCAGCAATAACTTAAACCAACTCACCCGGCGAGTGCATGAAACTGGGCGTGTATATGATGCAGATTTGGAGGATATACTCCAAAAGCAGGAGGCCATTTGGTCCGGGGTAAATGAGATATTGACCCGTCTTAGTTCGATTTCATAACAGGGATCTATATCCCATTTGCGGAGGGAGGACGGCGTGTTTCCGTTCCCCCTCCGCTTTTTCTTTTTATCCAGCCGCATCCTTGCGTTTTTATATTAGGTGCGGTTACAATAAAACCGCAATCAAAAGCCGGTATCAAAGGGGTTGATCGTGCAATGCTCACAAACGAAAAAGTTTTGGATATTTTTCGGGATTATTTGAATGAGGATCAGGCAACGGAGGTGGTGATGACACGGCATGGCTACGCTGTTATGCTGTGGGATAATGCTGGTCAGGATTGGTCTGATGTCGAGTGCTGCCCAACACCGGAGGAATTGTTTGATAAGCTGCTGGATTCCTATGCCTTGTATCAGGAGTTTCTGCTGATCCGGGACAAGAGCGACAGCGAGGGCGAAATCGATGAAGCGGAACGGGCGCAGATTCAAAAAATGTGTCTGCCCTATCTGGAGAAGCGGAAGGAGGCTGAAAGAATATGAGGATTTTAATGAAGCTGCTGGCAGCACCGATTGTTCTGGTGCTGATGTTATTCGTATGGATATGTTCGGCGCTGCTGTATTGTTCCGCCTTTGTTTTTGGGCTGGCTAGTACAATCATTGGGCTGCTGGGATTGGCAGTCCTGGTTACATACTCTGTAAAGAACGGAGTCATCCTGCTGATAATCGCGTTCCTGGTCAGCCCGGTGGGAGTTCCGATGGCGGCGGCGTGGTTGCTGGGTAGAATTCAGAATTTGCGGTATGCAATTCAGGATCGGGTATATGGATGATGGCCTCCCAACGTTTTTTGAAAATTCTCTTTGCAGATTCACACTGATTTGCTACAATTTAGGAAAGAGTTAAAGAGCGAATGGGAGCAAACGCATGGATGACAAAGAATTGATCGGCAAGATTCACTCTGCTATGTACCACCAATGCCAGCACCGTGGATATGCCACGCCGGTGGATGTGCTGATGGACATTGGAGTATTGCCAAAGAAGGAATACGAGGACTGGCGCTTTGGCCGGGTGCCCTATTTGGAAAGCGTCTATCTTGTTAACCTCCGCAAGCTATCTTTCATCATGCACCAGATGCGAGTCTATGCAAGAAAGTCAGAATTGAAGCCATCCTTCTGTTATTACAAGCAATGGGGTGTTAAGAAGAAAAACGGCCAAGGCCATAAGCCGGTATTACCCCTGCGTTTTAGTAAAAGCGGAAACCCTGAAATCGAAAAGTGGTATGCAACTCACTTTGTAGATATGAAGCGTATTACCCAACTGAAAGAACAAGCCGAAAAAGAGAATATAACAAAAATAGGCTGCTGAGATTCACAATCCTTTCTCAGCAGCCTATTTTTTGAACTCAACAATATCATTCGGTGTACATCCGATGATATCACATAATTTTTCCAAAGTGAGCAACGTAATATTTCTGTTCTTTTTCAACGCATCCAGCGTTTTGTTATCTATACCATTTTTTAAGAGCTGATATTGCGTGATGTGTCGTTCGTTCATTGTTTTCCAAAGAGGACTGAAATCTATCATTCGGATCACCACCTTTAACGATGTTTCAAATAAATTATATGGTGGTTCCCCTTAAATAAATATTGTGGAGTTAATCACAATAATGTATAATAGCTACGTCTTCATGACAATGATTTGGAAACCTCCATCTCAGTATTTTTCACGGCCCAAAAAGTTTTATACAATGAGGTGTTGATATGGAAAATAATAGGGAATGTGAGTACAGCTGTTGTTTTACCGGGCATCGTCCAGAAAAGCTCCAAGCTCCAGATTCTCTTGTAATTAAAGAGCTGGACAGTGCGATCAAGAATGCTATTAACAACGGATATTCAACTTTCATAACCGGAATGGCAAAAGGAGTGGATATTTGGGCCGCAGAATTGGTACTGCGTGACCGGAGAAGATTTCCGCAAATTAAGCTAGTTTGCGCCATACCGTACAAAGGATTTGGTTTGCATTGGGATAAGGAATGGACGAGCAGATTCTTGCGAATTATTCAACAAGCAAATGCTGTCCACTATATCTGTCCGAAGTTCTCGTATGGAGCATATCAGGCGCGAAATATCTGGATGGTTGACCATTCCTCATTGGTAATTGCCGTATATAACGGTTCAAGCGGAGGCACCAGGAATACGATTGCATATGCGCAAGAGCAGGCTAACTGTAAAGTTCAATACATAACTCTATAATTACCCTGCCTGCTTTTGAAACATCTCATTCATGTACCAGTAACTCAGCAAATAATACGAAGAGGGACAGAACTATGAAGATAGAAAAAAGGTATTATGATATTGATAAAGAGCGTTGGGATCAAATAATCAATGAAGTACAACTTGAAGAAAATCAACTCACAGAATCGGAACGTGAAGCGCGGTTCAGGGATAGAGATTTGAAACTTCAGGAGATTTACCATGAGTGTGAAGAACGAATTAGACATCATAAGAAAATAATAGATAGGGAGAAGGTGCAGCAATTTCAGATAATTGTCCAGCAGGCTTTATGGATGGCCGAATACATCAAGGCAAACATAACTGTGGATACGGAGGCTAAGTTTCTAGGAGAAATCGTTTTAGAGGCGAAGGACTTTATAATTCCTTGCACTTGTAACCCCTCGGTCAAAAAAGTATTTTGCAGTCTATTTCTGGCCTCGGATGACATCTTTATTGGACATTCTTCTGGTTTGTGTAGAATGCAATTTTTATTTGATCTCTATAAAGAAGTTTCAGTTGACTAACCATTACTTCTGCAAAAAAATAGAATAACATTCTCAGGGGCAGTCATAACGGCTGCCCCTTGTCACTTGCGAAAGGAGGTATTTTATATGGCGACCACAAGAATCATGCCACTTCACACAGGCAAAGGCCGGACAGTCGGTCAGGCCATTAGCGATATCATTGATTATGTTGAGAACCCAGAAAAAACGGATCATGGTAATCTCATTACCTGCTATCAATGTGATAGTCGGATTGCGGATGCAGAGTTTCTTTTTGCAAAAAAACGATACATCCAGAAAACCGGGCGAATGCGCGGCGAGGATGATGTGATCGCCTACCATCTACGGCAGTCCTTCGTCCCTGGAGAGATCACGCCGGAGGAAGCGAACTGGCTGGGCCAGGAGCTTGCCCGGAGATTCACCAAAGGGGAAAACGCCTTTATCGTCTGCACCCACATTGACAAAGCACATATTCACAATCACATCATTTGTGCGCCCATAAGGGGCAGAGTAAATCCGCTTAGCAAGCGGCTGGCGTGAGGTT
>JAUNSH010000002.1 GCA_030539285.1 Eubacteriales bacterium
GGACGCGGTTTTCCAGGAATACTGCCTGCGCAACCGGGAAAGCTGTGAGGAACACGTTCAGGCCATCGCCTCTGCCCTTTCTGCCATGCACGTTTAACAACAGAGCGGCACCCTATCATCCGACGGCTTTCCTGCCGGATGATAGGGTGCCGCTTTTTTGATGAATACTATTACCTGATAAAACCATTTGGTTTTATCAGGTAGACACCGCCTTTGGCGTTGTCGTATTCATGATTTTTAAAATTGAAAATCATGAATACCCATCTCATTATGATCTTCATATAGAAAACAAGCTCCGATATGATATAATTCAGTCAATCATATCGGAGCTCTCTTCTAAAAAAGGAGCATTTATTACGAGCGAAAAGCGTCGGGATAACCGAAACCGCAGTAAAAGAGTTCGATATATTACCGGATTTACTACTTTTGCGCGCCGCAACATACCACGAAACGCCACGATAAGGCACGATGACATGAAATTGGCAAGAGCCGAGTCATTGCGGCTCTAGGTAAATCGTGGTTTATCAGGGAGAGATTTTGCAATGATACGGATACTGTTCATCTGCCACGGCACCATCTGAATCCGCGCAGATTCTCCCTGATATACCCTGATAATCCACGTTCTGTATTTTGTTTACTACCAATTTACTACTTTTTGAGCTTCGATATGATAACGGAAGAGGAAAGCAGCCCAGCTGGAAGGTATCCAGCTGGGTTGATCAGCTTGTCAAAGAATCCGTGCATTTAAATGGTGAAAGTGTGTGTTTTGTTGCAATCGGGATATATAGAGAGAAAATATGGTAAAAATGGAGGTTTTACGCATACGATTTCCCACCTCCATGCTGCTGTTCTTTTCTGATTCATGGCAACATGTTTATGCCTGACTCATCCCGTAGCGGTGGCTAATCCTCCATGATGTGTATATCGCATTGCGTGTTTCTCTTTTGCATGTCGTTTTTTGCATCCGGTCAGACCAATCCGAAGCATCGTAGCACATACACCCAAAGCGTAATGGACAGCGCAGAGGCAGCAGTGGAGAGGATGACGGCGTTGGAGGTGAGCACGCTGTCGGCGTGCATTTTCTTGGCCATGACGAAGGCGGCAACGGTAGTTGGCGAGCCGGTCATGATGAGCACAGCGATAAGAGCGCTCTGCCGGAAGCCCAGAGCAGCAGCCAGGGGCAAGAAGATGGCGGGTATTAGCAGTAGTTTGAGAAAGCTGGAAACAACAGCACTTTTCCAACGGGTCAGAGCCTCTGCGCCGGAGAAGGAGGCGCCGATTACCAGCAGGGCCAAAGGGGCGGCAAGTGAGCCGACGGACTTCAGAGCACTATCAATCATCGGAGGCACAGAGAGACGCAGCAGGGCAAAGGGAACACCTATCAGAATGCCAAGAATAACCGGGTTTTTCAGCACATTAATGCAGGCCTGTTTTACGGCGCTTCTGCCCTTGAGTGCGGGCATCAGATACCCCTTCTCGTCCACCTGGGGAGAGAAGTTGAGGATAAGCACGGAATAGATGTTGAAAAAGGGCACGGCGGACATGATCATAATGGGAACCAGACCGGCGCTACCGTAGATATTTTCCGCTAGAGCCACCCCCAGAATAGCGGCGCTGGACCGGGCGGAAGCCTGGGCGAAAGCACCAACTTGGCGCTTGTCCTTCATACAACAGGCACAGACGGCCCAGGGAATCAGAAACATGGCACTGGTGGTGGCAAAGCAGAACAGGCAGAATAGTGGGTCAAAATCGATGTAGAAATCCATGCCTGCGATGGAGCGGAAAAGGCTGATAGGCAGGGCACAACTGAATACGAATTCATTGGCGACTTTATTAAAATTATCGTTGAATAAATGAATTTTTTGCAGGAAAAAGCCGAGAACGATAATTAAAAATAAGGGAACGGTTGCGTTGACGGCAAAGAGGAAATTTTCCATGGAAAGTCAGGTGCCCCATTTCTAAAAAATCAGTTTATTTTGCTCCATAGGCATAAAAGTTGCCTGGAGAATAATGTTTTGCAGGAGGGCTTCCGGGGTGTGCATCCGGGAGAGCAGAAGTTTACCGGCAGTGCGGCCTAACTCTGCGGTGGGCTGACTGATTAGACTGACCTTTTGCAGGCCGTACTGGGCATGGTCGCTGTCCAGAAAGCCCAGCAATTCAATGTCTCTGGGCACGCTAAGCCCTCGCTTGCCCAGTAGAATCCGGGCCTCTATGGTAAGCACATTGTTGGAGATGGCTAGGGCAGTACAACCAAGGTCCAGCAGCGCATCCAGATTTTCTGCCTGGAGTTTGGTGGAAGAGGTTCCGGCCCGGATCAGGTGCTCTGTACTCAGGTTTGCGGTAGCCATGGCATCTTGGTACCCTTTGCGTCTGTCAGAGGTAGTGGAGATGCTGTGGATACCAGTGAGGAAACCGATCTTCTGGTGTCCCTTACGAATCAGGTAGTCAACGCCCATGCGCATGGCGCTGTAGCTGGAGACATAAACGGCATCATAGGGTGCTCCGGGGAGATACCGGTCAATGAGTACCACGGGGAAACCCTTGGGAATGGCATTGGTCAACTGCTGACAGTCTGTCATGGCAGAGGCGATGATTAGCCCGTCAACTAGACCACTGGTAAGCACATTTAGGCCCTCTAGTTCCCGGGCGGGATCCTCCCGGGTGTTCAGCACCAGAAGGCGATAGCCCTCCTGGGCGAGTACATCCTCTACCTCTTCAATCATAGTGGAGAAAAAGGCATTGGATATATCGGGAACGACGAAGGCAACCAAGTTGCGCTTGCCGGTTTTGAAGCTGCGGGCGGTGGAATCCGGTACGTAGTGTAGCTCCTCAATAGCCTTTTCCACGTACAGTCGGGTCTGATCGTTCACGTTCCGGGTCCCGTTGATTACATGGCTCACCGTGGCGATAGATACCCCGGCTTTTGCAGCCACATCTCTGATACTGACATTTTTCATAAGCGCTCCGTTAAACGGTTAAATGAGCAAAAATTTTGTTAAATACAAGTCATTACCGTGTTACTAATATAATATCAGGTTTGTTTCAAAAAAGATATGTGATTTGTGTACAATTTTTGAATAAAAAACTTATGGAATATGAACGATTGAAATTTTGCAGAAGTGATGCTACAATTCATATCAGAAAAACGTTTACGCAAACGTTTTTCTGATAGAAAATTATAATCACAAGAAAGGGAGACAAACATGAAAGCATTTAAAAACATTCTTGCGGGTATGCTAATCGCTGCCTCTGTACTGTCTATGGCAGCCTGCGGTACCAGCGGCTCTGTAACTACCGGCGATTCCGATTCTGCCGTGCCGGCGTCCAGCGCCACCGTGGCAGCCTCTGAGGTACAGGACAAGGTAATTAAAGTAGCAACTACCTCTGACCCCGCATCTCTGGGCACCTATGATGAAGGCTCCTCCAGCGGCCGTTGGATTACTCTGACCTTCACTTACGAAACCTTGGTCTATATTGACAACGACGGCCAGTTCAAGGGTATCCTGGCTAAGGATTGGTCCAAGAACGAAGAGTTGTCCAAGGACGGCAAGGCTGTGTACGACGTAGAAATCTACGACTACATCACCGATACCGCTGGCAACCACCTGACTGCGGACGACGTGATTTTCTCCTACAACGAGTGCCTGGCCAACGGCAAGGGCAACCAACACAGCGCTCTGACCGGCGGCATGGATGCCATCGAGAAGACCGGCGACTACTCCATTCGCTTTACTTGGAAACGGGAATCCGCAGGCGAATTTGAGGATGCTATGTCTAAGGTCCTGGTAGTCTCCCAGAAAGCCTACGAAGAGAGTGGCGACTGCATGCGTACCAATCCTGTCGCAACCGGCCCCTACTACGTGAAGGATTGGTCCACCGGTACATCTCTGA
This sequence comes from Eubacteriales bacterium, assembly GCA_030539285.1. Taxonomy (GTDB): domain Bacteria; phylum Bacillota; class Clostridia; order Oscillospirales; family Oscillospiraceae; genus Faecousia. The sequence goes on from JAUNSH010000002.1 coordinate 3,892, forward strand.
CCCTGGCCAAGAATGAAAACTACTGGCAGAAGCCTGAGCTCTGCGGTAGCTACCAGAAGCAAAATGCCGACGAGATCGTCTTCTACTTCGTCTCCGAGGCTTCTCAGATTGCCATCGGCCTGGAAACCGGATCCTATGACATGAACAACACCCTGAACTATACCAATGCTTCCCGCTTCATGGAAGGCGGCGCGGATGCGGCTAACTTCACCGTGGATTCCGAGCGTGACGCATTCTTGCAGCAGATCTGGGTCAACCGCTCCGATGAGAGCCCCCTGCACGACCTGCGTATCGCCCAGGCAGTGCTCTACGCTATCGACCAGGACGGCCTGATCCAGGCGGTTGCCGAGGGCCATGGTGAAAAGGTCTACTGCTACGGCAGCGACATCAACATCGGCTTCCAGGAGAAGTGGAAGACTGAGGACTACTACAACTACGATGTGGACAAGGCCAAGGCACTGCTGGCAGATGCCGGCGTGGCAGATGGCAGCCTGAACCTGACCATCCTCTGCGATAATGACGAGACTCGCGTGAAGATCGCTCAGGTTGTGAAGCTGTATCTGGCAGAGGTTGGCATCAATGCGGAAATCACCTCCTTCGATCAGGCTTTGTGGAATACCTACCAGACCGACCCCACCAAGTTTGACATCAACATCTCCTACAACGGCGGCTGGGGCTACATCACGAGAACCTGGAACCAGCTGGATTCCACCCGTTATGAGAAGCACAATATGGCCATGGTCCGCGACGACAAGCTGGACAACATGATTCACACCGCTCAGATAAGCCAAGATCCTGCCGACATTGACGCTGCTAAGCAGTATATGACCGAGGAAGCTTATCACTACGGTCTGTTCCACAAGGAGCTTTACGGCATCACCAGCAACGCAAAGGTTACTGAAGCTGTCTATGACTATAGAGGCAACCTGGTTCCCGGCGCCTGCACTTACATCTGGAACTGATCGCTAAATCTCCCAAAGGGCGGCCTCTGTGCCGCCCTTTCCTGTAAACTACATCAACTTTGAACCGAAAAGCCGGCCTTTTCGGCCCCCCGGAGGAATGTTATGTTTCGATTTATTACAAAGCGCCTGCTGCAGATGATCCCTGTGATTCTTCTGGTAGCAACGCTCATCTTCACGATTCTATATATGGTGCCAGGAGACCCGGCCCAGATTATGCTGGGCAGCACTGCAACAGAATACGAACTGGCAGAAATGCGGGAACAGTTGGGTCTGAATCGGCCTTACATCGTGCAGCTTGGCGAATTCCTGTACAATACGTTTATCCGCTTTGACTTGGGCACTTCTTACTTGACCGGTGCGCCGGTTTCCGCAGAGATTGCTAGCCGCCTGCCCCGGACTCTGACATTAGGAATTGCCTCCATGGTTCTGGCCTTTGGCATCGGCATACCCTTGGGTGTCACTGCTGCTGTGCATCAGAACGGCTGGGGCGATCGAATCAGCATGATCATTGCATTGTTGGGAGTGTCTATACCTACCTTCTGGTTGGCTATGCTGATGGTGCTGTTGTTTTCTCTGAAGCTGCGCTGGTTCCCCGCCAGCGGCATCGGTGGCTGGGAGTACTACGTCCTTCCTACGGTTTCCCTGTGCTTTGGCGGCCTAGCCACCCAGGCCCGTCAGTCCCGTTCCAGCATGCTGGAGGTTATCCGCAGTGACTATGTGGTCACTGCACGGGCCAAGGGTCTGTCCCAGCGGGAGGTCATTTTCAAGCACGCCCTGCCCAATGCCCTGAACCCCATCATCACCCTGGCCGGCAACAACCTGGCTGTGATCTTCGGCGGCAGCGTAGTTATTGAGAATGTGTTTTCCTTCCCCGGCATCGGTCAGTATATGATCAACGCCATCAATCAGAGAGACTATCCCATTGTCCGGGGCTGCGTGGTGATGCTGGCCGTGGTCTTTGCGGTGATCATGCTGCTGGTGGATCTGTGCTATGCTTTTAATGATCCCCGTATCAAGTCCCGTTATGTGAACACGGGCAAGAAGAAGCCGGCCAAAGCGGCGAAAGAGCAGGTGTGATTATGGAGAAAAAAGAAAATCGCTTCCTTGTGCTTGCCAAGCGCATGAGCCGGAATACCAACGCAATGATCGGCCTGACCATTTTTGTGGTCCTGGTGCTGTCTATCATCATTGTGCCCTTGGTATCTCCCTATGACTACAGCAAAATGGACGTGACCGCCCTGCACCAGGCCCCCTCTGCCGCCCACTGGTTCGGCACGGACGATCTGGGCCGGGACATCTTCACCCGGGTTTTCTACGGCGGCCGCTACTCTCTGAGCATCAGCATTGCCGCCGTGGCTTTCTCCACCGTGATCGGCCTGTTCCTGGGCGCGACCGCCGGTTACTTCGGCGGCACCTATGACACCCTGGTTATGCGCTCCCTGGACATCATTCAGGCAATTCCCTCCATTCTTTTGACCATTATCATCTCCGCAGCCCTGGGCGTGGGCATTGATAAGACCATCATTGCCATTTCCATAGGCACCATTCCCTCCAATGTCCGCCTGCTGCGGGGCACGGTGATGCAGACCCGTGAAAATCAATACCTAGAGGCGGCGGAGGCTATCGGTTGTAGCACACCCCGGCGGATTTTGAAGTACGTGATTCCCAACAGCTGGTCTCCTCTGATCGTCTCTGCCACCATGGGCATTGCCAAAATGATCCTGGAGCTGGCGGCCCTGAGCTATATCGGCCTGGGCGTGCCCGCCTCCATCCCGGAGTGGGGCAGCATGCTCTCCAACGCCAGAGGCTTCCTGCGGGATTATCCCTATATGCTGATCTTCCCGGGCATCTTCATCGCTCTGTCTGTGCTGAGCCTGAATATGATCGGCGACGGTCTGCGGGATGCGCTGGACCCCAAACTGAAGGACTAAGGGGGAATCGATATGAACAATCAAAACGCTTTTCTGAAGGTGGAAGACCTTCAGGTAGAATATGTTTCCGGCGGCAAGACTGTCCATGCGGTCAATGGTGTCAGCTTTGACCTGGAGCGAGGCAAGACCCTGGGCCTGGTGGGCGAGACCGGCGCTGGTAAGACCACCATCGCAAAGACCATTCTGCGGATTTTGCCAGATGCTCAGGCCAAGATCGCCGACGGCAAGGTGATGCTGGACGGCCAGAACCTGCTGGAGCTCAGCGAGCGGGCTATGCGTAAGGTACGCGGCGGCCAGGTGACCATGGTGTTCCAAGATCCCATGACCGCGCTGAATCCCATTATGACCGTGGGCGAGCAGATTGCCGAGGTCATCCGCAAACATCAGACATTGCAGGGCGAAACCTCCCGGCAGCTGGCCGAAGATATGCTGGCTATGGTTGGCATCCCCAAGGAGCGCTACGAGGAGTATCCCCACCAGTTCTCAGGCGGCATGAAGCAGCGTGTGGTCATTGCTATGGCTCTAGCCTGCAACCCCCATCTGCTGCTGGCTGACGAGCCTACCACCGCACTGGATGTGACCATTCAGGCGCAGGTGCTGGACATGATGGAGGAGCTGAAAAACAAATACAATACGGCAATGATTCTTATCACCCATGACCTTGGTGTGGTAGGCAGAATGTGCGACGATGTGGCGGTGATCTACGCCGGGGAAGTGCTGGAATACGGCACCAAGGAAGAGATCTTCCTTCACCCCTGCCATCCATATACCGTGGGCCTGTTCGGAGCGATCCCTGATCTTTCGGTGGATACCCGCCGCCTGGCCAATATCGAGGGCCTTCCCCCCGATCCCACAGACCTGCCAAAGGGCTGCTGCTTCAATCCCCGCTGCCCCTATGCTACGGAGGAATGCCGCCAGGAGAAGAGCCCCTTGGTGGAGGTGCGGTCTAACCACCTGTGTAGCTGCAGATATTGGAACAAGGTAGGAAAGGAGATCTGACCATGGCACTGCTGGAAGTTAAAAACCTTAAAAAGTATTTCTATGGCCCCAAGGGCGCTGTGCACGCGGTGGACGATGTGACCATGTCCATTGACGCGGGACAGACCATGGGCGTCGTGGGCGAGTCCGGCTGCGGCAAGTCCACCCTGGGTAGAACCATCATCCATCTGCAAAAGGCCACCGGAGGCCAGGTGCTTTTCAACGGTAAGGACATCACCAATCCCACCAAGGAAGAGCTGAAACGCCTGCGCAGCGACATCCAGATCATTTTCCAGGACCCTTATTCCTCCCTGAACCCCCGTATGACGGTGGAGGACACCATCCGGGAGCCCCTGCTAATCAGCGGTCGGTGCAATAAGAGCAACGTAGATGCGGAGACGGAGCGGCTGATGGATATGGTGGGCATTGCCCGCCGGATCAAAATGAGCTATCCGCACGAGCTGGACGGCGGTCGCCGTCAGAGAGTGGGCATTGCCCGGGCCCTGGCCCTGAACCCCAAGTTCATCGTCTGCGACGAGCCGGTTTCTGCCCTGGACGTGTCCATTCAGGCGCAAATCCTGAACCTTTTGATGGATCTGCAGGAGGATCAGGGCCTGGCCTATATGTTCATTACCCACAATATGTCGGTTGTGCGGCATATTTCCCACAATATTTCTGTGATGTATCTGGGGCAGCTAGTGGAAACCAGCCCCACCAAGGAGCTGTTTGAAGAGCCACTGCATCCCTACACCAAGGCTCTGCTCTCCGCCATCCCCTCTACGGATATTCTGCATCCCAGAAAGAGGATTGTGCTCAACGGCGAGATCACATCGCCCATCGATCCACCTCCTGGCTGTCGGTTTGCCGACCGCTGCGCCTATGCCACAGAGGCTTGTCGCCAGCCCCAAAAATTGGAAGAGGTAAAGCCAGGCCACTTCGTGGCCTGCTGCAGATTAGGTGAGATTCATGACGAAATATAATAGCTTCCATTTTAGCCCAGAGAACAACCGCTCTATGCTGATGCCCCGTCTGCCTAAGCAGGAAGCATTTGCAAAAGCCATGGAAGGTCACAAAACGCGCGCCAAGTACCCATTGGTCCCAGAGGAAAAACTGAACAAAAATCCTTATTTTCAGTGCAATCTGGGTATGCACCTGAAAGATCTGGAACTGGAAGGAGGAAAGCGTACCTACGGTATCTATGTTCCTGATGGGATGATCAGCAAGGGGGCGGGGCTGGTGCTGTTCCTGCCCTCCGAGATTCGTGCGGCAGACTTTGTAGCATATGAAAACTGGCAGGCCCTATCCGAAAAGTATCACACCGCCGTATTTCTCTTGGAAAGCGGTTCGGATGGCTGGACCCGGGAGAGCCTAGAGGCTGACTTTGATTTCGCTTGGGGCGTCGTCAGCCGGGAGTTCTCCGGCAGACTGACAGTTGACGTGTGCGAGTCCTATTTCTATCCCATTGGCCTGGGGGATGCGGCCGCGGTGGCGGCCTCCTTCGCCTTGACCTACAGCGCAACATTTCCGGCATTTGCGGTGGACGGAGACTGCGACGTGGATCCGGAATTGCTGGACACTTTGCGCGCCCTGCCCTCTGATGGTGTAAAGACTCTGAAAAAAACAGATATTGCTATGCCTGCATTTGTGACTGACCGCAAAGGACACGGAGCGGCTCTAAAAAACTACCTGTGCCAGCTCATGGGGTGGGATGGTTCAGCAGCATACCAGAACGAATACGGTGAGGTCTACCCACAGAAACCCCATGCGGGTGCTTGGTTTGTCAACGATCAGCCCACGGCAGAGGTGTGGTATGGTACGGGGTCGGAAGACCTTTCCCGGGAGGAATGGAACGAGGCAATGGTACGCTTTGTGCTGCGATGGTCTCTCTGGGGTGGCTCTGGCAACAACCATCTGCGCCGTAAAGAGAGTAGCGCCCAGATGGGCATGCTCCGTGTGGAGCTGGAAGTGAATGGTCTTCCCAGATTCTACGATGTGTACGTGCCCTCTTGCTACCGCCCTGGGGATAAAAAGCAGTATCCTTTGGTGCTGGCCATCCACGGTATGTCATGCAATGCGGAGTACTTTGAAAAGACCAGTGAGTGGCACCGGGTGGCAGAGGAACGTGGCTTCTTTGTGGCCTATGCCAGTGCTTACCCTTATAACGACGGCCTGGCTCGGTTCCCGGTGCCCCACTGGGCTCTGAAAACCATGGACGTTGAACCCCAGGATGAGTTGACCTATTTCCGCCGTCTGCTGGAGCAGATGGAGGCAAACTACCCTATCGATCCCAAGCGTATATATGCGGCAGGCCACTCCAACGGCGGCCAGATGACCCAGGTACTGCTGCGGGAGATGCCGGAGAAGTTTGCGGCTTTTGGCCCCACCGGTTCGCTTCTGGGTTGGCGGGAGGATCAGGTGGAGTTGCCCGGAAAGGACATTGTCTGCCCTGTGTGGTTGATTATGGGCGAATACGATGTAGCCAATCCAGAGCCCAGAGAGAATGCCATGGCCCAGAGGACTATTGCGGCCTATGCCGAGAGCAATGGTGCGGTTTCGTCCGGTGGGTGGTATGACAATGGCATCTACCATACCTTGTCGTTGTACAATACGGCTCATATACCTGTGGTGCGCTACACTATTATGCAGGGCTGCCCCCATACCTATACGGCAGAGATGGCGGAGCTGACCTGGAACGAATGGTTCAGCCATTTCACAAGAGAGCCCGACGGCAGTGCGGTGTATCATGGATAAACCAGGAAGGGGAGAACTTCCTATGGAGATCTGGAATCGAATAGGGTCGGCAAAGGTCCAAACACCTCACCCAGAAGAAGCCGCGGCTTTTCTGCGGCAGCAGTTGTGGTTTGCGCCGGTGGAGAATTGTGAGAATGTGGTTCAATCCGGGAATTTTTGGATTGAGTTTGTCCGCTGGGATGGCTCACTGGATGCGTACCGACCGGATGCCATGCTCTGCGGCCTGCGGCACATTGCCCTGGAGACAAGCGACGTCTGCAAAGTTCTGGCAGACTGCCGTGTCCGGGGCCTGGAGTTGCAGACAGCCCCGGACGGAGGTCCCTGGCTGAATCGAAAGGTCTACGGTACAGGGCTGCACTACTTCAATATTCTTACGGATTTTGGCATCACCATAGAGGTGACGGAAAAGCATTCGGGCAGCGCGCCTAAGGCAGACCGACCGATTTGGGGACTGGGCCATGTGGGCATTCAGGTGCCAACTCTGCCGGAGGCTCTGGCCTTTTATGAGAGCTTGGGATTCCAGCGAGATTTTGCCCCTGTGGAGAATGACACTCCGGATGGCCCGGTGCAGTGCTGCATGGTTACCAAAAACGGCTTGACGCTGGAACTTTATGCGTTTGTAAATTACGCAGATGCCCCCATGCAGGAGAACCCGGCGCTGTCGGCACTGGAGATTCCGGGACTGTCTGCGCCAGTACGCGGTCCTGCTGGGGAATGCCTGCTCGGGTAGGCACGTGGCTGCTGTTTACTAACAAACGAAGGAGATGGGGAAAATGAATGCAGAATTCGACGTGGTAGCCCTGGGGGAACTGCTGATTGATTTTACAGGCAGTGGAAAAAGCAGTCAGGGGAATGGGCTATTTGAGGCCTGCCCAGGCGGAGCTCCCTGCAATGTGCTGGCCATGTTGCGTAGGCTGCACAGATCCTGCGCTTTTGTGGGCAAGGTAGGCGATGACCTGTTCGGCAGACTGCTGCGGGATACCGTGGCAGACATTGGTATCGATACGACGGCACTGATCGTGGATCCGGAGGCCCGGACGACTCTGGCATTCGTGCAAACTATGCCAGACGGCGATCGGGACTTCGCTTTCTATCGAAATCCCGGCGCAGATATGCTTCTAAGGGCCGAGGATCTGCCGGAACAGACTATCCGGAAAGCGAAAGTCTTCCACTTTGGAACGCTGTCCATGACCCATCCTAGCGTTCGTGCGGCTACGGAGCGGGCGGTGGCTTTAGCAAAAGAGGGCGGTGCACTGATCTCTTTTGACCCCAATCTCCGTCCGCCGCTGTGGGCCAGCCTGGAAGATGCCCGTCAGGCGATCCACTGGGGCATGGGTCAGTGCGACGTTCTGAAAATTGCGGACAATGAGCTGATGTTTGTGACCGACCAAGAGGATTTTTATGAGGGGGCAACGATCCTGCAGAAGCGATATCCCAATATCCGGGTACTAAATGTCACTGCTGGTGCCGGGGGGAGCTACAGTTTCTATGGGCAGGAAGCCCCCGTTTTTGTCCCAGCCTGCCATTTGGGCGGCGTGATCGAGACCACCGGTGCGGGGGATACTTTCTGTGCCAGCGTACTGAACTTTGCTTTGGATCATGGTATTGAGAACCTGACAGCTACCGATCGCAGGGCAATGCTGGAGTTTGCCAACGCCGCGGCCTACATTGTCGCCACCCGCAAAGGTGCTATTCGTTCCATGCCGGAGCCAGAGGAAGTGGCAGCTTTGCTGGCTAAAGACCCTTTCCCCAAAGTATAAAGCAGAGGTACGTTGCGTAACACGTACAAAGGGAAAGCGGCATTGATCATCCCCGAGTGACTCTTGTCAAGTAAGTAAAGACGGGCATAAGCTACTGCAACCGTACAAAGGAGTGAATCGGCTATAGCATCCGTCTCAACGTCTACGAGTATCCCTGTCTGGAGGAAGCGGAACACACACCGCGGAAGGCGGACATGGTCATGTCCATGGAACTGGCGCTGGATACGCCGACGGTGGGAACCATATGACTAGAGCAGAATTTTGCCGTCACGGAGAATGGCTATGAGTTTCTCAACAAAACTCCAACGGAGCTTTTCGCTGTGCACTGACCCGGTACACGCACCTTTGTCACAGGCGGGAAGGCCATGCTTGGCTCCAACCCCATCGCCTGCGCCTTCCCGGCAGACCCCTACGACTTCTTCTTCGATTCCTCCACCACTGTGGTTACCCGGGGCAAGCTGGAGATGTACAACAAGATGGAAAAGCCCCTGCCCGAGGGCTGGGCGCTGGACAAGAACGGTCACCCCTCCACCAACGCGCCGGACGTGCTGGCCAACATCGTGGCGAAAAAGGGCGGCGGCATCATACCTCTGGGCGGCTCCACGGAGCAGCTGGGCAGCCATAAGGGCTACGGCTACGGTATGCTGTGCGAGATATTCTCCTCCGTTTTGTCCATGGGCGCCACTTCCAACTACTGCATGACCGGCGGCAAGGACCAAATCTGCCACGGCTTCATGGCCATCAACTCCGCCTTCTTCGGCGATCCCGCCGCCATCAAGGAGCACTTCTCCACCTTCCTGCAGGAGCTGCGGGACGCTCCCAAGGCCGACGGTCAGGAGCGGATCTACACCCACGGCGAAAAGGAAGTGGCTGCTGTCAAGCGCATTATGGAGAATGGTGTCCCCGTCAACGACAACACCATGGTGGAGGTTCTGGATCTGTGCAACTATCTGGGCGTGGACTTTGGCTCCTACTTCGGTGACTACCGCCCGCCTGTCAAGGAAGACGTCTTCAAGGGTAACTATTAAAGGAGAAATGAACAATGGATTATGCAAAAGAATCCCTTCGGCTCCACAGGGAATGGAAGGGTAAAATTGAGGTAGTGGCGACGGTTCCCGTGTCCACCAAAGACGAGTTGTCTGTGGCTTACACCCCCGGTGTGGCCCAGCCCTGTCTGGAAATCCAGAAGGATATTAACAAGTCTTACGAATTGACCCGGCGGCACAATCTGTGCGCCGTGATTACCGACGGCACCGCCGTGCTGGGCCTGGGCGATATCGGTCCCGAGGCGGGTATGCCCGTCATGGAGGGCAAGTGCGCCCTGTTCAAGGCCTTCGGCGATGTGGACGCCTTCCCCCTGTGCATCAAGAGTAAGGACGTGGACGAATTTGTCAACGCGGTGTATCTGATTTCCGGCTCCTTCGGCGGCGTGAATCTGGAGGATATCTCCGCCCCCCGGTGCTTTGAAATCGAGCGGAAGCTGAAGGAAAAGTGCGACATTCCCATCTTCCACGACGACCAGCACGGCACCGCCGTCATTACCCTTGCCGGTCTGACCAACGCGCTGAAAGTCGTGGGCAAGAAGAAGGAGGATGTGAAAATTGTCACCTCCGGCGCCGGCGCCGCCGCCATTGCCATTGTGAAGCTGCTGCTGAGCGCGGGCTTCCAAAACATCACCATGTGCGACCGCAAGGGCGCCATCTACGCAGGCCGGGATGGCCTGAACTGGATCAAGGAAGAAATGGCTCTGGCCACCAATCTTGACAAGAAGGCCGGCTCTCTTGCCGACATGCTGGTGGGCGCGGATGTGTTCATCGGCGTGTCCGCCCCCGGCATGGTGACGAAGGAAATGGTGGCTGCCATGAATAAGGATGCCATCATCTTCGCCTGCGCCAACCCCACCCCGGAGATCTTCCCCGACGAGGCCAAGGCCGGCGGTGCCAAGGTGGTCTCCACCGGCCGCAGCGACTACCCCAACCAGATCAACAACGTGCTGGCCTTCCCCGGCATCTTCCGGGGTGCCTTTGATGTCCGTGCTTCCGACATCAACGAGGAAATGAAGATGGCCGCCGCCGAGGCGTTGGCTGGTCTGATCACCGATGAAGAGCTGAACGAGAACTACATCATCCCCGCTGCCTTTGACCCCCGGGTAGGCCCCGCCGTGGCAAAGGCTGTGGCAGATGCCGCCAGAAAGTCCGGCGTGGCAAGACTCTGAGTGTTATGTAATAGAGACAATGGAAAGTGAATTCCCTCCGTTCCTACGGGAATTCGTTTTACTCCACAGCGCCCCATTCGTAAAGACCTCGAAAGGCTATTAAGGCAAATTATCACATTTTTATGTTGAGTCCTGCTGCGCAGGACTTTAAAGGATTACCAACAATCATCCGGAGGACACCGTAAAAGTGTCCTCCGGAATTGCTTAAATGTGTTCCGGTTCCGCATTCTGCAGGGTAAATTACTTTATATAGGGGGTAATATAGATAGTTCTGTAGGAAGAACGCAGTACGGAGAATGGTTTTGGGAAAGATTTGCTGCCAGTATACATAATATTTTTATTGGATAAGTGGGATTTTTTCGTTTTGAAATGAATACCCACAAACCATTTTCCCTTTGTGGGTACTCATTTTAAAACGGGCTGGGAATCCAAAGGGACGGCAATTCCTTTGGCCTTGGGTCATCCAATAGGGGCGGGGAGCGCCCTGTTGGCTTATGGATACAAAGGGGACAGCGTTTCCTTGGCAGTGGTTTCCAAAGGCGGCGGCGCTGCCTTGGCAGGAAGAATCCAAAGAAACCGGCGGTTTCGTGGCACACGACTTTGTTTGCAAAGTCTAGTGTGTTATACCTTTGGCGACCGTGGGTGGCGGAAAGGGGTTGTTCGGGGCGGGAACAAGCACTTTCCGTCAGCACAGAACAGGCGGATTTTGGCGCGCCACGCGCTGAAATTCAGGATTTGCCCCTCGGCAAAATCCGCCTGTTCGGGTGTAGGTGGTGTCGCGAAATGGAGAGGAGAAGCGCAGGGTCGCCTCGCAATGGAGCGGCATCACCGGGGGAGCAAAAGGTATATCAACTCCCGTCCCGCCGCAGCGACGTTACTCCCCGTCCTCGTCGTATTCCGCTTCACACTTCGGGCAGCAAAAATCTTCCTCGTTGTCCTTGGCAAAGAATGCCTTCATACAGTTTTTGCAGAGCTTCAAGCTGGAGGTTTCGTCTGCCAGCATGAAGCTGAACATCATCTGGATCGCCAGCAGCAGGGAATGAAAATCCCACACAATGGTGGGCCGCTCCCATAACTCGATGTGGTAGTTCGGTGCGATTCCTCCAAACGCCGCCATACCCTGCCGGTAAATGTTACGGGTGTCCTCGTCCATTTCCTCGTCATCCTCATAGAACAGGAAACTGCTCAGGAAGGTAAAGGACCAGTCCTGAAAGGTCTGCTCCAACCAGTCGTAGCGTTCCGCGTAGTTACGCATGAAGCACATGACCTGTGCCTCCGGCTCTTTACGGAATGTCATTGCCAGCGCGATCATGGTGCGGTCGCCGTTGATATTCCAGAGGGAGTCTTTCCCATTCTTGAAAAAGTCTGGCTTCTCGAAGGGGAAGAAATAGGAAAGGTATTTCTGTGTGTCCATCACTTCCTCCCGGATGAAATGGTTCGTAGGAAGGTAGACTGCTTTGTAATCAATAAACGAGGGTGTTGTAGGCAGCGCTGTCATCAGACCGAGCAAACCGTATTTGGTGACAAACTCCATAATGGCTTCCCGGATTTCTCACTTGGAGGAAGTGCGGATCATCAGTCCCACGTTCAGCGCATCCAGCACCATCTGCTGATACTCCTTCAGCGGGTCATAAATCCTTGGCATGGCGTTGGGTGCCGGGGTGATGTAGTATTTCCCGTTCTTGTCTTTCCGCCATTCGTATCGGTCGTATCTTACCCAGCTTGAGCTGGCGTGTTTGAACAGGTCTTTCATGCCGTGCACCTCTCCTTCTCGCCGTCCGCAAGGGCGGCTTTTTCATATTCAGCCAAAAACTCTTTTTCTCTCAGGCTCAGATTGGACTTACCAGACAGCTCCGTGTACAACTCTTTTTGAATCCTGCTCATCAGGCGGGCCATTTTCTTTCGTACATTTCTGTCCGTCTGTTCTACCGCCGCCGCATAGGTCTGCGGTGTCCAATCCCGAACGACCATAAAGTAAAGCAGCGATTTGTATTCGACATCCAGCGCCTGAAAGGTTTTGGAGAGAATCGGATACCCAGTCATCTCGCCCAGCTCATGAGGGCAGTTGAAGACCATATCCAGATACCGACCCTGCCGGACAGAGGTGTAATTGGCACCGCACATCCACTCCGGGAAGAGCTTGCCATTGTACTTGAGTTCGTACTCCATCGCCATATCCCCTTGGATCGGTTCGTGATACCGTTCTTTCCGTTCCCGGTTTGCATCCAGCTTGTCCCAGCAGGCGACCACATTCTCAAAGTCCGCTTCTGTGCGGGCCGCCTCTTCCAAACGGGTCATGGCTTCCGCGCGAAGCTCCCGTTTCAGTTTCCTCCGTGTGCCCTCCGGCTCCAATGCGGTTTCCAGATCAGCCATGCCGGTCACCTCCAAAAATTTTTTTGAAATTTTTTCTGCCAATGGTTCCGATTTCCCCCTCTGTTTTCTCCTATTAGTGAGGGGGTAATCCAGACACGCCCCAAGGGGCAACTATCTGTGTCGGAAAGGAGCCATTGCAGGATTACAGCCTTAGAACAAGTGTTCGTATATTCTATCACGGAATCGAACGAATTGCAATAACAACGAAGGAGAGATAGCTTGAAAATTTTTGAAACCGTAAAACAATCTGTGACAGCCAGACAGGCCGCCGAACGGTATGGGCTGGAAGTGAACGCCCATGGAATGGCACTGTGCCCCTTCCATGCAGATTACCAACCCAGCCTGAAACTGGACGAGCGGTTCTACTGCTTCGGTTGTCATGCCAGCGGTGATGTCATTGACTTCACCGCCAAGCTGTTCGGCATCAGCCCCAAAGATGCCGCCCAGAAACTTGCCGAGGACTTCGGCATCACGTCCAGATCACCAACGGAAATCAATATCCCCAAACGCCATGCAGAGCCGCGTCCAGATTTGGAACGGCTCTGCATTTCTGTTTTGCGGGATTATCTCCGGCTGCTGCGGATATGGCGTCTTCGCTATGAGCCTGCTGCACCGGGGGAGCCAATGGATGACCGCTTTGTGGAAAGCTGCCAGATGGAAGAAACCGTCAATGCGTTTCTGGATGCCCTGATTGACGGCACCCCGGCACTCCGGGAACGGGTGGTTGGAATGCTTCTGAAAGATGGGAGTATCTACGAACTGCAAGCCTATGTAGAAAGAAGAAAGGAGGAACCGAGCTATGCCGGAAAATACCAGCCTTGTGCCTGAATGGGTGGACGACAAAACGATCAACGAGGTGTTGTTCTGCCGGGATTTTTTGCAGACCCATCCCATGATCAGCGTGGGCGGTGCGTTCTTTACGAAGGACGGTCTGGTGCCTGACGAGGGCCTGCTGAAAAAGCAGATCTACGACAGCATCAAGGACTATGTCACCACCGGGCCGGGCAAAAAGGTGGGGAATCTGCTGGAAGTTCTGCGGATAAGAAAATGCGTCAGATCGTGGACGAAAACATGGATGCCAATTTCCTGCTGACCAGCGGAAATCGGGTCATGATTAAACGAAAACTCTTTGAGGAATACCTGAATGCCGCGTCTGTCATCTGACATTCTGCCATAGGAATTTGGCGGAACGGAAAAGAAAAAGTAGTAAAATGAGCTCCGATATGATATACTTTCATCAATCATATCGGAGCTCTCTTCATGGAAAGGAGCGTTTTTTATGAGCGAAAAGCGGCGGGATAACCGAAACCGCATTTTGCACAACGGAGAGAGCCAGCGCCAGGATGGAAGATATGCTTACAAGTACAAAGACATCAATGGCGAAACCAAATTTGTTTACAGCTGGAGGTTGGACAAAAATGACCGGGCACCAGCAGGGAAGCCGAGGGATTTGTCTCTGCGGGAAAAAGAAAGGCAGATTCAGCAGGATTTGTTCAACCAGATCGTCCCCAACGGCGGAAACCTTACCGTACTGGAGCTGGTGCAGAAGTACCTGTCACTGAAGGTCAACGTCCGGCACAACACCCAGGCCAACTACAATTTTGTGGTGGGCATTCTCAAGAAGGAAGCCTTCGGAAGCCTGCGCATCGATAAGGTAAAGCAGTCCGATGCCAAAGCATGGCTCATTAAGCTACAAAAGGATGGTCGGGGTTACAGCACCATCCACTCGGTTCGGGGTGTTGTTCGCCCGTCCTTTGAGATGGCGGTGCAGGATGATCTGATCCGCAAGAATCCGTTTGGCTTTGAGCTGGCTACCGTGGTTGTCAACGACAGCGTGACAAGAGAAGCCATTACCCGGGCGCAGGAGCGGGCATTCCTCAAGTTCATTCAGGAGGATAACTGCTACCGCAAATACTATGACGGAATCTACATCCTGTTCCATACCGGGCTGCGGATTTCCGAGTTTTGCGGGCTGACCATTTCGGACATCGACTTCCAGAACAAGCGTATCCGGGTAGATCACCAGCTTCAGCGCAAGCGTGATATGGAGTACATCATCGAGGACACCAAGACCAAAAGCGGTGAGCGGTATGTGCCCATGAGCCAGCAGGTTGTGGAATGCTTTCGCCGGGTGATCGCCAACCGAAAGGCTCCGAAGCAGGAGCCGATCATCGACGGCTATACGGGCTTCCTGTTTCTGGACAAGAACGGGATGCCCATGGTTGCCCTCCATTGGGAGCATTACTTCAAGCATATCCTGAACAAGTACAACAGCATTTATAAAGTACAGCTTCCGAAGATCACACCCCATGTATGCCGGCACACTTTCTGCTCCAACATGGCAAAAAGTGGCATGAGTCCCAAAACCCTGCAGTACATCATGGGTCACTCGGATATCAGCGTCACGCTGAACACCTACACCCACCTGACCTTTGACGATGCCAAGGCGGAATTTGACCGGGTTGCGGAAGCGTAAAAATGTTTGTCTGCCATAGGTAGTATGGCCGGTAGTAAAGGGGTGTGGTTTACTACCAGATTTACTACTTTTGCGTAAAACAATATGCCACGAAGAGCCACGATAATACACGATGACACGGAAGATGCAAAAACCGAAAAGTCATTGCGGCTCTAAGCAAATCGTGGTTTATCAGGGAGAGATTTTGCAATGATAAGGATACTGTTCATCTGCCACGGCAGTATTGCTGTAGAGGTGAAGAGTGCTTGATTCCCTAGACGATTTCGGTTTTTGGAATCGCATTTTACCACTGTTTTACCACTTCAAATCATGGGGCAGACATGACGCAGCCATAATTCATTTGGGTCCGCAGTGGAATCAAATATGGATAACATAAATCGGCCAGCCTCTTCCGAAGCTGACCGATTTATTATAAGGAGGAGAATTATCTCTGGATCCGGCCGGAGCCGTCGCCGCCAGCCAGCTTCTCCACCTCGGGAACGGTGACCATGTTGTAGTCGCCCTCGATGGAGTGCTTCAGGGCAGAGGCCGCAACCGCAAATTCCACTGCCGCCTGGGTGTCCTTGCCGGACAGCAGGGAGTAGATCAGGCCGCCGCCGAAGGAGTCGCCGCCGCCGACCCGGTCGATGATGTGCAGGTCGTACTTCTTGGAGAAGCAGTACTCGTCCTTTGCAACATTGTACAGCATGGCAGACCAGCCGTTGTCGAAAGCGGAGTGAGATTCACGCAGGGTGATGGCCACCATCTCGAAGCCGAACTTGTCAGCCAACTGCTTGGCAACACTCTTGTAGCCCTCGTGGTTCAGGGAGCCGCCGTAGATATCGGTGGCCTCAGCCTCGATGCCGAAGACATCCTTGGCGTCTTCTTCGTTGGAGATGCAAACGTCAACGTACTGGCACAGGTCGGTCATAGCGGCACGGGCCTGGTCACGGGTCCACAGCTTGCCGCGGTAGTTCAGGTCACAGGAGATCTTGCGGCCATGGGCCTTGGCGGCCTTGCAGGCTTCCCGGCAGATTTCAACGACATTGGGGCCCAGAGCCGGGGTGATGCCGGTGAAGTGGAACCAGTCAGCACCCTCGAAAATCTTGTCCCAGTCGAAGTCGGAGGGCTTGGCCTCCTGAATGGCGGAGTGGGCACGGTCATAGATGCAGACGCTGCCGCGCTGGGAAGCGCCCTTCTCGTTGAAGTAGATGCCCACACGGTCACCACCGCGAACGATCTCGGAAGTGTCCACACCGTAGCGGCGCAGGGAGTTGACAGCAGCCTGACCGATGGCGTGGGCGGGCAGCTTGGTGACGAAAGCGGCATCCATGCCGTAGTTCGCCAGAGACACGGCCACATTGGCCTCGCCGCCGCCGAAGGTGAACTCTACGTGATCGCACTGGACAAAACGCTCGTAGTTGTAGGGCTGAAGCCGCAGCATCAGCTCGCCGAAGGTAATGATTCTAGCCATTTCTAATCTTCCTTTCCAATGATGGAGATTGCCACGCCAGTGTGTACACTGGCACGGGATTTGTCAAGGATAATTTTATCCCAGTGTCCTCTGATGGCATTTTTCAGCGTATCAAACAAAGCGCTCGTCAGAAAGCGACTGGTTAAGCTATTCGCATTAAAAAAGAAACTTCTGGAAATAATTTGGAGAAAAGGAGCATTCATATGGAGATCATTCAGGACAATGCAAAGAAACTGGTTCAGATTTGGCTGACCCGGCAGGAAACTGAGGACGCCGCCGTGCAGGAGCGCCTGAAGCTCATGTATGCCCAATGGAAGAAGCAGAAATATATGGTTGCCGTCTTCCGTTCCGGGAAAGAGGACTTGCAGAGGAGCACGTTGGATTTGCTGGCTTACAACAAAAAGCGCTGCGCTGAGCTGGCTGTCCAGCGGGAGAAAAAGGAGAAGGCTACCCAGATGGAGTTGTAATCCCTATGCAAAAGCTGCAGCACGAGTGTCCTGCGTGCGGCAGCTTTTGCTATTCTTGGATGACCGCAGAAAAATGTTCTTGCATTTTTCTAATTCACGATATACAGATGTTATCTGTAAATAGTAAAATTAATTTAGATATTATCAGCACAGGAGGTGTACCATGATTGAGCATTTTGACATAGCGGGTTACTGCCGGATCTCTGTGGACGACGAACTGGATCGGGACAATGTGTCCATCGAGAATTAGAAATCCATCATTGAGGATTATGTAAACCATAGATTCCCGGGGAGCACTCTGACCTTTTGTTAGGACCGGGACCGTTCCGGCTATACCTTTGAACAGCGGGAAGGGTATCAGGCCATGCGTCGGGGACTTATGAGCCACCGGTACGGCATTCTGGTGGTGAAGGACTCTTCACGGTTTTCCCGCCGAAACAGCCGGGGGCTGGTAGAACTGGAGGATCTGCGGGATGCGGGGGTGCGCATTATCTCCATCGGGGACAACATCGACTTTCCCAATGACGACGACTGGCTGAAAATCCAGTTCCAGTTTCTCATCAACGAGATGCCCGTCACCGATACCAGCAAAAAGGTGAAAAATGTCATTCGGCGGCGGCAGGTGGACGGGAAGTGGCTGTGTGCCGCGCCCTACGGCTATATTATCAACAAGCAAAAAGAGTTTGGGATTGTCCCCTTGAGTGTGTGCAAACGGACAATGGCCCGGAATTTACCAATGAAATGGGTAACAGCAAGAAAAAGAAACCCACTCTATTCGAAATGACACTGGAGAAGTTTGGTATCCGGCACAAATAGATTCGGCTTTTCGCCCCCAGGCTCAATGGAAAATAGAACGCAGTCACAGAAAAGACAATGAGGAGTTCTATGCCAGCCATACCTTCTACTCTTTTGAGGATTTCGAGAAACAGCTCGCTGTCCGACAGAAGGAGTATAACAATTTTCCCATGAGACTACTCAACTGGAAAATACCTAAAACAGGCATTTTCAGTGCATCATAAAATTTCAATTTATAGACGTTTCGGCTATCCCTGCTTTTTCTGTCCCACAGGCTACAGCACACCAGTCCCCCCTAGCCGGACAGGGCTATGCCCAGGAGTGCCAGAGGAAGGGGCACATCCGTAGTTCAGGGCGCTCGTCGGTAATGGGCATACTGCTCACGTTGGTATGGCAGACTCCCATGGCTCGGTCATCCAACGTGCCGTGGAGCAGATACAGCACCGGGAATCGGAATTCATCCTGCGTCCGTATCCCATGACGGAACGCAGCGTTTTCGCTTATACTGCGCGAATTGTATCAGAATGCCTCGCCCGCCAGAATCGTGTCAATGCGGGCCAGTTCTTCCGTGGACAGCTCCGGGAAGGACAGTGTCTGCACATTCTCGATCACCTGTTGGGGGCGGCTGGCCCCGATCAGCGCGCTGGTGACCGCCGAATTCTGTAGGACCCACTGAATTGCCAGCTGCGCCATGGACTGTCCGCGTTCCCGTGCAATCTGATGCAGCTGGCGAACAATCTCCAGCTGGTCCTGTGTGATCATCTCCGGCTTTAAATATCTGGGATCATGGCCAGCGCGGGAATCCGCCGCAATGCCATTCAGATATTTTCCGGTCAGGATGCCGTTGCACAGCGGCGCAAAGGCAATGCAGCCCACGCCCTCCTCGTGAAGCACATCAAACAGCCCCTGCTCCGGAACCCGGCTCAGCATGGAATACCGGGGCTGGTGGATCAACATAGGTGTTCCCATCGCGCGTAGCGTTTCGATGGCAGTCCTCGCCTGCTGGGGATTATAATAGTTTGAGATTCCAACATACAGCGCCTTGCCGCTGCGGACGATCTGATCCAGTGCGCCCATGGTCTCCTCAATAGGCGTGTCAAAATCCGGCCGGTGGTGGTAGAAGATATCCACATAGTCCAGATGCATCCGTTTGAGAGATTGGTCCAGACTGCTGATAAGATATTTTCGGCTGCCATGGTCGCCATAAGGCCCCGGCCACATATCGTAGCCTGCTTTTGTGGAGATGACCAGCTCATGGCGGTGGGTATGCCAATCACGGTCCATGTGGATACCAAAATTTCTTTCAGCTTCTCCATAAGGGGGACCATAGTTGTTCGCCAGATCAAAGTGCGTGATACCCAAGTCAAAGCCGGTACGCAGAATGCTCTGCTGCGTGGAAAAAGGGGTGATGTCTCCAAAATTGTGCCACAAGCCTAGCGACAGGGCCGGGAGCATCAGGCCGCTTCGTCCGCAGCGGCGGTAAGTCATTTTTTCATATCGGCCAGGGGACGGAATGTAGGTCACAGGGCACCTCTCTTTCTGACTGAGCATATCACAGATTGTTCGGAAGCCGGAAACCGCTGATAGGGACCTTCAATACCAGCTTGCGGTATCCCTGGGTGCCGGCGCTCTGAATCTTTCGGTGGGCATCCTGGGGGAAGAAGATCGCAAAATCGAATTCCTCCATTCGGATAGGCAGGTAATTGCATTTCGCGGTGGTAAAGGCGGTATCACAGGCTTCATCGTATTCCCACCCGTCCAGCTTATTCCGGGGCGCATAACCGATCAGCTCGGTCCCGCCCTTCAGAACGCACTGCACGTCAATCCTGTTCTTGTGATACTCCCAAGGAATAGCATTCTCATCTGTAACGATTTCCGGTTCCAGGATCTTCAGCAGCGTATTGCAGCCGGAGATAGGAAAATCGAAGTATTCCCCCGGCTCCAGCAGAGAGAGGTTATAGTGCTTCAATACGGAAAGTGCGGCGTCCAGTTCTTTGGACATTCCGAAGTAAAAATTGATATTATCAAGTGTATCGACAATCATGTTGGATCTCCTTTCGGTGCGGATTTGGTTTTTACTTTTGGCAAAGGATGGGTCGTCTCCTTGTGTACCAACGTATGGAGCATGGTGATCCGCTTGACAACAGACTGGGGGTCGGCGATGCGCTCATACAGCAAGTCGAAAGCTGTTTTTCCCATATCATAGCCAGGCTGCTTTACCGAGGAGATGGCGGGTGTGCACATATCAGACAGGAACGTGCCGTCGAATCCAATCACATCGACATCCTTTCCCGGGAGTTTGCCATGGGTCAGCAGATATTTACACGCACCAGCGGCAGTCTTATCGCTGGAAGTAAAGAGTGCCGTGGGCGGCTCCGACAGTGTCATCAGCTTCTCACAGGCGTAGTAGCCGCCCATCACATCGTAATCACAGCAGCAGATGTATTCCTTGCGGAACGGAAGCTCATGGGCGGTAAGTGCTTCACGGTAGCCCTGCTCCCGTTCCACCTCGTAGGTTCGGGAAAAGGCGCCGTTGATAAATGCGATGCGGCTGTGACCGGTCTGAAAAAAATAGGAAACAACCTCCCGCGCGGCTGCCACATTGTCGATGCACACACAGGGAATATTGGGCGAATGGGTCCGGGCGCCGCACTGGACATAGGGATAATCTTTCGAGATAAGCTGGAGTTTTTCCTCAGACATGGCGATCGTAAAGCTGATTGCCCCATCCACCTGCTTGGTTTTCAGCAAGTCCAGATACTGTGCTTCCACCGCTGCGTCCCGGTGGGCAATACAGGCGATGGTATCATAGCCCCTCGAACGGGCACGATTTTCCACGCCCTCCAGCACCCGGGAGTAAAACGGGTTTGCGATAGAGGGCAGAAGAACGAGTACCTTTCGGCTCTTCTGGGACCGAAGTGCGCGGCCCACCATGTTTGGCTGGTAGCCGGTTGCTTCGATGACTTCCAGTACCCTCCGTTTCGTTTCGGGAGATACATTGTCCTCGTTGTTGATCACGCGCGAAACAGTTGCCACGGAGGTTTCGGCAAGTAGAGCAATATCCTTGATATTCACCGAATTGCAGTCTCCTCTCTTTTGATTGTATTGGTTTTCATCCCAAAAATTGAATGCATTACATCGCAGATTCAAATCATCTGCCGTGAATCCACCTGAAACCGCGAAACCAGATGGCGTATCCTATTTCACAGCCATCAAGACTCCTTTCGTAAATATTATATAGTATTGCCTACGAGAAGTCAAGAACAGGCGTAATTTTAAACATCATGTACAAATTTCAGAAGGCAAACACAGCATTTCCTACAGATATTTTTCTCCTCTATCCATGTAATATCCTCCCTCACATTATGAAATCGGTTACATTATTTTCAATTTCGGGTGTCAAGAAGGGAAGCCAGAGTGCTGTTTCCTCTCCACTTTGTGGTCATTATGCACAATTTAAAAACGTTAAAATCATAAATAATGCAGATTATGATAGGCGCAATCAATTTAGGAATTGCATTTTCCGCAGGCTTGTGATAGTATCTGTGTAACCGATTACATCGGAGCATAATTAAGGCGAGAATGGAGAATTGAGCGAAATGAACAGTTTTATCGTGGAAGAAAAACAGGAGATCCCTGTATACGCCGAAGCGGATGTTCTGGTTGTTGGCGGCGGTCCCGCGGGACTGTGCGCCGCTGTCAGCGCGGCAAGATGCGGCGCGAAGGTTGTCCTGATGGAACGCTACGGCTACCTGGGCGGCATGGCGACCGGCGGCTTCGTGCTTCTGCTGGACTGCCTGTGTGACGGCAAGGGCAATCTGGTCATTAAGGGTCTGGTGGAGGAGATTATCGAGCGTCTGAGAAAAGTTGACGGCATCATCGAACCTCCCAAGGAAGTTTGGGGAAGCGATAACATCGAGCAGATTATGAAATGGCGCCGTTACGGCTCCACCGGCGGCGAGGATAAGATCGTTCGTTACAGCCCCGTTCTGGACCCCGAAATGATGAAGTGCGTGGCAAACGACCTGGCAAGAGAGGCTGGCGTCCAGCTCCTGTTCCACGCCTGGTTCTCCAAAACCTATGTGGAAGACGGCGCCGTGAAGGGCGCGATTTTCGATTCCAAGTCCGGCCGTCTGGCAGTACTGGCAAAGACCACCATCGACTGCACCGGTGACGGCGACGTATTTGCTTCCGCCGGTGAAGATTTCCGGATCGGAAATCTGCCTCTGGGCCTGGTATTCCGGGTGGGCAACGTAGATTGCGAGCGTGCTGAGCAGTATCTGGAGGACCCCGCCACCGGCAAGAAGATCAACGACGATCTCAAGGCTTTGGGCGGCATCCGGGGCGGCTACAGCTTCGGCGAGCTTCCCCAGGGCTTCTACATGCGGAGCAGCATCGATAACGTTGTGTGGTTTAATAACACCACCGCAGGCAGTTCCATTGATATCCGGGATCTTGCCAAGGTGGAAGTGGAGACCCGTGACGCAATGCTCAAGACGCTGGCCTACTTCCGGGAGAACGTCCCCGGCTTTGAAAAGGCCGTCGTTATGGACACTTCTCCCCAGCTGGGCGTCAGAAGCAGCCGTATGCTGGATGGTGAGTACATCATCACCCGCAAGGAACTTCACGCCGGTGCCCATTACGAAGACCGCGTCGTGGTAGCGCAGCCGCCTTACCGTCAGTTCAATGCCAACGACCCGCTGAAGGAAATCCCCTACCGTTGCTTCCTGCCGAAGAAGAACAAGGGCCTTCTGGTCTGCGGACGCTGCCTGTCAGGAGACTGGGGTGCCATCGAAATGCTTCGTGTCATCCCCACCGCCATGCTGATGGGTCAGGCCTGCGGCACTGCCGCCGCCATCGCCGCCGCGAAGGGCATTGATGTCAAGCAGGTGGACGCGAAGGAAATCCGCGCGTCCCTGCGTGAGCAGAATGTTTACATCCCCGAATAATACTTCACAGTGCGTACTATAGAAAGGATTGATCGATATGCCCGGATATAAGTATTTTGAGGATTATACCATTGGTCAGAAGCAGACCACCAGCGGCCGCACCATGACCGAGGCGGACATCCGCCTGTTCATTGGCTGTTCCGACAATACCCATCCCGTCCATGTGGATGCCCAGTACTGCGAGAAGCATCCTTCTGTGACCGGCTGCATCCTTCAGGGCGACTTGATCCTTGGCGTTGCCGACGGCTTCTTCGCCAAGGAGATCACGCCCAGCAAAGTCCCCTCCATCCACTATGGCATGGACAAGGTCCGCTTCGTCAAACCTACCTACCCCGGTGATACCGTCCACTGTGAGACAGAGGTCGTGGGCCAAGATATCAAGAACGAGCAGTTCGGTGTGGTCACATGGAATGTCAATGTCCTCAACCAGAGAGGAGAGACCGTCATCTTCTATGTGGACAAGCAGTATATCGGCCGCCGAAGCTTCTTCGGTTCCGACAGCGACCCGAAGGATGAGGACTGATTTATGGCAGGCGCACTTGACGGCGTAAAGATCCTGGGATTTACCCACTTTGCTCAAGGCCCCTTCGCCCTGCAGCTGCTGGGCGACCTGGGTGCGGAGGTCATCAACATCGAGCGTCAGGGAAGCGGTGATTTTAACCGCCATTTCCAGCAGCTGGACAATCTGGGCGGCGAAGGCGTTTTCTTCCTGGCCATGAACCGCAACAAACGGAGTATGTCCCTGAACCTGAAGGCGCCGGAATCCCGGGAGATCGTGGAAAAGCTGATCGCGCAGTCTGATGTTATCATGACGAACTACCGGGCTGGAGCACTGGACCGGCTGGGCTTCGGCTTTGAGCAAGCTAAAAAAATCAATCCCAAAATCGTTTTCTGCGAGGCTCTGGGCTACGGCAGCTCCGGTCCCTATGCCTCTCTTCCCGGTCAGGACCTGCTGGCTCAGGCGCTGTCCGGCCTGACGACGATGATCGGTCCGGACGAAGGCGGCCGACCGGTGGCTGGCGGCATCTACGAGGTGGATGTGTATGGCTCCCTGATGCTGGTGATCGGTATGCTGTCCGCCCTGTATTACGCGAAGCAGACAGGAATTGGCCAGAAGGTATCCGTGGATCTGCTCAGCTCCGGCGTGCATATGCAGTCTCAGGAACTGGCTTATTTCCTCAATTCCGGAAAAGTTCCCCAGCGTGCTCACAACCACTCAGGCCACGTGCTGCAGGCATCTCCCTACGGTGTTTACAAGACATTGGATGGCTGGATGGTGCTTTCTACCAACGCCGGTGATAATCCCAGTCTGCTGGGTGAGCTGATTGGCTCCGACGAGATTGTTCCCTTGATGGCTGACAATGAAGCAAAGATGTCCAACCGGGATCAGCTTCACACCATCATCGAGACCCGCCTGGTCCTCCAGCCTACGGAATACTGGATTGAGAAATTCAGAGCTGTTGGCATTTGGTGTGCGAAGGTCAATTCTTACGAAGACCTGCCCAAGGATCCTCAGATCATCCACAATGGCATCATCAAGGAGATCGAGCATCCAGTTGCCGGTAAATTCAAAGCAATCGGAACGCCCATTGAATTCAGCGAAACTCCCCCCACTATTCGCAGAACGCCCCCGGCTCTGGGCGAACACAACATCGAAATCCTGCGCGAACTGGGATTCAGTGAGCCGGATATTGATCGATTCAGCAAAGCCGGTATCTTCTGATATCCAATACCGTATTCATGGCAGCAATGTCTGAAGAAATAACAAGGAGGAAAAAATATGAAAAAACTAATGGCAATGGCAATGGCAACTATCATGGTACTGAGTCTGTTGGCAGGCTGCGGTACCAACAGCGCCGCCCCCGAGGCAACTCAGACTCCCGCAGCGACCCAGGTTCCCGCGGAAACCCAGGCTCCTGCTGAGTCCACTGCCGATAAGATCGTGATTGGCGGCATCAACGACCTCACCGGTAGCCGTTCCGTCACCGGCAACGCCATCAACAACGGCGTTACCTTGGCGATTGAAGAGATCAACGCTGCGGGCGGCATCCTGGGCAGACAGATCGAATACATCATCTACGACAACAAGAATGACGGTCAGGAGACAATCAACGCCTACACCCGTCTGGCCGACGTGGACAAGGCCTCCGCGGTCATCACCACCGATGCCAGCGGCATCTTTATGAGCCTGATCGAGGTCAGCACCGAGAAGGGTGTCCCCGTTCTGGGCATGCCCTCTGACCCCCGTGCCGTTATGGACACCGAGGGCACCGGCGAAGTGTATCCCTACTGCTTCCTGACCGGCCAGTGCAACGCGCCCCAACAGGCAGCTATCATTGCCCAGTATGTGGCAGAGAACACCGATATGAAGAAGGCCGCGCTGTTCTATGACCAGTCCAACGCTTACGCCGTGGCCTACATGAACGGCTTCCGTGATTTGTGGACCTCCAAGGGCGGCGAGATCACCATCGAGCAGACCTGCAACTCCACCGATCAGGACTTCTCCACGCAGTTATCCAAGATCAAGGCCAGCGGCGCCGAGTTCATCTGCACGCCCAATCCCACCGCTCAGCTGGTCATCATGGTCCAGCAGGCAGCCCAGCTTGGTCTGAACATTCCTTATGTCGGCGCTCAGGACATGAGTGATCCCTTCCTGTCCCTGCTGGACGATCCCACTGTGGTCAGCAAGGCTTACTTCCAGTCCTCCGTCTACATGGGTGATCCCAGCTTGGACGACTTCTGCGCCAACTACGAGGCCCGCTTCGGTGAGCCCGCTACCATCAAAGCCGTCAACGGTTACGACTCCATGTACATCCTGAAGGCCGCCATCGAAGCCGCCGGCTCCGATGACCGCAATGCCATCAAGAACGCCATGGAAGCCAGCATCAGCAATCTGGACCTGTTGTGCACCGACAGCTACACCGAGGACGGCACTACTCACTCCCCCAAGGATTTGGGCATGGCTGTCTATGAGATCACCGATGGTGTCCTGGAGTACAAGGATTATTTGCAGCCCTGAGTTTGGATGAATCGTATTCATTAACCACGTCTTTCAGCGGTAAGGTGCAGGGAAACCGCACCTTACCGCTCATTTGGTTCATTTGAAAGGACGAAACAATGACATATTACTACATTCAGCTGATTATAAACGGCATCGCTCTCGGCTCGGTCTATTCTCTGATTGCGCTGGGCTTTACCTTGATTTTCAGCGTCCTGAAATTTTCTAACTTCTCCCACGGCGGTGTCATGGTTGTCTCTGCCTACTTCGCGTATATCGTCTGCAAAAACTGGAATCTGGGCTTTGTCCCCATGATCCTTGTTACCGTTATATTCGGTGGCCTGCTGTCCTGTTTGGCACAGCTGATCGGTTTTGAGCGGCTGCGCAGGACTAAGGGCAGTTCCATGCTGTTCTTCGTTTCTTCCTCCAACCTCGGCACTCTTCTTCAGAACATCGTCATCCTGATGTTTGCTTCCAGCTATTATTCCTATCCCGCCTTCTTCTCCAAAAGCTATTTCCAGATCACCGAAAACCTGACCATCGCGGTCACCGACATGATCATGCTGGGGCTGTCCGCGGCAGGCATTCTGATTCTGATGTACATTCTATACAAAACCCGCATGGGTATTTCCATCCGCGCCCTGTCCATGGACAGCGACACCGCCAAGCTCATGGGCATCAATGTCTCTTTGGTGATGGCACTGACCTTCTTCATATCCGGTATGCTCGCAGCCATTGCGGGTGTGCTGTGCGGCATGAAGTTCCTGCTTTATCCCCAGTTGAAAGACTTGGTCATGAAGGGAATGACCGCCTCTATTTTGGGCGGACTGGGCAACATCAGCGGCGCACTGTATGGTGGCATTCTGCTTGGCCTTCTGGAAGTTTTTATGACTAGTTTCGTCGGTTCCAGTCTGCAGCCTGCCTGCACCTTCCTGTTTGCCATTATCTTCCTGATCTTCCGTCCTCAGGGAATCAGTGGCAAATTTGTCAAGGAAAAAGTCTAAGGAGGATGATGAGATGAGTTATACAGCGACAGTCATTCTCAACGTGTTGATTACGATGGTGGCAGTCATTTCCATGTATGTCCTTATGGGTCTGACCGGCATCTTCTCCATGGGGCAGGCATCCTTCATGTGCATCGGTGCCTACGCCGTTGGCATTCTCGCAACCAAGTTCAACTTTCCCTTCCTCCCTTCTGTGATCATTGCCATTTCCGTCGGCATGCTGTCCGCTTTTCTTGTGGGCATTCCCATCATGAAACTGCGCGGAGACTACGTGGCAATGATAACATTGGCGTTTGGCGAGGCCATAGTCGCCGTACTGAACACATTCAGCAACGTGACCGGCGGCGCCATGGGCATCAACCGCATCCCCAGAGATATCAACCTTCCCATTAGCTTTGTGATTGTTTTTCTCGTGGTCTTTTTGGTGCTGAATTTCAAAAATTCCAAGTTCGGCCGTCAGTGCATCGCAGTAAAGAACGATCCCATCTCTGCGGCTTCCATGGGCATCAACGTTACCCGGATCAAGATGACCGCATTTGTATTCTCCGGCGGTCTCACCGCCCTTTCCGGCGCAATGGTTGCCTACGCTACGTCCTTTATCGATCCCAATTCTTTCGGCTCTGCCAAGTCCATTGAATGGATCAGCATCGTGTTCGTCGGCGGTATCAACAGTCTGTCTGGCTCCGTGGTGATGGCGGCACTGTTCAGCATACTGACCGAGGCGCTGCGTACCGCCAGCAACCTGCGCACTCTGATCCAGTGCG
Source organism: Eubacteriales bacterium (assembly GCA_030539285.1). GTDB lineage: Bacteria > Bacillota > Clostridia > Oscillospirales > Oscillospiraceae > Faecousia. Next base: position 31,768 of record JAUNSH010000002.1, read on the forward strand.
TTATCATCTTGCTGATCATCAACTTTGTCCCCAACGGCCTGTTCGGAGAACACGAATTCAAGGATATCTTCCTGTGGCTGAAAAAGAAAGTCGTTGGCCGAGGCAGAAAAACCATGAAGGAGGCAGAAAAATGAGCAGTATCCTTACCTGTCAGGATGTCTCCATCAACTTCGGCGGTGTCAAGGCCGTTCAGAATGTTTCTCTGGAAATTCAAAAGGGTTCCGTAACCAGCATCATCGGCCCCAACGGCGCGGGCAAGACAACCTTCTTCAACATTATTTCCGGCGTCTATAAGCCCACCAGCGGCAAGGTCCTGTTCGATGGCGACGATATCACCAATTTGTCCCAGCACGAGGTTTCCCGACTGGGCATGGCCCGCACGTTCCAGAATATCCGCCTTTTCTCCCAGCTAGATAATGTCCGGAATGTACAGTCCGCGCTGGATGCCCGGGCAAACTACACGATGCTCGAGGCGATCCTGGGCCTGCCCAGAAAGCGCGTGGAGGACCGCAGGAACTTCGAGATTGCCATGGAATGCCTGGATCTGGTTGGCCTGAAGGAATTTGCCTATGACCGCCCCGGCAGCCTGCCCTACGGTATGCAGCGAAAGGTGGAGCTTGCCAGAGCGCTGTCCTCCAATCCCAAGCTGCTGCTTCTGGACGAGCCGGCCGCCGGCCTGAACCCCGTCGAGGTCGAGGACTTCATCCAGCTGCTGCGGCGGATCAAGGATCAGAGAGATCTGACTATTCTGCTGATCGAGCACCGGCTGAAGGTGGTCACCACTCTGTCCGATGAAGTGTTCGTGCTGAACTTCGGCGAGCTGCTGACCCACGGCACGCCCGAGGAAGTCCAGAGCAACCCCAAGGTCATCGAAGCCTATATGGGCGAAGATGAGGAAGAGGAGGAATGAGCCATGCTGGAAGTGAAAAATATTTCCGTCAGCTATGGGCACATTGACGCGCTGCACAATGTCAGCATCCAGGTTCCCACCGGAAAGATCGTCAGCGTCATCGGTGCCAACGGCGCGGGAAAAACCTCTCTTGTCAACACCATCTCCGGTCTGGTAAGGCAGAGCAGCGGCGAGATCGTCTTTAACGGTGAGGTCCTCCCCAAGGCCTCCCACAAGATCGTGGCCAAGGGTGTCGTGCAGGTGCCCGAAGGCCGCAAGGTGTTCGCGGGGCTGACCGTGCAGGAGAATCTCATCATGGGTTCCAGCAAGCTGAAAAAGCCCTTCAAAGAAAAAGAAGCGGAGATCTACGAGATGTTCCCCATTCTGGGCCAGCGCCGGAATCAGCAGGCAGGCACCCTTTCCGGCGGCGAGCAGCAGATGCTGGCCATCGGCCGCGCCCTGATGAGCGAACCGGAATTCATCATGCTGGATGAACCCTCCATGGGTCTCGCGCCTGTGATCGTCAAGCAGGTGTTCCGCATCATCAAGCAGATCAACGCTGCCGGAACGACCATCCTGCTGATCGAGCAGAACGCCCGGCAGGCTCTGGGCATCAGCGACTATACCTACGTTCTGGAAAACGGGCACATTACTCTGGAGGGTGCCTCTGCCGATCTTCTGGCGGATCCCGCTGTTCAGAAGGCATATCTGGGTGATTGACCTATGAAAACGATTTATCAAGTGGGCATCGTCGGCTGTGGAATGATCTCGGAAATCTACATCCAGAATATCCAGACTCTCTTTTCCGACGCGCTGGCAGTCCGGGGCGTATTCGACCAGAATCAGGAAAATGTCCGGCGGCGGGCAGAGCAGTTTGCTCTGCCGTGCCGCTACAGCACCATGGAGCAGATGCTGCAGGATCCCCTGATCGACATTGTGCTGGATCTGTGTCCGCCAGCGGCTCATTATAGTGTGAACCGTCAGGCGCTGGAAGCCGGGAAGCACGTGTACAGTGAAAAGCCGCTGGCTGCCACCTTTGACCAGGGCCAGCATCTGGTAGAGCTGGCCCGGCAAAAGGGGGTGCGGCTGGGGTGCTCTCCGGATGTTCCCCTTGGTTCCATGATCCAGACCGCGAGAAAACTGGTGGAAGACGGCGCCATTGGGCGGGTCGTCGGCGCCACAGCGAACCTCATCAAGCAGGGCGTGGAGACCTGGCATCCCAATCCGAACTTTTTGTATCAGCCGGGCGGCGGTCCTCTGATGGATATGGGTCCGTACTACCTGACAGCGCTGCTGCACATTGTTGGTCCCTTCGCGTCCGTGTCCGCCATGGACGCCATCTCTTTTCCGACACGCCGCATCACATCCGAACCTCACTACGGCGAGATCATTCAGGTGAACGTCCCCACCTATGTGAACGCGCTTCTTCAGTTCACCAGCGGCGCGCTGGCGACTTTTACGGCGACCTTCGATGTCTGGAACTCCAAGCTCCCCTACCTGGAGATCTACGGAGAAACCGGTTCTATTCTGGTATCCGACCCCAACCGCTTTGGCGGTCCGGTCATGTTGGCAAAACCCGGAAGCACCTACGAGCAGGTTCCGGTCCGCTTCCCTTACGGCGACAACAGCCGCGGGCTGGGGCTGCACGATATGGCAGAGGCCATATCCGGCGGCACAATCCCCAGAGCGGACGGCCAATATGCGCTTCACATTCTGGAAACCATGACCGCCATTTCCACCAGCGCCCGGGAGGGTGTTCGGATCCAATTGAACACAGCCTGCGGCAAGCCCATGTCCATGCCAGAATGAAAGAGGCAGGTAGGATATGAACAAAAGCTATTCCTTACAAGAAACCTTCGCCCCAAATTCCAGCTACCGGGTGTTTCTGGCGTGCGTATTAATCACCGGCCTATCCAGCGGACTTTATAAGGGTATTCTGGACAACTACCTGGCAGAAATCGTAAGAATGAGTGAAATGGACCGGGGGGGGTCACAGAATTCTTCCGGGAGATGACCGGGATCCTGCTTGTATTCATTCTTGCAGTATGCTATATGTTTAGCGCTGAGACGATGTTCAAGTCCGGTGCGCTGATTATTCTACTAGGACTTGGGATTCACTCAGTAATTTCTCCCGGCAGGAATCTTACAATTCTTGCTATATCCGTTGTGGCTATGGGCGAACATATTCAGCTGGGAATGAAAAGTACACTGTCACTACAATATGCCGTTCCCGGCCACGGCGGCGCAGCTCAGGGAATCCAAAATTCCGTCAGCCAGATTGGAACCCTGATCGGATTTCTGTCGGTAGCCTTCTTTTTCTCCTTGCCCAGCAAAGAACAGCCTTATCGGCTTTTCTTTGCTCTGGCCGCAGTACTTGCAACGTTCAGTTTCGTTGCCTCCCTGAAAATGAGAGGCAGCAGCGAAACGGATAAAAGCAAGCGACGATTTTATTTCCGCAGAAAATACAACAGGTATTATATGCTGGAAATGTTCTATGGCGCCCGCAAGCAGGTGTTTCTGACTTTCGGCCCCTACGTACTTATCCTGTTCTATGGTGCAAATACCGCAACGATCAGCTTGCTATTTGCCATATCTGCGGCAGCCTGCATATTTGCCGCACCATTGGTCGGCAAAATCATTGACTGGGCTGGTTATAAGACCGTCATGGTTGCCGACACGCTGATTTTGGTTGTGGTATGCTTCTTTTATGGCTTTGCCCATCATATTTTCCCCAGAGACATAGCTTTTGTCGTATGCTGTGTCAACTATGTTCTTGATGCGGTTATTTCTCTTGCGTCCATGGCCTCAAATAACTATGTACAGGAGCTGTCCGACGGTCCTGATGAGACAAAAGCCGCCATTTCCACCGGTGTCTCAATCAACCACGTGATTACCATTTTCATTGCTTTGTTCGGCGGTTGGATATGGCAAACTCTCGGAATTGAGACATTGTTTATGGTTTCTGCCGCTCTTGGACTGCTCAACAGTGCATATGCTGCAACCATCCAGGCACATCCTGCACAAAAGGAATCAGCGGAATGCTAAAATCGCATTCCGCTGATCCTTTAGGAAAAGGGTTCAACTCCAAGGAGTGTAGGGATATCCATATCAGTGCAGGTCATCTCTGGACTCGGCCGGAGCCATCACCGTTGATCAGGTTCATCACCTCGTCCACCGTGGAAAGGTTGAAGTCGAACTCGATGGAGTGCTTCAGGCAGCTTGCACCGGCAGCGAACTCTACTGCCTTCTGATTATCAAAATCATTGAGGCAGGCATAAATCAGGCCCGAGGCGAAAGAGTCCCCGCCGCCTACCCGGTCGATGATCTGCATGGTGTACTTTTTAGAAACATAAGTCTCACCGTCAGCATACAGCATGGCAGACCAGTTATTGACGGATGCCGAAATGGATTCACGCAGGGTGATCGCGACTTTCTCAAATCCAAAGGTGTCTGCCAACTGAGCGGCAAGATTGGAATAGCCCTTCAGGCTCAGCTTTCCGGAGGTCACATCCGTGTCCGCTGCCTTGATCCCCAGAACCTTCTCGGAATCCTCCTCATTGGCGATGCACACATCCACATACTCCATCAGGGGTGTCATGACACGCTTGGCCTCCTCGGTAGACCACAGATTTTTCCGGTAGTTCAGGTCGCAGCTGATCTTCACCCCGTGCTTTTTCGCCGCGACGCAGGCTTGGCGGCAGATCTCCTGCATGTTCCTGCTCAGAGCCACGGTGATCCCCGTGAAGTGGAACCAGCCGGCATCGGCGAAAATAGCGTCCCAGTCAAAATCCTCCGGCACCGCCTCCGCGATGGAAGAATGCTTTCGGTCATAGATGACCTTGGAGGGGCGCTGGGAAGCGCCGCGCTCCAGATAGTACACGCCCAGGCGCTCACCACCCCAGGCGATGTGATCGGTCATAACATCATACTTCCGCAGCATCCGGTAGGCACAGCGTCCAATGTCGTTATCGGGGAACTTGGTGACCATTTCGGCGGGCATGCCCATGTACGCCAGGGCAATCACCATATTTCCCTCCGCCCCCGTATAGTTTACGGTAAAGCTGTCCGCCTGCGGAAAGCGCAGAACACCAGCAGGCGCCAAACGCACCATCATCTCACCGAATCCTACAAACTTTTTCTTTTCCATGACTGCAAGTTCTCCTTTTTCGGTTTAACCGTGCTCACGGGTAATATCCATAAAGGCCTTCGCGCGCCGGGTGATCTCACCAAAATCGCCGGCAGCGATACACTTTTTGTCGCACAGGCGGCCGCTGATCCCGGCACCGACGAAACCGAAATCCAGGTATCTGCCCCAGGTTTCCTCGTTAACACCGCCGGTGGCACAAAGCTTCACGTGGCTGATGGGGCCAAGGATGTCCTTAATATATCCAAAGCCCAGATAGCCCGAGGGGAAAAGCTTGACGATATCCGCGCCCAGTTTGTGGGCGGAGAGGATCTCAGAGGGAGTCATTGCTCCAGGAATGGAAACAAGCCCCAACTCCTTGGTCTTTGCGATCACATCCGGGTCGACATTGGGGGAAATGATGTAACGGGCACCCGCCTCCGCGGCAGCCACGACCTGATCCGGTGTCAGAACGGTGCCGGCGCCGAACATCATATTGTCCCCAAAGCGTTCATACAGCGCACGGATGCTTGCGCAGGTCTTCTCCGTGCAGGCGGGATCCGCCTGGTCATAGGTCACCTCGATCAGCTTGATGCCGCCCTCATACAGCGCGTCGGCAAGGCGGAGAAGGTCCTCTCCGTAAACCCGGCGGCAAATGGTGATCACTTTATTCTGCGTAATGAAATCCAGCGTGTTCTTCATAGAGGTTCTCCTTTATGTATTAGAAAAAATTATAGTTTCCGTTCGTTTACAGGTAAATTATCGGATATTTTCCTCTATATTTCAAGCCATGAAGTTATTTAGAACTATTGCGATATTACGCTCTTTGCGCTGAGGATACATTTATGGAACAACGAATCTGTTTTGGAAAAAACACACCCGTCACCTTTTTGGAGAATCTGCATTTCAGCAAGGACTGCCCCTACCGGATACGCAAAAAAGATTTCCAGAATGATGATATTGCACCGCTACACTACGCCGACACCTTGGAAATCGGACTGTGCTGCGATATTCGGGGCGAGGTAGTCATCGGAAATGAGCGGCTGGTCATTGATGGCGAAACTGTGTACGCGGTCCCGCCGGGAGCGGTTCACGCTACCACTTTCAGCCGGGGCACGGGCTGTATTTATGTGCTTCAGGTCTCGCCGGAAGCACTGAGGGAGATTGTGAATATCGAGACACTGTTCCGGCAGTGCGGCAAATCTGTGTACGCTATCCCGCATATTTGTGAGGGCTTTGAAGCTATACACACCCTGGTGCAGGAGATGATCCGGTTGGATGACCGCCCGTTGGGACGCATTCGGAAGCTCCTGGAAATTTTCGACCTGCTGGAACGGCAGACTCCACCGGAAGAGGGGCTTAAGACGGAACCGCTCCCCGCCCCGAATGCCCAGCTGTATCAAATCCTCCACTGGACTCAGACACACTTCGCCGAAACGATCCAGTTAGAGCAGGCGGCATCCGTTGTGGGATTCAGCCGAAACTATTTCTGCACTTGGTTCCGCAGAAATACCCAGACAACCTACCTGAATTATCTGAATCAGGTACGAATCAATCACGCCTGCCGAATCCTGATCCACACCGGCTCCATAGATCAGGCCTGCCACGACAGCGGCTTCCGGGATATGAGCTACTTCATTCAGACATTCCGAAAAACCCAGGGCTGTACGCCTAGGCAGTATGTCCGCAATTGCACGCTTTCACCGGGCCGCCGGTTATCCCGCTAGCCGGCGCGTGCGAAAAACAGCAAAGGGCGTGTTGCGGCATTCCGCAACACGCCCTTTTCCTTATTGATACAGCAAACCTCCCATTCGCTCCGAACGAAGGCATTCATGTAAACGCTCCGCCTTTCCACCAGGCAGGTCAGATCACGCCTTTTTCCCGAAGCGCTTCGATGTCCTCCCCCGAGTAGCCCAATTCTTTCAATATTTCTTCATTATGCTCTCCCAGTGCGGGGGCCGTCCGGCGGATTGTCGGCGGCGTCTCACTGTAGTAGATAGGTGTGCCGATTGCCTGATATGTGCCTGCCTTGGGATGGGGGATTTGCTGGATGATCCCATTGTGAAGCACCTGGGGGTCTGTTTTCAGGCTTTCATAGGTATTGACCTTTCCGCACCAGATTCCCTTCGCGTTGAACCGATCCAGCCAATACTGGGTGGGTTTCTCCCGGATCCGTTCCTGAACGATTTCGAATATCGCCTCCCGGTTGCACATATTTTTCTCCTCGCTGCCCATCAAAGGTATCAGAGTATCCACATCCAGGATCTGTTCCAGTAGTTCCGGCCGGTCGCCGGCATTGGTGGACAGCACCATAAAGCCGTCCGAAGTCCTGTATATGCCGTAGGGTGCGGGTTGAAGGGTATGTCCCGAATGGTTGTGGGCCCGTTTCGGCAGTTCGCCGGTATTCAGATAGTAGCTGAACTCCTGGGACTGCAGGTGGATTGCCGAACTGAGCAGATCCACCGCGACCCGCTGCCCCTGTCCGGTCTGCCGGGCATGATACAAAGCCGTGGTCACCGCCACAACGATGACCATGGAGCTGTAAATATCCACTTCATAGATACCCACAGACTCCGGCATTCCGTCCAGATCCCGGCCAACCATCGTCACCAGCCCGGAAATAGCCTGTCCGATGATATCCTGTCCCGGCAGGTGGATATATGGGCCAGACTCCCCATATCCCAGTGCCTCACAGTATACCAGCGCGGGATTGATCTTCCGCAGCTCGTCGTAGCCCAGGCCCAAATGCTCCAGCACACCGGCCCGGTAATTGGTCACCAGAACATCTGTGTCCTTTACCAGCTCCTTGATGATCTGCTTGCCCTCGGGAGATTTCAGATCGACCGCGAGACTCCGCTTATTTCTGTTCAGCGCCAGAAAAATGGGGCTTTCTCCTCCCATGTCCTCCCGCTGATGAAAACTACGGTTAAAGTCCCCTTTACCGGGCCGTTCTACATTGATGACATCCGCGCCCAAATCACCCAGCAGCTGCAAAGCGAACGGTCCCTGCGCAAAATGCGTAAACCCAAGGATCTTCACTCCTTCCAGCGCTCCTGCCATAGTGATCCCTCCATATCATTGCTTTTTCCTTAATTATACGGCAAAACGCGGTTGAATACAAGTCCCTCCCGCGTTTTCCGGCGCCTGCGTCTCAGAGGATCCTGCGCGATTGCCTGTGGTCCCCTAGTCGAAGGTGTCATGTATATACTTCCAAAAATCAGATACGACCGTCTGATCCGCAACGGAAGCCTTCAGCTTTACGAATGCTGTCTTGGTGATAATGGGGTCTGAAAGCTTAAGTATGGAGACCGGGAAATTGGACTGGAACTTTTTCGCAAGCTGGGCAGGCAGGAGCGCGATGCCGACATTCTCGCTGACCATCCCCAGCATGATATTCACCCGGCTGCTGATATTGGCGATTTTCGGGAAAAATCCGCATCTTTCGCACGCGGAGATCACATACGCGTACAGCTCGGAGGACCGGTCAAATGTAATAAAGGGTTCGTTTCGCAGATCCCGAATGGATACGCTTCCCTTTTTGGAAAGCGGCGAGGAGGAATTGCATACTACGACCAGCTCTTCTTCAGAGATGACCACATAGTCATAAAGCGACAGATCCAGGGTATCGATACGGACGATCCCCACATCGGAAGTATTATTTGCCAGAGACTGGAGGGTCTTCGCCTGATCGCACTCCAAATAGTCGATCCTGAGCTTCGGAGTGATCGCCTGGAAGGAGGTAATGGTCCTGACCGCGCCGTAATCAAGGACCAGAGGTATGGCGGATATGCGCAAATGCTGTTCCGTGTTCGCAAGATACGGCTGAAGTTCGGTCATCATGTCATTGTGCAGTTCGACAAATCTGACGGAATATTTCGCGAACACCTCGCCCGCTTCCGTCAGGCTGATTGGCGTTTTCCGCCGGTCTATCAGATTGCAGCCAAGCTCCGCCTCAAGGCTTTTCAGGCATTTTGAGAAGGAGGACTGTGACATATACAAAGAATCCGCCGCCTTGGTGAAATTACGCGTCTGGCACAGCGCGTTGAAGCATTTGATCATCTGAGAATTCATGATAACCTCCTTTGTCAGGCATATCATTCCGTTATGGAATAACCGGATTCTTTGTCTGAATTGCAAAAAGAGAAAAAAGCGGTAATAATATAATCAAAGTTATGAAATTTGAACAAAAAACTCGTTTGGTTTTCCATCCTGTTGTTTCGTATCGCCAACGTCTCAGCCGTATCGTCTTAAAAAATATTATACCACATCCGGCTATTGAGCGCAAGGCAGTAATCGACAGTTTTCCACCAGCCGGTGGGGGAAGCCGGCAGATAATATCCGTCAGAACTGTTTTTTCGCAAAGAAAAAATGTCTGAAATAGATCAGTAAAGGAGTAGAAATAATGGCAGAACAAAAAGAATCTACCGGCCAGTTTGCATCACAGGCGGTACCCATGGATCAGAGGATGAAGTCGACCTCCCTATTCGGAGCGATGTCCGGATTCATCTTCATGACAACATCCCTTCAGGCTGGCGCAAACATGGGGTTTGGCGGCGATTTCAAAACAGTTCTGATGGCGATCGCGGTTGGCGCGGTATTTCTCACCGTGATTGCGGTCATTATGGGCTGCGCCGCGGCAAAAACCGGCATGACCTTTGGTCAGCTCATCAACTACGCATACGGAAAATACGGATCCAAAATCATCGGCTTCTTCCTTGCGTTCTCTCTGCTGGGCTGGACCGCGGTGGACGCAGGTCTGATGGGAAGCGCGATCAACGCTTTTATCCCCGGTATCCCGCAATACGCAATGAGCCTCGTCTCTGTGATCCTTTTCACCGCGACAGCGGCTTTCGGAATGAAGGCCATGAGCAAGCTTGGCACGATCTGCATTCCTGTTATCGGCATTTTTGGCCTTGTATCCGCTTTTATCGGCATCAGAGGCCTGGGCGGTATGTCCGGCCTTATGGCTTATGTGCCTGCCTCTAAGCTGCCCTTCGGCTCTCTGGTCGGCTTGGCCATCGGCTCCTGGATCGGCTGCGCCTGCTCTCTGCTCCCTGACTTTATGAGATTTGCCAAGAATACAAAGGTCGCGGCAGGACTTGGCATCCTCTTCATGCTGATCCTGAATCCCCTGATGCTGATCATCGGTGCCATCGGCGCCATCGCGACGGGATATGGCGATATGCCTTATGTTCTGGCCGCGCAGGGCCTTGCGATCCCCGGTCTGCTGATCGGTATTTTCGGAAACTGGGGTCCCGCCCAGGGCAACGAATACTCCTGCGCTCTGACTTGGGGCAATATGTTTAAACTTGAGCACAAAAAGATGACGGTCATCTGCGGCATCATCGCGCTGATCCTGACCGCTATGAACTTCTTCCAGTATTTCGGCACATTCCTCATTTTCCTGTCCAACTGCGTTCCTGCTATCATTGGCGTCTTTATGGCTGACTATCTCTACACCTACCGCAAGGGCTATCCCAATGCTGAGCAGATCGACATCAAGTGGGACTGGAGAGGTCTTGTGGCTGTCGCTGTGGGTATTGTTCTGGCATATGCCGGTCTGCCGGGCATCTCTCAGGTCTGGTGCGTATGCAGCGCGGTCATCGTCCGTATCGTGCTGAACATGGTCGGCAAGGATTCCCCCGCGAAGATCTATTACAAGAGCTGACATCTTAAATACAAACGATATTATGTGATTTGGAGGTTAAATATATGGCCAGATATTGGGAATGGAGTTCTCCTTTTAAGATCGTTCCGTCCGAAACCGCGCTGATCATTGTGGATATGCAGAAAGGCTTTGTCGATGAGGGCTTCTGCTTCTATACGCCGGACGCAAAGGCACAGATCCCCGTTATCGCGGATTTTAAGCAGTTCTGCAAGGACAAGGGCATCCCTGTATTCCTTTCCGCTTTTGTTCAGGATCCCGAGTATCACAATGATTACTACTGGTTCCGCAACAAGGAACGGGGCCTGCTGAATGACGATGGGACCTGTAAGCTCCGCCGCGGCACGCCTGACGGAGAGATCACGGATGCCCTGGCTCCCACCGGGGATGATACTTACTTTACCAAGTACACCTATTCCTGCTTTGCCCACACGGAGCTGGAACCGATCCTGAGAGAAAAGGGGATCCGCACCGTGATCGTTTGCGGCACCTGCACAAACTGGTGTGTAGACAGCACCATCCGTGATGCCTATCATAAGGACTTCAATGTTGTGGCGCTTGCCGACTGCATCAGCACCTTCCCTCACGCCGGTGCGGACGCCGAGACCTGGAATAAGATGGAATTCGATCTTTGGGGCGAAGGCTTTGCAAGGGTCATGACCGCTGAGCAGGCAAAGGCAGAAATCAACGAGGCCTGAAAAATGCATGGCTAACTGTATACTCCTGCGGTTTTTACCGCAGGAGTAATACTACACCCAAAATTTCGAAAATTGATGTATATTTATGCAAGTTATGAATAAATATGAAATGGAGGTAGGCCGATTTGGCGGAAAATAAATCCCTTGCGGCGAAAAAAGATTCAGAGTTCAGTACCGGGACCGTGCCTGACAGCGCGCGCAGGAGCATTGGTTCTTTGGTCTTCACATGGATCGGATATGTATTCACTGTTACGATCATGAGTGCCGGCGGACAGATCGCCAGCGGCGCGGCAAGTTTCGGACAGGCTATGGCCGCTGTTTACATTGGCTACGCGATCCTATTCGTAATTGCCATGGCAACTTCGATCATATCCATGCGTACAGGCCTGTCCTTCGGACTTGTCAGCCGGTTCAGCTTCGGCAAAAACGGCGCGAAGCTCATCTCGTTTTTCACCACGGTTACGTTGTGCGGCTGGTTTTCCATAAACTGCTACCTAATGGGAGACGTCACTCACGTTCTGTTTCCGGCTATTCCCCGCTGGCCAGTCGTTCTGCTTTTTGGCGCACTCATGGTTTTCTCCGCGCTGAAAGGCCAGAAGGTGATGAACTACATCGGAATGTTCGCGTGTGCGGCGGTTTTTGTGGTTGGCATCACAGCGGTGGCTGTCGGCCTTAAGGACGCGCATTCCATATACCAGGGCGGAATTTTCGCGATCCAAAAGGAAACGGACACGACCATGACCCAGCTCATTACCATTGCGGTTGGTTCCTGTGTATGCGGATGCTGCTCCTGGGCACCCGACCTGATGCGTTTTTCCAAGGATTATAAAACCACCACCGGTGTTATGGCGATCGGCCTTGGCATCTGCGGCCCGTTTATGCTTTTGATTGGCATCGTTGGTATGCTTGTCTACGGGCAGTATGATATCGCCTACATTCTTAAGGAACAGGGGCTGCTTTCGTTGGCATTTATTGGCCTGTTCGCGAACATCTGGTCAACAGCTCAGGGAAATGCCTATTCCAGCTCTCTGAACCTTGCCTCTATTTTTACAAAGGTCAAGCGCGAGAAACTGCTGATCATTTTTGGTGTCATCGGTACTGTTACGGGACTGTTTGGTCTGTATAAGTATTTCAGCGCATGGCTGAGTTTTTTGGCCACAGCGTTTCCTCCCATGGCCGGTGTTGTGATCGCCGACTATATCGTCAGCTGGCGCGGAAAGATGCCTGCTCTGGAAAAAGCGATGCCGCACCTTGCGTCCTGGAATTACTTAAGTCTCGCGTGCTACGTTGTCGGCGTCTCCACAAAATGGTGGTTCCCCAATATCGGTATCCCAGCGGTCAATTCTCTTGTTGTGACAATGATCCTGGAGGCTGCCTGCGGATACTTCTGGCTGCGCAAGCGCGCAGATGCGGTCAAAGAAATGACCGAAGAAAAAACATACAAATAACAGCATCACGCTGACCGGGAAAATTTGCGGCAGATATGTTCTGGATCCCGCGCAATCAGCAGCACATCAGCCCCCAATACCCGGGCCGATGTGCCGCTTTCCACGTGATCAACGCCCCTCATGCCATTTCTATGACAATATATCTGGAGCAAGAGGCCGGGCAGCCAGTCCGGCTTCTTTTCCATCTCTTGCATAATACTATTCTTCAATAAAACAACGCAATTGCTTGCAGTGATGTGATATACTATATCCGGGTGATAAATATGGCATCCAGATATAAATTCAGTGAGGAAGAAATCAAGGAAATTGAGCAGGCTCGTAAAGAAAACAAGGACAAGCGAGCAGAGGTCAGATTGAAAGTATTAGAGCTGCGGGCAAAAGGAGCATCAGCCAAGGAGGTTGCGGCGGCAACGGGATTCCATGCTGGCTCTGTAACACGACTTGTAGCCAAATACAGAAATTACGGTATTGAGGCGATTTCCGGCAATCATTACGGCGGCAATCATCGCAATATGAGCATAGAGGAAGAAGCGGCTATCCTTGCCCCCTTTAAGGAACGGGCAGAAAAGGGGGAACTGGTGGAAATCAGCGAGATTGCGAGGGCGTACCAGCAGGCTGTTGGACATTCTATGAGTTCAGGACAGATTTATCGTGTCCTGCATCGGCATGGATGGCGTAAGACTATGCCCCGGAGCAGACATCCTAAAAAGGCCAGTGAAGAGGTCATAGAGGCCTGAAAAAATTAAAACCAGTATCGAAACGCTGAAAAATCTCCACATGGGCTGTGGAAAAGTGCGCCTTATGTTCCAGGATGAGGCCGGTTTCGGCCGCATCAACAAGCCCAAATACTGCTGGTGTGAGAAAGGTGTCCGGCCCAGCGTTCCATGCCACCACATGCGTGAATATCGATATGCCTATGGCGCTGTTGAGCCGCTGACTGGTGAATCCTGCTTTCTTGTCATGCCCTATTGCAATACTGCCTGTATGAATCTGTTTTTGAAGTAATTATCCAGACAATTTCCGCAGGATACCATTCTGCTGTGTTGCGATGGAGCTGCATGGCATAAATCGGGCGCACTGGAAGTGCCTCAGAATATTGTGCTTGTCCCCGTTGTGTTTCCACGCAAGGTTAGTTGTTGGCGATGAGATGTGCATTTGCACGGCATAACTTTTACCATTCCACCAAAGAGCGGCTGTAACGAACCTTGGCACTGCGACTTCCATACCTATAAAAAAGGCACTTAGTGGAGTTTTTCTTCAATAACCTGAAAGCTTTTCGCCGGATTGCTACTCGCTATGACAAACTGACTGTGTTCTTTATCGCCTTCATTCACCTTGCTTCTATCTGCGTTTTATTGAAATAGTACGATCGTTTTGCGTTTTCAGATACGCTCTAGTGCCTTGTAATTTTTGAGTGAAATTTCTCGAACTGCAGGAGCAGAGTAATGCACCAGCAGTATTTTGGCTTGTCGATTCGACCAAAACCGGCCTCATCCTGGAACATAAGGCGCACTTTTCCACAGCCCTTGTGGAGATTTTTCAGTTCTTCGATTTTGGTTTTAATTTTTTTGAGGTCTCAATGACCTCTTCACTGGCCTTTTTCGGGTGCCTGCTGCGGGGCATGACCTTTCGCCAGCCATGTCGGTGCAAAACATAATAGATCTGGCTGGTGCCGATAGAGTGGCCTACCGCCTGCCGGTATGCATCTTCAATCTCGCTGACCTCTACGAGTTCTCCCTTCTCGGCTCTTGCCTTAAAGGGAGCAAGGATCGCGGCTTCTTCCTCGAAGCTCAGATTCCGGTGATTCCCACCATAGTGGTTCCCAGAGATTGCCTCTAATCCATGATCCCGGTATTTTGCCACAAGCCGGCTGATATAGGCCGGGTGGAACCCCGTTGCCTGCGCAACTTTTGCCGATTCCATCCCCTCCGCGCGCAGTTCCAGTGCTTTCAATCTTGCATCGGCGCGTTTATCCTTATTCTCCTTGCGCGCAGCTTTTATTGCTGCTATTTCCTCACTGCTGAATTTGTAGTTCGATGCCATTTTCATCGCCCTGATACAGTATATCATATCTGGCAAGATTATTAAACTGTTTTATTAGATTTTAGTATTATATCAAAGACATTACCTATTAAGCGTAAGCCCCCCGGTTCTGATTGGAACCGGGGGGCTTCGGCATATTCGACATTTCTCCTGCCCTCCGATACAATGGCAGTGCCAAAGTAAAGGAAGGCTGATGCCGAAATGTGACACGTTATTACGAAAAACGATCACTGTTTGAACACAACGCCCGAGGAGCCAAGCAATTTACCGAAGGCTCCGGTGCAGTACTGCATGGAATAGCCGAATTTTTTCTGATCTTGGCGGATAAAGGTCCTCTCGATCAGCAGCATGGGTGCGCCTGGTTCGCACCGCATTGCGGCGGCGACGCGTTCGGGCGCAGCTGCCGCGCTGATCTCAATGGTCGTGTAGTAGTCAAAGGAATCAACCTTTGAAAGCGTTATGTCTGGCAGGACTGCGTAGCGTATTTCACTTTCCACAGAAGGATAGGCCCGCTCATATGGAACGTATTTCATATCGAAAGCTACCGGTGTTCCATTCGCATCTGTGGTAAGCTGGCAAAGCTCGATGACTTTTTGCTCAGGGGCTATATCCAGCTTTTCCTGAAGTAGCTTGTCCGGCATGATGCCGTGCACATCACAGAAATGGGTGGTAAACCCTTCAGCTCCTTCCTGGAAGGAGATGGTAAAGCTGCTGTGATTGGGGGTGCTGACAAAGTAGCCTACCTTAGGACGGGAAAAAATCAGCCCTTCCTGTTCCAGCTGTTTCAGACTTTTTCTGACGGTCTCCCGGCTGGCAGAGTACTCGCTGCACAGCTGACTTTCGGAGGGGAGCAAATCACCCGGGCGGTATTGACCTGCGAATATTTTGCTCCTGATTTCCTTGTATATTGTTTCATACACACGGTTGGTTTTCTCATTCATGGACGGTCTTTGCCTCCATAACGTTTTTGCAGAAAGCAACCGTCTCCAGGGGATCATATGCCCATTCATCCGCGCCGATCCACTGACACTGATACTCGCCGGTACACATACCGCCAATCAGAATCGGTACTTTTTTACGAAGCTGTTCCTTTTCCAGCAATTCGATCGTCTTTTTCATAGAATCCTTGGCGAAGGTCAAAACACCGCTCATCAGGAGCACATCCGGGAGGTATGTTCGAATGGCGTAGGCAAAGCGTTCCGGCTTGACATCCACGCCCAGATCAATTACTTCAAACCGCTCTGCCCGGAGCAGACCGACGACAATATCTTTGCCGATGTCGTGAATATCTCCCTCCACAACACCGATCACGACTCTGCCGATTGGCATAGGGCGTTCTCCCGTGGATACTGGCGTTATGATGCGAAGCGCGTCCCGATAAATCATACCGGAAACGATCAGGTCCGCAATGAAATATTCCCCATTTTCAAAACGCTTCCCCACATTGGACACGCCGGCATTCAGCGCCATGGAAATCGCGTTCATACTAACTCCCTCGGATACCATATCCTGGACGACTTCCAGAACACGTTCCTCGTTCAATTCCGTCATGGCGTCCACAAGTTCCTTCTTGCTGCTCATGATCCAACACCTCTTGTATAGTCTTTTGATACTATATTATAACCGATTCAGGACAGTAAGGGAAGGGAATTCTGAAAAAAGATTTTCGTCAAAAAGCAAAGATTTTCCTGCCGAATTTATGCAGGTATACAAAAAGAAGCCTCGGGATTGACAATGGGATGTGCATGTTGTATTGTATGTATAGACAAGCAAAACACACAAGGAGCGTGCTGATATGATTATCATTGGAGAAAAAATCAACGGAGCGATCCCCTCTGTTAAGGCTGCGATTGCCTCCAGAGATTCCCAGACGATTCGGGATCGTGCCATTGCCCAGGACAAGGCAGGAGCGCACTATCTTGACTGCGCCCCCTCTACGTCGCCGGAGCTGGAATACGACGCGATGGTATGGCTGATCAACGAAATTCAGGCGGTTTCCCAGGTGCCGCTGTGCGTTGACAGCCCCAACGCCAATCTGCTGGCCCGGATTCTGGAAGAGGGCCACGTCACCAAGCCGGGCATGGTCAATTCCGTCAACGAAGAAGGAACCAAGTGCGAAACGATCTTCCCTCTGATCGCGGGGACAGAGTGGAACGTAGTGGGTCTGACCTGTGACCGGGACGGCATCCCCAGCGACCCCGAGAAGAAGATCGACATTGCCAAACGGATCATTGACAAGGCGGTCAAGTACGGCGTGGAGCTGTCCAGACTGCACATTGATCCCTGTGTCATGGCACTGGCAACCATGCCGACCTCGATGAAGGATTTTGAGCGGTGCATCATTGGTATTCACGAATACGCGCCGGAAGTTAAGGTGACGGGTGCCATTTCTAATATCAGCTTTGATATGCCCGCCAGAAAGTATGTCAATTCCAACTGCATGGCGTATGCCGTCGCTGCGGGGCTGGACAGCGCAATTCTGGATCCCTGCAATGTGGACATGATGAGCACCATCTATGCCTGCGAAGCCCTGCTCATGAAGGATAAGGGCGGAAGAAAGTACAACCGTGCTTACCGGCAGGGTAAGATTGGCGTGAAGAAGTGAACTTGTCGGCGCGGAGAAGGGCAATCCTCCGTGCGGACTGTATAAACCAGGAAGATAAAACAAGGGGGAAACAATCATGATCGATTTTGAAAAACTGGCCCAGGCAATGGGCGAACTGGATGAAGACACCGTAGTGGAGCTGCTGGAAGCCGTCATGGCGGAAGGCGGCACGGAGGCATCCAAGGCCATGGAGGCATGCCAGAAGGGCATGGACACCGTGGGCAAGCTGTTTGAGGAAGGCGAGTATTTCGTCGGTGACCTGATCTATGCCGGTGAGCTGATGACCCAGGCAGTGGTCATTCTGAAGGACGCTCTGGCCACCGGCGACGCCAGCGGCCCCAAGATCAAGATGATCCTGTGCACGGTCAAAGACGATCTGCATGACATCGGCAAAAATATTGTCAAGGCCATGCTGGAGGCCAACGGCTTTGATGTGCTCGACCTGGGCATCGATGTGCCCGCGGAAAAGGTTGTGGAAACAGCCAAGGCGGAAGGCATCAGGATCGTTGCTCTGTCTGGCGTTCTGACGCTGGCCATCGATTCCATGAAGGCCACCATCGAAGCGCTGAAGGAAGCGGGACTGGACTGCAAAGTCATCATCGGCGGCGCGCCTGTGTCGGAGGCTGCCTGCAAGGTGACCGGAGCGGATGAGTGGGCGCACAGCCCTCAGAAAACGATTCAAACCTGTAAGGCCTGGGCAGCTGAGTGACCTTTCAGATGATCGTTCTTGTCAACATTACAGTAGGAGGTAACATATGAAAACAAAGTCGAAGCAGATCCACATCTTGATCGCGGCAATTGTTTTTGTCGTACTTCGTCTGATCCTCGGAAACTGCACAGATATGGGGATTACCACCGCCGGTGCAACCGCCCTGTCTCTGTTCATCGCAACTATCTACCTCTGGATCACCTATGGTTCCGGCTGGACCAGTATGCTGTCCATCGGTCTGCTGGCGTTCAGCGGTGTATGTCCCGCAAAAACCGTTATGGCGAATTCCTTTGGCAACTCTACAGTCGTCATCTGCATCGGAACGCTGATCCTCTGCGTTGCGCTGGAAGAAAACGGCGTTACCAACATGATCGCAAACTGGTTCATTTCCCGGAAGATTGTACATAAGCGGCCTTATATGTTCCTGTTTATGTTCTTGCTGGCAAATATGGTCATCACCTACTTTATGGAAGCCACCGCTGTCGCAATCATTTTTGTAGCGCTGGCCAAGAGCATTTTGGACAGCTTGGGCTACACCACCAAGGACAAGTTCTCCAAAGCGCTGTATTTTGGAATTCTCTGGATCACCTGCATTGGCAACGGTGCGACGCCTATCGGCCATCCTGTGCCCCTGTTGATGCTGAACACCTTGGCTACGGTCACTGGTGAAACTGTTTCCTGGCTGAAATATATGGTTATCGGCATTCCTCTGTCACTGGTCACCCTGGGACTGACCATGCTGATTTTCCGCTTCATTCTTCGCCCTGACTGCTCTAAATTTGATGCCTACGATGTGATGGAACAGAGGAAAAATATTGGCAAGCTGAGCAAAAAAGGAAAGATCTCCCTGATCGTCTACATTGGCCTGATCGTATTCTGGCTGCTGCCTGATCTGGTCGGCGGCTTCCTGCCTGGCCTAGCGGAGACAGTTGAGGCTGTCGGTGCTTCCATTCCGTCTCTGATCGCGGTGGCCATCGTATGCGCCATCCAGGTTGACGGTGAGCCTGTGCTAAAGTATGAGACCGCAGTCAAGAAAATCCACTGGTCAACCGTTATCTTTATCGCCTGTATTTTCCTGTACGCCTCCGTATTCAATATGGAGTCCGGCGGCATCAACGTATTCCTGAAAGCGCTGGTCAGCCCCTTGGCCAACAGCCTGTCTGCCGCGGCCCTCGCAGCGGTGTTCCTGTTCCTGGTAATCTACGTCACTAACTTTGCCTCCAACGGTGTTACCGGCATTGTGGGCATCAGCGTCTGCGCCCCTGCCCTTTTGGGTGTATCCTCCGTGGGATATGTCACCGCCTACGGTGTTCTGGTCGCGATCCTGTGCAACATGGGCATCGCTACCCCCGGCGGCAGCGGCTTCGTTGCCATTGCCCAGAAGGACGGATATATCGAGGGCGGAGAAACCATGCGCTACAGCCTTCTGCTCATCACCATGATGTATGTGGTGACGATGCTTATCTTCTGGCCGGTAGCAAACCTGATTTTCTGAGCCATTTCAAACCGTTAACCGCACACTAAGAAAGGAGTACCGCCGGTATGGCTGAAATTGCAACAAATTTGGATGGAAATACACTGGAAGCTTTTGAATTGGCAGCAAAGCAGATCGCACAGGAAACCGGAAAACCGGAAGAGGACGTGATGAAGTCCATGAAAAAGCTGATATACCTCATTGTCACCAGAATCTGATTTTATGAAAGCTATCCACATTCCGCAATATAGGGAGTTGATACGATATGAATGCAAACGATTTGTATGAGCAGAGACTTCAGCGGTTCGATGATGTGATGAGCCGCCGGATCCCGGACCGCGTTCCCATTATCCCCAACATGAACACCTGGATGTATCATCTGGCGGGTGTCAGTGTCAAAACGGCGTTTACTGAAGATCCTAATGAGATTTTCCGCGCTGCCAAGCATTTGAACGATACACTTCCACTGGATGGTCTGGTCAGCACTTCCAATACGATCCCCATCAATTTGGCAAAGAAGATCGGTGATGGAATTTATACCTTCTCCGAGAATGGTGTCCAGATCAAGGGTAGCGGCGGTCATCTGATGGAGCCTCAGGAGTACCCGCTGCTGGCACAGGATCCCATGAAATTTTTTGCAAATGTACTGATTCCCAGAAAGTTTGAAATCTTTAATACCCCCAGCATTGAGAAAAAGGTCGACATCATTAAGCAGGCTTACAAGGACAATCTGGAATACATCAAGTATAACAGTGGTGTAAACGCCAGAATCGAGAAGGAACTGGGACTGCCTATCATTGTCCGCGGCACCAATTTCCTCGCACCGGATGTGGTTCTGGACTACCTGAGAGATTTTGTAGGAATTTCTCTAGACGTTCGCCGCCACTCAGATGAGTTGCTGGAGGCCTGCCTGTCCTTGTATGACTATATCATCGGGATGTTTGATGACACAGCTACACCGCCCAATCGAAAGCTGCTCTTCTCCCCGCTGCATTTGCCCACATATCTGCGGCCCAAGGATTTCCAAAAGCTGTACCTGCCCTTCATGAAAAAGTATCTGGAGGAGATGGCGGTCAAGCGCGGCTACTCCTGCTATTTCTTCATGGAGAACGACTGGATGCCTTATCTGGACCTGTTGCGGGAAGAACTGCCTAAGGACGCAAAGGTCGTAGGTTTGTTTGAAAAAGGAGATCTCAAGATCATCAAGGAAAAAGTCGGCAAAGAAATGGTGATCATGGGCGGTATGCCTGTGGAACTGCTGGCTCTTGGTACAAAGGAGCAAGTCATTGACAAATGCAAGGAGCTGCTGGATACGCTGGCACCCGGCGGCAACTACATCTTCTCTACGGATAAGTCTATGATGACTCTATCTGACGGCACACCGGAGAACACCATTGCAGCCTGTGAGTATATCGCTGCCCACGGACAATACTAATTCTCCTTTACCTCCTTACATCGGGGCTGCGATTTCCGCAGCCCTGAATTTATGGTTGCACTTTTTGGATTTTCTGCTATGCTCATATACAGATGAGACGAAGAAAGGAGATGTGGCTATGAGCGATTGGGTCATCACCTGCAAAACGGTTGAGAAAGAGCTTTTGACTGCCATAGAACGAACAGGATGTCAGCACCCGGTTCGCTGGGTGGAGTCGGGGCTGCACAACTGGCCCGATAAACTGAACGCCCGGCTTCAGGCTGAGCTGGATGCCTGCGACGGCTGTGAAAATGTGCTTTTGGCCATGGGCTTTTGCGGGAATTCCGTTTTGGGTCTGCATACTCACGATTTTAAGCTGGTCATCCCCCGGTGCGACGACTGCATCACACTGCTCCTTGGATCGGATGAGGCGCGGAAGCAGCAGTTTGCGACCTATTTCCTGACAGAGGGTTGGCTGAAAGGGGAAAAGACGATTTGGCAGGAGTATCAGGTCTGCCTGAAAAAATACGGAGAAAAGCGCGGTCGGCGCATTTTCTCCGTAATGCTCCGGCATTATGAAAAGATGGCATATCTGGATACCGGCTGCACAGACGACCCCGGCATAGCGGAACAGATCCAGATGATCGCGAAAGCACTGGAACTGTCCTATGTGCATTTGGACGGATCGCTGGACTATCTCAGCGACCTGCTCTCCGGCCGCTGGGATCCCGGGCGGTTTCTGGTCGTGCCGCCCCATTCGACCATATCTCAGGATATGCTTATATGGAAGGGAAAGAAACATGAAGGTAAAAGTTACTGTCCAGCCGAATAACCTGACCTTTTTCGCGGAAACGGAATGGAACCATACCCTGATGCGGGTATTGCAGGATGTGGGGATCACCGTGGATGCGCCCTGCGGCGGCAACGGGAAGTGCGGAAAATGTCAAGCTGTTGTTAACGGGAAAAAGACGCTGCTCTGCGCTTCCGTGCTGGAAGGCGACACGGAGATCATCCTTCCGGGGGCTGCGGAAAATGTCATTCTTACCGAGGGGGATTCCGTCAGTGTCCCGGTAGACCCGCTTCAGAGCGGCTATCTGGCGGCCTTCGACATCGGTACGACCACGGTCGTCTGCTATCTGATGGATCCGCAGGGGAAAACTATTGGCGTGGAAAGCGCCCTGAATCCCCAGACTGCCTTTGGCGCGGATGTCATTTCCCGGATTCGATACGCACTGGCGGGGAATTTGACGGAACTTTCCGGGCTGATCCGCAAAACCATGGGAGAATTGCTCCAAAACGCCTGCGCAAAAGCCGGGATCCCGGCGGCACTGGTAAAAACCATCAGTGTGGTGGGCAATCCCTGTATGCAGCAGCTCTTTCTGGAAATTTCTCCGGGCAATCTGGCTGCCATCCCGTTTTCTCCCGTGATCACCGAAACAGTTGTGTGCCCTGCCGCGCCTTACTTCCCGGAATGTCCGGACGCTGTTTTGACCACGATCCCTGATATTTCGGGTTATGTGGGTGCGGATACAGTGGCCTGTATTCTGGCGTCGCAGCTGGACAAACTCCCACAGACGACCCTGATGGTGGACATTGGAACCAATGGAGAAATGGTTTTGCAGCATCAGGGGAAGATGATCGCCTGTGCGACTGCCGCCGGGCCTGCTTTGGAGGGGGCGAATATCCAGTGCGGAATGAGGGGTTCCCCCGGTGCCATCGATCATGTCTGGACAGAGGGCGGACAGCTTCGTTTTCATGTGATCGGGAACGGGGAAGCCACGGGCATCTGCGGAAGCGGTCTGATCGACGCGGCTGCCGTGTTTTTGGAGCTTGGATGGATAAACGAACGGGGCAGGATCCTTCTGACGGAGAAGGAAAATGGCCAGCGGGCGATCCATCTTTCAAAACGGGTTTTCCTGACGCAGGATGATATACGGCAGATTATGATGGCCAAGGGCGCCATCGCCGCGGGTATTCAGCTTATGTCCCAACAGGTGGGGATACAGCCGGAGGACATCCGGTGCGTGCTGCTGGCTGGGGCCTTCGGAACCTATATGAATTCGCAGAATGCCTGCCGGATCGGGTTGCTGCCGCCGGAGCTGCATGACCGCATTCGGTCAGCGGGCAATCTGGCGGGAGAGGGCGCAAAACTGATCGCCCACAATAAAAACTTGGCTGTGCTGGCGCGGGAGCTTTGCGGCCAGACCGAATTTTTGGAGCTGGCATCCTGCCCGCAGTTCTCCAGGGTGTTCTCCCGTAAAATGTTCTTCCCGGAATCTGCACTTGTGAAAAAGTAGGATTATTGTGAGAGATGTTTTTAAAAGATGCTGCTGAAGGAAACAAGCCAATCGAAAAAGGGCGCAAACAGAGAAAAGGGAAGCATTTACGGTCACTTCAAATAGATTAGATTCATAGCAAATGCAAACAAGAGGCATTGTTCGGTCGCTCGTTCAATGCCTCGTTTTTGTGTCCGCTTGGCGAATGACTTTCTTGCGTGATAAATTGTTCAACTGCATCAGATTTTTTGTACTGAGATAATTCCTGATGTACAGATGACGGTTTAATCCAACAACAGCAATTCCCAATTGCGCAGCCGATGCCCAGAGGGCAGAGTTATTCAGAACAATTTCTTGCTCACCGGGGATTGGGGCGGAGCCTCAACAAGCAGAAAACGCGCAGATCCGCCGGAGCGGAAATGCGCGTTTTTCGCATATGGTGCGACATAAGCATTGCTTGCGGCTTTCGTACCAAATTTGGCATAATACGGGCAAGCAATGCATCCGTAATACAAATGCGCAAAACCCACCTGTCCCCCTTTCGCGGAACAGGTGGGTTTCTGCTTGCTGATGCTCTGCCCCAGATCCCGGTGATCGCAGTCTGTCCGTCTGCGGCTGCACGATTTTCAATCGCTTTTGTTTTTTCGTGAGCAAGATTTATTTTCGAAAATATTTTCGAATTAGGTATTGACATCGCGTTCTCGATATGGTATACTCTCGATAAACGAACAAACTTTCTAAATCAGTTCGTGATAACAACTTCATATTTTTTATTGACACGTTTCGTACATAGTTCAACCGCCGGACACGCTGGATCAATTCCAGTATAGGAAGCCGGATAAGAGCCTGCATCCACCAGCCTTGCTGGTGAGAACGAGGACCATCGAGTTAGGGCATGACAAACAGCTTACCACGCTGTTGTCATGCCCTTTTTTCGTCCTCCGGGCAGTTTTGCCCATGTACCTTGACAACTGAATACACGGGGATACCCGGTCAATGGGTATCCTGTGACCACTTTGAACGAAGGAGAAGAACATGAGTTACTATCCAGCGTTGAAACAAAGATTGACCTGCCGGGAGGTGGCTCCCCGCTACGGCTTGAAAGTGAATGCCGCCGGGATGGCGTTATGTCCCTTTCACGATGAGCGCTCGCCCAGCCTGAAGCTCAGCCGGGGCTTTTACTGTTTCGGTTGCGGTGCCCAAGGGAATGTTATCACATTTGTGTCCCGGCTCTTTGAAATTCCACCGGGGGAAGCGGCACAAAAGCTGTCCGCGGATTTTGGGATTCCAGTGGATGATCACCCTCGAGTCCCACCGGCTGCCCGGACAGAAATGGAAAAATGGATTTCCCATGCGAAGGAAATCCTTCACAGCTACTACGATTTGCTGCTTGACTGGAAGCGGAAGTATTGTCCAAAAGCGCCGGACAAGAATTGGCACCCGCTGTTTATCGAAGCACTTCAAAGGCAGGCAGACATTCGCCAGTTGATTTTTGAATTGGAGTTCGGAACTGCGGAAGAAGTGAAAACCGTTTACGAGCATTACAGAAAGATGGTGATAGAGATTGATGAACGAATCCACAGGAATGACACAGCAGGAGATATTTCTGAATCTCAAGAAGAACGGCAAGGACAATGTTCTGCAAACCATTGACAACTGCATTTTTGTTCTGGAGCATGACGAGAATTTGAGGGGAACCATTCGATTCAACGTGCTGACCGAGCGGGACTGTATTGTAGGCGATGTTGGCTGGGAGAGGACAGGCAGTGCCATTACAGAACGGGACATGAGCTACCTCAAGCTGTATTTCGAGCGGCACTACTATCTGAACCACGAGAAGGCATTGCGGGATGCCATCCGCATAGTCGCCAACGAAAACCGCTTCCATCCCATTCAGGAATATCTCCAAGCGCTCCGCTGGGACGAGCAGCCCCGCATTCAGCACGCCTTGCACAGATTCCTGGGGGCGGAGGAATGTCTATTCAACACCGAATGCCTGAAAATTTTCATGCTGGGTGCCATCAGCCGGGTATTCCATCCCGGCATCAAGTTTGAGCTGATGCTGTGTCTGGTGGGCAGTCAGGGGGCGGGTAAGTCCAGCTTCTTCCGGCTGCTGGCCGTGCAGGACGAATGGTTTTCCGATGATCTGAAAAAGATCGACGATGACAATGTATACCGAAAAATGCAGGGACACTGGATCATCGAAATGTCGGAGATGCTGGCCACCGCCAACGCGAAAAGCATTGAGGAGATCCGCAGCTTCATCAGCCGCCAGAAGGAAACCTATAAGGTGCCCTACGACATCCACCCGGAGGATCGGCCAAGGCAGTGTGTATTCGCCGGCACCTCCAATTCGCTGGACTTTCTGCCGCTGGACAGGGCGGGCAACCGTCGTTTTCTGCCGGTCATGGTGGAGCCGGACAAGGCGGAAGTACACATTCTGGAAGATGAAGCAGCGTCCCGCGCATATATCGATCAGATGTGGGCAGAGGCGATGACCATTTACCGCAGCGGAGATTTCCGGCTGTCGCTGCCGAAGGAGTTGGAGGAGGAAGCCCGGAACCGTCAGAAGGCATTCATGCCCGAGGACACCACAAGCGGACGCATCCAGTGCTTTCTGGATTCTTTCGGAAGTGATGATGTATGCTCCCGGCAGATTTTTGAATTGGGACTGGGACGCATAGGTGAACCAAAGCAATGGGAGATCCGGGAGATCAACGACATTATGAACCACACGATCGAGGGCTGGGAGCCGGGTACAACAAAACGGATTCCCGGCTACGGTATCCAGCGCACATGGCGCAGAAAGGCTGGGGTAGGAGTGGAGCAGTTGGAACTGCCGGAGGGCTGGTAAGCAGTCATCCTCTATCCCAGTAAACAGCCGGTAAACGAGCCGGTCAACGTATTTTCAAAACCTTCAAATGCCGAAAAGAGGAATAATCCTTAAATTCTCTTTGGATTCCTTGCTTTTTTCTTTTTGAAGAGAAGATGTAAACAGAGAATTGCAAAACAGGAAACGAGGGTGGAAAGGGCCAATGTCAACTGCACAGAGGTTTTCTTGCGCCCGTTTACACCAGCCCGTCAACGATTAGTGGCGCAATATCTGCGCAGGGAAAATAAAGGGTTTGGAAAACAGCGAAATAGTTTTTCCTTCCCTGTGAAAAATGCGCCAACAAGCGATGAAGCAAAGATCGAATCCAATTCGCAGTACGGGAAAGGACTGCACTGGTTGACGAATTGGTTCGCAAATTGCTGCATTCGCCGGGTCAGCCTGTGACCCGGACATGGCGGATGAGAAAATGGAGGGATTTTCAGGACCAAAGAAAATTCGCCGGACAGCAAGGTTACTGTACAGAAAACAGAATTTGATTCAGGAGGGAACGAACATGAAAAAGGGAAGAAAAATCAACAGAGTCCGCTGCGACATTCAGTCTCACATCATTGCCGCGGGTTACACCCAGAAGGAAGCGGTGGAGGCCTGCTCCGCCGAGTATGGATGGAGTGACAGCGACTCCAATTTTTCCGCCAAACTGAGTGACCAGACCCTGCGCTATCGGGAAGCACTGGAGCTTGCCGACGTGCTGGGCTATGAGATCGTCTGGCAGAAGCGGCGGGATAATTGATCTCGTCCTGTTCGAAAAGAAATCCGTTTACCATCGGAAAGGAACGCGAATGGAATATAAGGTGCCAATTCAAGAAAAATATGCGCTGACTGTCGATGAAATGGCCGCATATACCAATATCGGTCAGAAGAAACTCCATTGGGTCATCAACGAATACAAGGACGCGGATTTTCTTCTGAGGATCGGGAACAAGACACTGTTCAAGCGGGCCGCGTTTACCCAGTTCCTTGATAAGGCTGAGTGCTTATAAACTGAAAATCAGTCTTTTCATTTCGGGGCAGACATGGTAATATAGAGGTGTCATGTCTGCCCCTTCTTATGAGAAAGGAGCTGCGAATGAGCGTAAAGAGAAGGGACAGCAAAAACCGAATTTTGCAAAATGGTGAAAGTCAGCGTCCCGACGGCAGGTATCGATACAAGTACATTGACGCCAATGGAAAAGAGAGGGATCTCTATTCCTGGCGGCTGGTTTCCACGGACAAGGTTCCGGCTGGCGTAAAGAATTGTGAACCCCTCCGGGATATGATCCGAAGGGTTCAGGCAGATTTGAATTTCGGCATCGTTCCAGATGGCGGCGGCTTGACGGTTGTGCAGATGTGTGAGAAATACCTGCTGACACAAAATGGTATCCGGGAAAACACCAGAGCCAACCATAAGACGGTGATGAACATTCTGAAGAAGCATCCCTTTGGAAGCACCAGAATCGACAAGATCAAGGTTCTGGACGCCAAGCTGTTTCTGGTGAGCCTTCAGAAAGATGACGGAAGGTCTTACAGTTCCATCCACAGTATCAGAGGAGTCCTGCGTCCCGCGTTCCAACTGGCTTTGGAGAGCGACTATATCAAGCGGAATCCCTTTGATTTTCAGCTGAAGGATGTACTGGTCAACGACGCTGTGACCCGCGAAGCCATTTCCAGGCAGGACGAGAAGAAATTCCTGAAATTTGTGAAGGAAGATCCGCACTTTTCCGTTTATTACGACGCAATCTATATTCTGTTCAAAACAGGAATGCGAATTTCGGAGTTCTGCGGATTGACGCTGGCGGATATCGATTTGGAGCAGAGAACCATCAACATTGACCACCAGCTCCAGCGCAAGGGCAATGGCGAACTGTATATTCTTGATGGTCAGAGCCTGTCCGCAAAAACGAAGACGCCTTCCGGAACACGGTGCATCCCCATGCTGACCAACGAGGTACACGCGGCGTTCTGTAATCTGGTTCAGAACCGAAAGGCACCGAAGGTAGAACCTCTGGTAGATGGCTGCGGCGGCTTTTTGGTCCTGAATGAGATGGCGCGCAAGGGCCTGCGCCCGATGGTCGCGATGGATTGGGAGCACATCTTCAAGCGTATTCTGGACAAGTACAACAGCATCTATAAAGTCCAGATGCCAAAGGTCACACCCCACGTCTGCCGTCACACATTTTGTAACAACATGGCCAATTCCGGCATGAATCCGGCGCATCTTCAGTATTACATGGGCCATTCGGATATCTCCGTGACCATGAAGCACTATGTTCATACGAAGACCGAGGATACCCGTCAAGAGGGGCTGCGCCTGATGAAGGAAGGAAAACTGGCCAATTTTCGCTGAGTGGTAAAACCAGCTTAGAGCGGGTATTTTACCACGATTTTTACCACTTTCGGGTGGTAAGCTATGCGCTGATATGCCAGGATATGCCGGAACGGCAGGGAAGAACGGTTCTGAAAACCGGAGTGAATTATGGCATATTCCGGCATAAAGGCGCAAGAAATGGAGTTTAGAAGATGGTAAAAATCTTATTTTTATGCCATGGCAACATCTGCCGCAGCCCTATGGCGCAGTACATTTTGCAGGACATGGTTTCCCGGTCAGGACGGACGGGGGAATTTGAGATTGACTCGGCGGCGGTGAGCCGGGAGGAGATCGGTAATCCTGTCTATCCGCCCGCCCGGCGGGAGATGGAGCGGCGGGGTGTCCCTTGTGGCGGTCACCGGGCACGGCAGGTCACGATGGAGGACTACCGGCATTTTGACCGGATCTATTATATGGACGGGAGCAACGCCCGGTTCCTTGCCCGGATGCTGCCCCGTGACCCGGACAAGATCCGCCCGCTGCTTGACCGGGACGTGGCCGATCCCTGGTATACTGGAGATTTCATCCGGACCTACGAGGATCTGGTGGAAGGGTGCAAAAAGATTTTGGAGGAATTTTAAGTGAACAGAGAACTGCTGGAAAGCAAGCTTTCGGAGCTGCCGCTGTATATTTATGATTTTATTGACCCCAATGAGCTGGAGTTCTCCGAGCGCATCCGCTTGATCTGCCAGCACGAGTGCCCTAAGTACGGCACCACCTGGGCCTGCCCCCCCGGCGTGGGCACCGTGGCGGAATGTCAGGCGCGGTGCGCGGGTTACCAAAACTGCCTTCTGATCTCCTCCATTGCCGAGGTAGCGGACATCGCGGATATTGATGGGACGCTTGCTACCCGCCCGGCTCACGAGGCGCTGACGGAGCAGGTGGCGGCGATCCTCCGGGAGCAGGGGGAGAAGCCCTACATCCTGTCCACCCAGGCCTGTTCCATTTGTGACCGCTGCGCCATTCTGGACGGCCAGCCCTGCCGGTTCCCGGAGAAGATGCACCCCTGTGTGGAGAGCCACGGCATCAACGTGGTGCCCATTCTGGAAAAACTGGGGCTGGACTTTCAGTTCGGCGCCAATGTGGTCACATGGATCTCGCTGCTGCTGTTCTGAAAAATTTGTGAGTGCACCGATACCGAGCTGATACTCAGTGGTGTGGCGGATATAGAACGCCTGTGCACGCATCGGCTGGCGGCCCTGCCGCCGGGACGTCGAGGACGCCGTCCCCTACGAGCAATCGGGGCATCGATACCGAGTTGATACTCAGTGGTGTGGCGGATATAGAACGCCTGTGCACGCATCGGCTGGCGGCCCTGCCGCCGGGACGTCGAGGACGCCGTCCCCTACGAGCAATCGGGGCATCGATACCGAGTTGATACTCAGTGGTGTGGCGGATATAGAACGCCTGTGCACGCATCGGCTGGCGGCCCTGCCGCCGGGACGTCGAGGACGCCGTCCCCTACGAGCAATCGGGGCATTGATACCGAGCTGATACCCAATGGCGTGGCGAATATAGAACGCCTGCGCACGCATTGGCTGGCGGCCCTGCCGCCCCCTACGGATTATTTCGGTATGGTGATCGTCAGCACGATCTGGCTGTCCGTCTCCCGGCGTTCGGATACCGCCGGGATGCCGGACAGCTGTATTTTTTGCAGATTCTGGGTCAGATTGTTGAGGAACGCCCCTACATTGGCGCTTCGCTTTTTTGCAGACGGGGTGTTGAGCAGGCTTTCGATGTAGCGTTCCGTCCGGGCCACGCTCATGTTCTGCCGGACGATCTCCTTGATCGCCGCCAGCGCGGCAGACTCGTCGGGAAGACGCAGCAGCGCCCGGGCGTGGCGTTCCGTCAGTCCCGCTTCCCGCAGGGCTTCCAGCACCGCCGGGGAGTGGCGCAGAAGGCGCAGCTTGTTGGCCACCGCGCTCTGGCTCTTTCCCAGCAGCCGCGCCGCCTGCTCCTGGCTCATGCCGAAGCGGTCCAGAAGACATCGGATGCCCTGGGCTTCCTCAATAAAGTCCAGGTCCTGCCGCTGCAAATTCTCCACCAGCGCCGCCATGCCCGATTCCAGATCGTCCATGCGCATTAAAATGCAGGGGATGTCCGTGACCCCGGCCAGCTGGGCAGCCCTTAACCGCCGCTCTCCGGAGATCAGCTCATAGACGTTGTCCCGGCGGCGGACGGACAGCGGCTGCAAAATGCCGTGCTGCCGGATGGACTCTGCCAGCTCGTCCAATGCCCCGGCGGCGAAGACCTTCCGGGGCTGAGCCGGGTTGGGCTGGATGGATTGGGCCGGCAGGAAAACCACCCGTCCGGTTTCCATGTAGGTTTTCAGCTTCTGGCACTGCATTGAGCCGTCCTCCTTATAGAATGATGGCTCCATTTTAGGCCATGGAACGGGGGAAATACAGCGAAAAGGGAGCAGGGTCTATGGAAACCGTGCGACTTTTTTCTGCAAATCGATCCGTAGGGGCGGGTCACCGACCCGCCCGTCCGCGAAGCGGCTGTGCGTAGGTCCGGCTGGTACCGATGGGCGGTCGGTGACCCGCCCCTGTGGTATAAAAATTGGAAAATCCTATTTACTTTTGTGAACAAATCGTGTATATTGTCCCTTGAACAGAGTAGGAAGCCGCGCGTCAAGTGCCACCGGGACGGGGAGTTTGCCCGGAGGACGAAGGATTTTTCCACGATGGGGTTTCCGCACCCGCTGTTGCATATGGGACATCCTCCTTTATGTAGCAACGATACTCGGTCGGGCAATGGGCTTGACGAGGCAAAACAGCTCCCCAGTGAGATTCACTGGGGATTTTCAGTTTTATGTCAACCGTTGCCGCAAAAAAAGGAGGCATTTTTATGCGGAAAATTCAAAAAAGCACCACTATCTATCCCCATCCCTTCTCCAAAGCTTATTGGCACGACGCTGCCATGGAGCTGAAGGACACCAAAATGCTGGTCATTGCCGCCCTGATGATCGCCCTGCGGGTTTCCATGAAGTGGACGGTGATCCCGCTGGCACCTAACCTGAACATCAATGTGGGCGCGCCTCTTATCAACGCCATGGGGGCCATGATCTTTGGACCTGTGGTGGCGGCGCTGGCAGCCTGCGTGTCCGATCTGGCGGGCTTCCTGCTGTTCCCTCAGGGCGGTGTGTATTTTCTGCCCTACATGTTCGTGGAGGTTGCCGGCAGCGTGCTGTTCGCCCTGTTCTTCTACCGGGCGAAGGTCACCGTCACCCGCGTCATTCTGGCCCGGTTCTCCATGGACCTGTTCGTGAACATCATTCTCAACTCCCTGGTGTCCATGTGGTACTACGCGGCTATCATGGGCAAGTCCTACGCCTTCATGATCCTGCCCGCCGTCATCAAGAACCTGTGCCTGTTCCCCATCGAATCCTTTCTGCTGACGCTGTTCCTCGGCGTGGTGATCCCCGTTACCCGGCGGATGAAGCTGACCTATGTGGCGTCCAGCGGCGGCACCGAGGTGGCGGAGACTGATAAGAAGAAGTCCCACCGGGCCGACGAGCTGAAGTTCGACAAGAAACACCTGATCCTGCTGCTGGCCCTGTTCGCCGTGGGCGTGTGCTGCGTGGTGGGCTACCTGGCCTATTACTATGACAATAACTCCATTTCTTCCAGCTACACCGCTCAGGAGCGGTATGAGATCAACACCCAGATGATCGACGTGGTGCAGGAGCAGTCTGACGAATACGACGACGCTACCCTGGTGACCACCGTGGAAAGCGCCTATAAGAAATTCCTTGGTGAGACTACGACTTACAACGTGGCGGTGTACGTGGTAGATGACAGCGCGCTGGAAACCTATGGACAGGATCTGGAATCCATCCGGGGCCTTTCCAAATCCAAGGCGAAGGCCGTCGCCGACGACGGCGTCATGACCCGGGCGGCGGATGCTACCATCGTCCTGAATACGGACACCGGCGATGTTGTGTCCTTTGAGATGAAGTAAAGAAACAGCTGGCATTGCAAAAAACGCGATGCCAGCTGTTTGCATTCGTAGGGGGCGTGGTGCTCCGCGCAGCGAATCAAAATGCTAATACTAAAACCTGATTAAAAACTTTAAATCTTTCCGGTCTGAATTGCGTCAGAACGCGTTATCTTCCTTGATGGGCGTCAGCCCATCTGCGTCATCTGCCTTTTTTGACACAATTCATCCTCGGAAATCTTTTAAAGCTTTCAATCAGGTTTTAGTATAATGATTGCCAATGGCAATCATACCTTAATTCAATGTCCCCGACGCCCCGTTGGAATGCGGTAGGGAACGTCGAGGACGCCGTCCCCTACGGGCTTTAATTCTCCATCTGCCGCCCCAGGAACCCCGCGGCGGTTTTGGCGATGGATTGATCGCCCTCGGACAATGGGCTGTCCTTGTCGTCCAGCAGGAGCATGACGCAGCCCATCAGGTCACCCTGAGACAAAATGGGCGCCGCCGCGCCGAGGCGGTATTTTTCCTCCCCGTCCGTGGCATAAATAGGGGTGTCTCCGGCTTTGAACAGATAATTTTTTCGCTGCTCCATCAGCTTTTCCAGCTCCGGGGAGTTGGGCTTGTCCACCAGCTCCCGCTTCGGCGCGCCGTGGAGGGCGATGATGCTGTCCCGGTCCGACACGGCGGCAATGTGCCCGGTGGCGGTGCCGATGGACTCACACATCTGGGCGGCGAACTCCTGTAAATCCCCCATGGGCGAATATTTCCGAAAAATCACCCCGCCGTCCTTCTCTGTATAGATTTCCAGCGGGTCGCCCTCGTTAACAACATTGACAGTAAAGACCTTGTCCTTCCGGTGCGCAGACCGCTGGACGATGTTTATCGATGCGATATCCTTACTGTCCGTCGAAAAATTTATGGAGTCCTCATGGTCAGGGGCCAGCTTCAGCAGGGTATCGATATCCGGCTTCAGCTTCACATCCAGATGGTCGCTGTACACGCTGATGCGCTCTACCAGGAAGGAAATGTCCCGCTTATCCAGAGTGGGCTTTCTGAGAATGTCGTCAAACACATCAATGACGGTTTTTGCCGCCCGGTTGACCTTCAGCATGTTGTTCCGCAGGGTGTTCCCGGCATCGATCTGCTTTTCCAGACCGGCAATCCGCTGAGTCAGCTCGTTTTCAATTTCCGTGTAGGTTTCCTCAATGATGGCGGCGGTTTCCGGCGCCTTCCCCATGGTGTCCAGCAGCTTGCGTTTCAGGGTATTCTTGAGCTGTTCCTTCGCCTGTGCCAGCTGCGCCTGAACGGAATCAATGGTCTTGCCGATCTCCTCCTCCCGTTGCGGCTGCTCCCGGATGGCGGTTTCCAGCTCCTCCAGCATGGCGGAGGAATTGTCCCGCACCTGTTTGAGATACCGTTTCAGCAGATCA
This sequence comes from Eubacteriales bacterium, assembly GCA_030539285.1. Taxonomy (GTDB): domain Bacteria; phylum Bacillota; class Clostridia; order Oscillospirales; family Oscillospiraceae; genus Faecousia. The sequence continues at coordinate 65,718 of JAUNSH010000002.1, forward strand.
TCCAAAGTATCCACCCGGATGTGGTGGGAGGTGCAGCCCTTGAGCCCTCTGCGGTGATAGGTGCCGCAGGTGTAGGCGGCGGGGATATCCGGTCGGGACAGGGAGAACATGGGGCTGCCGCAGTCCCCGCAGAACAGGAACCCGGAGTAGTCCGTGGCATACTTCTTCTCGCCCCGGTAGTTGCTTTTGCTGCGCAGCTTCATCTGCTCCTGGGTATAGGCAAAGGTGCGGGGATCGATGATGGGCGTGTGCGCATTCTCGATGACAATATGCTCCTCGTCCCCAACCTTCTGGTCTTTGCCATTGATGCCCTTGCGGATATACTTCTTCTGCCGCAGGGTGCCGATGTAGAAGTCATTTGCCAGAAGGCTGGACAGCGTGGCAGTATTCCAAACGGTGCTGCTGCGGATTTTGGTGGGGATTCCGGCAGCTTCCTTCTGGGAAAGCTCATTGGCACGGGGGGTGGGCACGCCGTTGTCCGTCAGATAATTGGCGATCTTTTTGTACCCCCAGCCATTGTTGTACAGCCGGAAGATTTCCCGCACCACCTCGGCGGCAGGTGGGTCGATTTCATAGGTCATGGCTTTGGTGTTGATGATCCGATAGCCATAGGGCACGGCGCAGACCCATTTGCCGTCCTTCTGCCGGCTCTGGATGATCTGCTTGATCTTCCGGGAGGTGTCCGTAACCGGCATTTCGTTCATCAGGAACTTGAACTGAATCAGCATCCAGTCGTCCTTGGTGGGATAGTCAATGCCGTCACCGATGGAAATAATCCGGATACCCGCATCCCGCAGGGTTTCCAGCTCCAGCAGTCCCAGGCTGTTTCTTCTGGAAAACCGGGAGAAGTCTTTCACCACCAGAATGGTGCACTTCCCGGACATCATTTGAGATCGCATTTTCTGGTAGCTTTCCCGCTGGGAGAAGGTGTAGCCGGAGCGATCCCGGTCTTCAAACAGGGTCAGGTGGGCATCCGGGAAGGCGGAACCCACGAAATCCGTGATGATTTTCTTCTGGTTTTCGATACTGGTATTCTCCCGGCTGTCCTCATCTAGGTCAACGGAGATTCTTGTGTAGCCAAATATTTCCAATGTTATTCACTTCCTTTATATATCCGTATATCGACATTGTATAACGAAGATCGAAAAAATGCAAGGGTCATTTTCTGACAGGGGCACGTCAGCGCCCCATGTCTAAACTTCTTGTTCTTGGTTTTCTGGTCGGCTGCGGATGCACATCGAGGTTGCGGTTGTGCCGGAGCAGGTCCTTGGTGGTTTCCAGAAGGCTTTCCCTGCCGGAGCGGTACACCACCGCCAGATACTTGTGATCCTTGCATTCCTTATAGAAGGGTTTCAGTCTGGCCTCCACTGCCGGGTCGTCACTTTCCGCTTTTGTCAGCCAGATTTCTGCGATTCTTTTTTCTTCGTCCATGTGAATCCGCATTTCAGGTCATCTCCTTTCTTGCAGTATTTTCCAATTTGCTTCTGATTATTCTCTGGTGTTCCATTTCGCAGCCTCACAATCGTCTTGCTTTTGTGAATTTTACTCGCCCATTTCCATGGATTCGTTCACCGGATATACCGGGTGCTGCGGCTTCAAAGCTCGTTCTATATTCAATTCGGGATATAAAATTGTGGTTCCTGTATGATATCAGAAATTTTCGGATTTGTCTGTGAACCAATCGTTCACATCTTGGGAACTGAAAGATCACAAAGAAGAGGACGCATTGCATTTTTTCTCTCACTGCGTCCTTTCTTTCGTCTGTAATTATTATTTCTTTCTTTATTTCAATCTATATTTAATTTGTTCAATACTATATTCCGTGCAATTTCCCTACATAAGCTTTTCTTACGCAGGCAGATCCTCCGCAGGCAACTCCTCCTCAGGTTTTTCCTGCGCAGGCTTTCCCACACAAGGAATTTCGTAGAAGGTGTATTCGTTGTGTTCCAGCTTGCCGTCCTCCCTGCGAACACGCTTCCGGGTCAGATATCCGTTGGCTTCCAGCTCGTTCAGTGCCGCCCGGACGGTGGCAATCCCATCCTTGGTGATGGCAGCCAGCCCGGCGATGGAGAAATCCCACTCCGGCGGAAGGCTTAGGATGATGGAAAACAGGCCGATGGCTTTCAGGGACAGCCGGGTATCCCGGAGGTGTTGGGTACGCATCACCGTGAAATCCCTGTCTTTTGGTGCTCGCACTACTGGCATTGTTCATCACCTTTCGAGGGTGGGGATGTCGTGTTTCACTACACCCCCCGCCTTTTCATGCAAAAATCAGCTCTGAAAAGATGATTTCTTCCGCCTGTGCTTTTAGGCAGTTCCGATGCTGCACCCATCCAAGCTGGTCGGTTGTTTTGTCCAGACCCGGATTCTGTGCCAACAGCCCATCCATGATCAACTCCAATCGGCGCTCCGCGGCTTCCTGAACCTCCCACAGATGGGGGAATAGCTTCTGCTGCATCGCCAGGATGCTGTATTGCACGGGTCTGTGCTCTTGCAGGAAGCTCCGGCGCATCCGCCCATACTTGTTCAGAGGACGCTGTTCGGTGCTTTCCAGTCTGAGATCGGGTATCCAGTAGTCTCCGCTTCGGATATAGGTCAGTTCGGGTTTCATTGTCATACCTCCTTTGTGGCTAACTCGATTTTACATGTTGCTTGCCTGATATCATATAAGAACATATGTTTGTTTATTATATCAAGGGGAGGATGGTTTGTCAAGTGAACGAATTATAAACAAAAGAAATAGCCTCAGTACCTTTTGATATGCTCCCTCTATGAGAGACCGTGGAATATAACACTGCCATCGTGGAGGGAGAATATCACCGATCTATGCGGTATTTCCTCATACTAAGAACCATTGTGGATCGCTTACTATTAATAAACGGAGTTAATTGGGTGAGCAAAGAAATTTATTCTGTCCTGAAATATAAGTTAGTCTTTAACTAAAAATTATATTGACAATTGTAGCGGGCGGTGATATAGTAATCTCGAAAGGAGGGGGATCGTGGTGGATTCTACTGAAAAACGCCTGGGTGATGTGGCGGAGATCATGGCTGGTTTGACCGGCTTTTCGGATAAGGGCAAGTACAGGTACAACGTGGTTCAGCCTAACAGTTTTACAGATACGGGCCTGATGAACGAGGTAGATGTGCAGAGGCGAGGCGATGAACTTGCGGACAAACAGTTGCTGTCCGTAGGCGACATTCTTGTCAAGCGTCTGAATCCCTCATTTGTACATGTGGTTACGCTGGAATCTGTGGGGTTGGTTGCTTCGCAGAACCTCCTGGTCGTACGACCAGGTCAAGAGATTGATCCCGACTATCTGGGCTACCTATTGGAACAGAAGGACATCCTTGGCCGGGTGGAGCATGTGACCGGTAGCACGACGGCGATCAAAGCGGTATCTGTCAAAAAGCTGGCAGGCATCACGATTCCGGTTATTCCTTTGACAGAGCAGCGCAAGGTTGGTGCCGTCTGGAAACTCAGCCGAAAGCGCAAGCAGCTTCTGAATGAGTATATGACCGAAAGCGACAGACTGGTGTCGTTACTGGCTTCCCAAATAATAAACGGTGGAGGAAATAGAAGATGAGTAAGACTACTTCTCAGGATATTAAGGCAACGCTGTGGAAAGCGGCGGGAACCTTCCGTGGCACAATCGATGCCGCAAACTACAAGGACTTTGTCCTGTCTATGCTGTTCTTGAAATATCTGGATGACACCTACAAGGAATTCCTCAGAGATCTGGAGGAGCGGTACAAGGGTAACCAGATCCGCATTGAACGAGCCAAGAAGAATCTGCCCTTCGTGCTGGGTGAAAAGGAACGGTTTGACTATCTCTACGAGAACCGTTTTGATCCCAAAATCGGTGAAATGATCAATACCGCACTGCAGGGCATCCAGGATAGTAACACCGAACTGCGTGGTGTGTTCCGCAGCATCAATTTCAACAGCGAATCCATGCTGGGCAATCCTCAACAGAAGGTTACCAAGTTGCGTACCCTTCTGGAGGATTTCAAGCCTCTGTGCCTGGAGCCTTCCCAGATTGAAGTCGGCCCCGGCGAAGATCCTGCGTATGTGATCGGCGATGCCTATGAATATATGGTCGGCGAATTCGCTGCCGAAGCAGGTAAGAAGGCAGGCAGTTTCTTCACTCCCAGCATGGTCTCCGAACTGATGGGAATGCTGACCGCTCCCCGGGCAGGCGACTCTATTTATGACCCCACTTGTGGCTCTGCTTCTCTTCTGATCCGCACTGCCCGTCAGGCTGACAATCTGGATCAGGTTGCGATCTACGGTCAGGAAATGAACGGGTCTTCCTGGTCTATGGCCAGAATGAACCTCTTTATCCACGGGATCCATGTCAATCCCAATGACATTGCCTGGGGTGATACCCTGGCAAACCCTCAGCATCTGGATTCCGATGGGAACCTGAAGCAGTTTGATGTCATTGTCGCAAACATGCCGTTCTCACTGGATAAGTGGGCAGAGGGCTTTAATCCCGGCGGCCAGGAGGATGGCGGTAGCGATAAGGAAAAGAAGTTCAAGATGACTGCCAACCTGGACCGCTTCCATCGTTTCGATTGGGGTGTACCTCCTGCAAGTAAGGGCGACTGGGCGTTTCTGCTGCACATGCTCCATTCTCTGCGGAGCAATGGCCGTATGGCTGCGGTTGTCCCTCACGGTGTGCTCTTCCGAGGTTCAGCCGAAGGGCGTATCCGGCAGACCGTAATCGAGAAAAATCTGTTGGATGCAGTCATTGGCCTGCCTGCCAACCTGTTCTACGGCACTTCCATTCCCGCGTGTATTCTGGTGTTTAAGAAAAACCGTGCCACCAGTGATGTTCTGTTCATTGATGCCTCCGGCAAGGATGCGGAGGGCAATCTGAGATACCGCAAGGATAAGAACCAGAACAAGCTGGATCAGTGTCATATCGATGACATCTTCCGTGCTTACACCGATCGGGTGGATGTGGAGCGGTTTGCCCATGTGGCTTCTTTTGAAGAAATCCAGGCCAACGAGTTTAACCTGAATATCCCCCGTTATGTGGACACCTTTGAAGAAGAGGAACTGATCGACATCGAAGAGGTCCAGGGAAACATCGAGCGCATCAAGGCTGAGATCGCAGTGGTGGAAGCTCAGATGGCACAGTTCCTGAAGGAACTTGGCATGTAAGATTTAGAAAAACACAGGAGAAAGTATGGAACTGGAAGATCTGATGCGGGAACGGCATATCGGTGAGTATCTGGCTCAGGAAACACCGGAGGAATGGGCGATCCAGGATCAACTGGTGGGCCTTGTCATGTGGGAGTTCATTTTCTCCGATGTGTTCTGCTACCGGGACACAGTGGAGCGAACCCATGGCATCCGCTTTGAGATCCGCCCCAAGGAGAAGGGGCATAACGAGCCTCACTGCCATGCCTCATATCAGGGACAGGAGGTATCCATTTCCTTAGTTACATGCAAGGTTCTGGAAGGTAAGTTGGTGCAGCCCAAACAGCGCTTTGCCGAAGAATGGGTCAAAAAGAATTTATCCGTCTTGCAAGCACACTGGGATAAGTACCATGTGCTGGAAGTATAGGTGATGATATGAAAAAAGAGATAAAAGAAAGAATAGAAGTGGTTCGCCTTGGCGAAGTGCCAGAAGGATATATTTCTGAAAACCACCAGCTTCGTCCTGCAGATTGGCAGTACGATAAAATCGGTAAATACTTGGTGCCCTATGATGAATTTTCGAATGAAACAGAAGCATACCCGTTAGCGACGTCGTCCAGACAAGGTCTGATGTTGCAGTCGGAGTATTATAGCGATCAGCGTTACGAGGAAACATCGGGCGGCTTCCATGTGGTGCCTGAAGGTTATGTTACGTACCGGCATATGAGCGATGATGATATTTTTCGCTTCAATGTCAATAAAATGGGAACCCCTGTTTTGGTGAGCCCGGAGTATCCTGTATTTACAACTGCAGCAGGTCTGGACCAGGACTTACTCATCGCATATCTCAACAACATGAAGGAGTTCACTGCTTATTGCAGTGCTCAAAAAAAGGGCAGCACACGAACAAGAATGTATTTCAGCCGCTTGAGTGAATTTGCAATGCCCATTCCTCCTGTTGAGGAGCAGAAAAGGATCGCTGAGATTCTGGCAACCTGCGACCGGGTAATCGAGCTGAAGCAGCAGTTGCTGGAGGAAAAGCGCCGCCAGAAACAGTGGCTGATGCAGAAACTGCTGGTTCCTAATAGTGGTGTGCGGATGCCGGGATTTGAGAACACTACTTGGGAAAAGTCTACGATTGCATCCTTGTTTACCTTCGGATCATCAATGGCGAAAACAAGAGATGAATTATCGGGCGAAGGAGATCTTTACCTTCATTATGGCGATATTCATGCGAATGAACGCTATTACATCGATGCCAAAGCGGAATATGAAGCGATTCCAAAGTATGATGGTGCGTCACCGGAGAAAACACATCTGCATAACGGCGATGTCGTATTTATTGATGCATCAGAAGACTATGATGGAATCAGCAAATTTGTCGTAATCGAGAACGGCGATGGGCTTACATTCATTTCTGGTCTGCATACGATTCCTTGTCATAGTCGCGATGATAGGTTAACTTTGCATTTTAAGCGATATTGCTTCCAGACTTATCAGTTCAAAAAGCAGATGGCATATTATGCAAACGGTATGAAGGTGTATGGTATCAGTGAAAGAGATTTTGCCAAGGTAGAGGTGGTTTTTCCTGGCCACGAAGAGCAAGTGGCAATTTCCAATGTTCTCGACGCAATTAGTATGAATATCGAATTGCTTGAAAAAGAAATTGTGGAGATTGGTAAAAAGAAAAAAGCCCTGATGCAGCTTCTGCTTACAGGACTTGTGCGTGTGAAAGCTTAATGGGAACGCCGGTGTAGCGGCAACTGCACCGGCACCCCCAAATATAAGCGAGTATTATGAAAGGCGGTGAGGCCTATGAGGGCACAAAAAAAGAACACTTAGATTGCGGCAACAATCCAAGTGTTCGATGTGGTATATAAGCAGACGACAATCAACTTATATGCGCTATTATAGCGCGCGGGCTTGACGAAAGTCAAGAGAAAGGATCGATATGCCCTTTTATTATATCAACAAAAATTGGACCTTGAACCCCGGATTTCACCATGAGGTCCATACGGAAGAACATGCTGCAGAGCTGAAAATCCAGGACAAAATCTATCTGGGATGGTTTACAAATGAGATTGACGCTGTGCAGGAAGGAAAGAAACACTATTCAAACGCAGACGGATGCGCTGTCTGTTGTCCCAAAGCACATAAGGGGTAAGCGTATGCCAAGAAAAGAGCATCATATCGTCCCCAATCCCGACGGTGGTTGGGATGTGAAGCGCGAAAACGCAAAGCGTAGCAGCGGTCACTATGAGACCAAGAAAGAGGCTATGGAAGCTGGCAGGAGGATGAGTATCAACCAAGGCACGGAATTGATCCCCCACCGCAAGGATGGCACCATTCAGAACCCCAACAGCCATGGCAACGACCCCTGTCCGCCGAGGGACAAGAAATAATCGGTACCAGGCCGGCGGGGCCTTAGCGCCCTGCTGTGCCTCTTTATCATATAGGTCGGAGGTATTCACTATGCCGAGTCATCAGATTTTTAATGAGCGTCCGGAATCCCAGGACAGAGCGCTACGGGAACTGCAAGCCATGGGCTATCAATATATCCCCAGAGCAGAGGCCGAGCAGAAGCGCGGCCATCTTTCCCATGTGCTGTTCCCGGATGTCACGCGGGAATTCCTTGCTTCGCAATCCTTTACCTACCGGGGAAAGAAGACGCCCTTCCCGGATGATGCCATCGGCGAAGCCATCCGGGAACTGGATGCTCCCCTGGAGCGTGGTCTGATGTTCTCCAGCAAGGCAATCTACGACCGGCTGATTTACGGCAAGAGCTGCGATGTGCATCTGTATGACGGCAACACGCAGTCCTTCGACATTTCCTATATTGACTGGGAACACCCTGAGAATAATATCTGGCAGGTTACGGATGAATTTTCCGTAGAGCGAAACAACGGAAAATATGCCCGCCCTGACATTGTCCTGATGGTCAACGGTATTCCTCTGGTTGTGATCGAATGCAAGAAGTCCAGTGTAGATGTGGAAGAGGGTGTAAAACAGAACGTCCGCAACTGGCAGCCGGACTACATCCCCCAGCTGTTTAAGTTTACGCAGCTGGCTATCGCCATGAATCCGGAATCTGTCAAGTACGGCACTGCCGGAACCAAGCAGGAGTTTTACTGCAAGTGGCACGAAGAGGAAGTACAGTGGCAGGAAGAAGCAGCGAAGCGCTATGTGGATGACGGCCACATTACCGAGCAGGACAAGGTAATCGTATCCATGCTGTCCAAGAAGCGGCTGCTGAACATTATTCGTTTCTTTATTCTGTACGATAGCGGCATTAAGAAGGTTGCCCGTTATCAGCAGTTCTTTGGTGTTGAAAATGCGATGCGCCGTATTCATGGTGAGGATGGATGCAACAGCCGTGGCGGTGTCATTTGGCATACACAGGGTAGTGGTAAGTCCCTGACAATGGTCATGTTGGTAAAGCGTATTATTGCAGACAGAACCATTGTAAATCCGAGATTCGTTCTGGTTTGTGATCGGCTGAACCTGATCAAGCAGCTGCGGGATAACTTTGTCCATACTGGCATGGACCCCGTAGAAGCGACCACCGGGCGCGGCCTGGTTTCTTTGTTGAAGGATGGTGGCAACACGCTGATCGCCACAACCATCAATAAGTTTGAGGCTGCAGCAAAATCCAGAACCAAGATCAAAGATGAGAACATTTTCCTTCTGATTGACGAAAGCCACCGTTCTCATACCGGTGAATTCCATAACATGATGAACGAGGTGCTTCCTAATGCCTTTAAGATCGGATTTACCGGAACACCTCTGCTACGGAAGGATAAGAGCAACACATATCTGAAGTTCGGTAAGCAGATCGGCCATTCCTACCGTTTTGAAGATGGTATTCGTGACGGTGTCATTGTTCCTCTGGTTTATGATGGCCGCGTCATTCCCCAGAAAGTGACCAGCGACAGAATTGATGATTATTTGAAGCGTATCCTTGCGCCGCTTACCGAGCCTCAGAAAGAGGATATGCGCAGAAAGTGGAGTTCCTTCATGCATCTGGCACAGACGGAGCAGCGACTTTCTATGATTGCATTTGATATCCATGAGCATTTCCTCAACTACTGCAAACCCCGTGGATTCAAAGCGATGGCCGCAGTGTCTACCCGCGCCCTGGCAGTTCAGCTGGAGCATGCCATTAACGGTCTGGGCGGTGTAAAAGCGGCTGCGTTGATCTGCGATGATTCTGTTTCCACTGAGGGTGATGAGGGCGTTATCGGCAAAAATGACAAAGCAATTATCCGGGATTTCTTCAAAGATGAAGTCGAGCCCCGGTTTGGAACCAAGTATGATGATTACGAAGAATATGTGAAGAACAATATCATTGGCGGCGAGGATGTTGATATTGTAATTGTGCAGAGCATGCTGTTAACTGGTTTCGATGCACCGTCTCTGGGTGTGCTGTATGTGGACAAGCCTATGAAGGAGCATTCCCTGTTGCAGGCTATTGCTCGTGTTAACCGTATTGCTGCGGGAAAAGATTTCGGCCTGATTGTTGACTATTGGGGTTTGTTTGGCAACCTGAATAACGCAATGGAAATGTACAGCGACGATCAGTCTGGCTTGTCCGGATATGATCCTGCCGATATTGCGGACTCCATTGCGACGGCAGCAGAGGGGCAAGAAAAACTGAAGCAAGCACATAAGGCATTGTGGGAATTCTTTGGCAATGCATCTTTTGATCAGGATAATCCCAGAGCCTGGGTGGCATTCTTCGAAAAAGAAGAAACGACAGAGAGTGAGGCGCTCAGAAAAGAGTTTTATGAGAAACTGGCGGCATTCTCCAAGATGATGACCATGGCAGTAGGCAACTACTCCCTGTACCAGAGCATCGGTTTTGATCAGATGCAGAAGTATAAGGCAGATTTGTTATTCTTCCAGAAACTGCGGTCTGCACTGATGATGGTGTATGCGGAAAAGGTGGATTTTAGTAAATATGAGGATGGCATTAGAAGTCTTCTGAATACGTTTGTGACATCTGAACCTGTTGAAATTGTTGTGGAGCCGGTTGCAATTCATGACAAAGCCGCAATGGACAAGCAGCTGGAAGAAGTGGAAGGCCAAAAAGCGAAGGCTGCATACATCCATACCCGTATTGTTTCTGAGTTGGAATCCAGAAGATACGAGGATCCTATGATGTTCAAGAAGTTCTCTGAAAGAATTCGGGATACAATCGCAGAATACAGAAAATCCAGAGATGAAAATGTGTATCTGGCCAGCATGAAGAAAATGGCCGATGACCTGCGGCAGGGATTTACCGGACATTCATACCCGTCTGCAATTGTGAACGATAGTGATGCAAAGGCCTTTTATGGCGTTGTGGCAGATACACTGAAGCAACACGGTGGAGAGGATCTGGAATTCGATGATGCTGTTGGTAAACTGGCATTGGATATGAAGCAGGCAGTGCAGGCGCTGGCGCGTGTGGACTGGAGAACCAGTACACCAATCCACAAGAAGATGAACCAGGCTGTTGAGGATTTGCTGTGGGACTTCTGTGATGAGTTTGGCATTGATTTGCCAATCGATAAAATGGATCTTCTGATTGAGAATGCTATTAAGACAGCGATGAGCAGGTATTGATATGGAGTATTCAGTAACAGTAAAGGGAACAGAACTGCCTGTGGCGGTTTCTCTAAAGAAAATGAAACAAGTTCGGTTGAAAGTATTTCCTTCTGGAGAAATAAAACTGTCTGCACCGATTGGAACACCGGACTCGTGGATTCGGGAGCATCTTATTAGCAAAACTCCTTGGATTGAAGAAAAACTGGATCTCTTTGTTCAAACAAGAGCAGTTGAGAAAGAGGAGCATTTCATTTCGGGAGCATCTACCCGCATCTTAGGCAGGCAGCTTACAATCCAGGTTCATGAAGCCAAACGCAAGCAGATTTCTCGTGAAGATGGTGTGCTTCACATCTATACCACGGAAATGGATCAGGAAAAGATCGATAAACAGGTAAACAACTGGTGGCAGCAGACATCCAGACGCCACTATCAGGACATTGTAGATCGGCTGTACCCAATTATCGAAAAGCATGGCATTGAAAAGCCTTCAGTGTGTGTGAAGAAGATGAGTACTCTATGGGGGAGCTGCAGCAGGAAAAAACAGAAAGTGAATCTGAACTATTACCTGTACAAAGCAAGTGTTCCTTGTGTAGAATATGTCATTTTGCATGAGTTGGCACATTTTTTGTACCCGTATCATAATAAGGATTTCTACGATTTTATTACGATCCACATGCCAGATTGGCAGGAGCGAAAAAAACAGCTTGATTACGAATTTGTGTTAGGCATTTAGTTTTCATCAGATTGCATCAGATCACTTTGCGTGGAGACTTTGCTATGGCTAATGAATTGCAACCCTTATCCCAGTTGTTAAAAAAAGCTATAGATATTTTATCTCGTAGTAGCAAGCAGTGTTCAGGTAGCACCTGAACGGATTTTGCTTGTTGGGGCGAATCCCCAATCCCCAAGATCAGCACTGTGTGCTTATCTGCGCATTTTGCAAAATGCTCCCAAAACAATCCAGGGATCCACATACAATGTGAATACAAAAATTTCCGCACAAATAAAAAACGTGCGGAAATTTTTGTTGACTATGCGTATTGTATGCGTATAATGATAAGTAAGAAAGACAGAATTTTTTGATGAATCGGAAAGTTGGTGAGCAAATGTCTCATAGAGAACGGCTACAAAATATCGTAAATCAAAACGGCGGAATCTTCCGCACATCCGATTTGACAAAGCTTGGATATGACAGTAACGGTATTCGGAAGCTGGTGGCGGACCGGGTTATTGAGCGCATCAAGCCCAGCTATTTCCGGCTTTATGGGGAGGACACAGAGCTGTCAGAAGCGGCGCAGGTTGCGCAGCTCTTCCCGGATGGCGTTCTGTGTATGTATTCTGCTCTGTTCTATTACAGATACTCTGACCGGACACCGCTGGAATGGAATATTGCCGTGGATCGGGATACCTCCAAGTCCCGCTTTCACTTGGATTATCCGTTTGTTCAGCCATACTACATGAAAAAAGATCTCCTCAAGCTTGGCGTCACCTTCGCGGATTATGGAGATTGTACGATGCAGATTTTTGACCGTGACCGGCTGATTTGTGACTGCATCTTCAACGAAAACAAAATGGATCGGGAAACGTATAACAAAGCCATTCAGGGCTATGTGGCAGACCCCAAAAAGAACATCCCGCAGCTGCTGGAATACGCAGAGAAGAGAAGGATTCTGAAAAAAGTAAAAGACAGGATTGGAGTGTGGCTTTGATGGATATGGGCGCATCGGTCATCGCCCGACTGAAGAATAAAGCGAAGGAAACCGGAAAACCTTTCCAATTGCACCTGCAGCTTTTTTGCCAGGAGGAATTCCTGCGGCGGTTGGCATCATCCCGCTACGCAGAAAACCTGGTTCTCAAAGGCGGTCTGTTCATTTATACGCTGACAAATTTTGAAAGCCGCGCCACCGTGGATATTGACTTTTTGCTCCGGCAGTTCCCGGGGACAATCGAAGATATCAAGCGGATGGTGGATGAGATTATCGCGGTTGACAGCGGCAATGACTTTATCACGTTTTCTTCCCGGGGATTTGAGACCATTTCCCCCCAGCGAAAATATACCGGAGTCAGCTTCCAGCTGGTGGGGCAAATCAAAAACACCCGGACGCCTTTTGATGTGGACTTCGGAGTGGGTGATGTCATTGTTCCGTCCTCTCAGAAACGAACGATTCCGGTTCAACTGGATGGTTTCGGCGTGCCGGAGATTCTGACATACTCGCTGGAAAGCACAATTGCAGAAAAATTCGATGCATTGCTCCAACGGCTGGAACTGACCAGCCGAATGAAGGACATCTATGATATTTACTATCTGTCCTCCATGTTTGACTTCGACGGCCGGGCACTTCAGCAAGCGGTATTTGAAACTCTGCAGAACCGTGGCACATCTTATGAGAAAGACAGCTTCGACCGGGTCATTGCCTTGTCGGTAAATAAGGAGATTCAAACCCGCTGGCGGCAGTATCTGCGCCGCATGAAAATTCCTGAGCTGCAACTGGAAGATGTAATGACCAGAGTAGATTGCTTCCTGAGACCGGTTTGGGATGCTATGATTAAGGAGGAAGAACTTCTGTTGAGATGGAATTGTGAGAAAACATCCTGGAAGCGCTAAGTATCCAGTTTATTGTACCATTAAAATACTAGAATGAGAGAAAAGGGGTGAAGGGTATGCCCAGATTTCTGGATTTGTTTGCTGGTGCTGGCGGGCTTTCTGAAGGTTTTATCCAGGCTGGATATACTCCAATTGCTCACGTTGAGATGGATGCGGCAGCGTGTTATACACTGAAGACGCGTGCAGCATTTCATTGGCTGAGAGCAAACGGAAATATTGAAATATACAACCAGTACCTGCGTGGCGAGATGACCAGAGGCGACTTCTATAAACATATTCCGCAGGCTGTGCTGGACACCGTTCTGAACTATGAGATTTCCAGTGATACGATATCGGAAATTTTCAATAAAGTGGATTCTCTGCTTGGAGGGAGAGAACTGGACCTGATAATCGGAGGTCCGCCATGTCAGGCATATTCTCTTGCTGGAAGATCCCGTTCCGCGACAAAAATGGTTGGAGATAAGAGAAACTATCTATACAAACACTATGCTGAGTTTTTGAGACGATACAAGCCCAGATATTTTGTTTTTGAAAATGTGTCGGGTTTGCTTTCTGCGAAGGATGAAGATGGCTCACTACATTTCAGTAACATGCAAAACCTTTTCAAAGAGTATGGGTACAGCACAGAATTTCGGCTGCTGAATGCGTCTGAATATGGAGTGTTGCAAAACCGCAAAAGGATTATCCTCATCGGCAAGTATGGTGATGATTCAGTAGATTTCTACCCGGATATCCCGAAGGATACCAGAACACACAAAGTTGGGGAACTGTTCTGTGATCTCCCACCGATTCATGCCGGAGAGGGAGAAGTTACTCCTACTCCAACAAATCATTACACGGGAAAATACCTGTTTGAGGCAGGCATAAAGGAATATGATGGTGAGCCTGTCACATTTCACCAAGCCAGACCACACACCCAGCAGGATCTTGAAATCTATCGAATTGTGGTAGATACGTGGAATAAGACAGAAACACGTATTGCATACACGGATCTTCCGGAATATCTGCGGACACATAGAAACACGAAGTGTTTTCTGGACAGGTTCAAAGTAGTTGCCGGAAATCTCACCTGTTCACAGACGGTTGTGGCACATATTTGCCGGGATGGGCACTACTACATTCATCCGGATATCAAACAGAACCGATCTCTCACTCCCCGGGAAGCGGCAAGGATTCAGACTTTTCCGGACAATTATTATTTTGAATCCGTAACAGGAAAACCATCCCGAACCCTTGCCTACAAACAAATCGGAAATGCAGTTCCGGTACGCCTGGCATACCATATCGCGAGTTCCTTAGCCGACAGATTCGAAGATCAGAAAGAAGAAATACGGGAAACATCAGAAATACATTAAGCAAAAATAGAATAACGGGGTGAACACGGTGGAAGAGAAAATTGTTATGCCATATGCTCCAATCCTTGTGGAATCTACAAGATCCATTGGATATTCCTTTGAAGCAGCAGTTGCAGATATCATTGATAACAGTATCAGTGCTGCTGCGACAGAGGTCAGGATCTGCTTTTCCTCCAAAGATCCTCAATGGCTGTGCATAGAAGACAATGGTTGGGGGATGACCCCGGAAGAACTGGAAAATGCCATGCGCTATGGCAGCCAGAGTTCTACAGACACCCGCAGAAAGGATGACTTGGGGAGATTTGGGTTGGGCCTGAAAATGGCCTCGATGTCGCAGTGCAGGAAACTGACAGTCATGACTAAAAAAGATGGTGTTATCTGTGCTGCATGCTGGGATCTGGACTACATCATTCACCAAGAGAACTGGTCTCTGCAATTTTTTCCGGAAAGTGAACTTGAAGAACTGCCGGGATATCTGTATCTGAAATTAAAAGAATCGGGCACTGTTGTTATCTGGGAAGAATTTGATCGGCTGAAGCAGGGGGCGTCCAAAGTTCAAAAGGCATTTGATGAGAAGATTGAGCTGACCAGAAAGCATGTCTCTTTGGTGTTCCACAGGTTTCTGAATGACGAAAATCCCAAGAACCGCTTATCTATATATTTCAATGGCGAAGCGGTAAAAGGTATTGATCCCTTTTTGACAAAACATCCTGCAACGCAACCTCTGAGCGAACAGGTGTTGCGGATTGCCTCTGATGAGATCCGTGTAAAACCCTATGTCCTGCCTTATATCAGCAAGCTGTCCAAGCAGGACATTGCTGCGATTGGCGGAAAAGAAGAACTGCGCCAGCAGCAGGGATTCTACATATACAGAAACAAGCGTCTGATTATCTGGGGAACCTGGTTCCGCCTGATTAAACACAATGAGTTGGGAAAGCTTGCCCGGGTGAGAGTGGATATTCCGAACTCCCTGGATCATATTTGGGAGATCGACATTAAAAAATCCAGAGCATCCCTGCCGCATTTCATCAAAAAGAATCTGGTGGATATTGTTGAAAATACAGTTGGCCGGAGTGAGCGCGTATATAAATATCGTGGAAGAAATGTACAAACGGACAATCTTGTCCATGTTTGGAATCCCATTGATGACCGTGGTAGATTCCAGTATCAGATCAACAGGGAATTACCTGTTATTAAAATGCTGGAAGCCAATCTGAATGAAGGCGGTGGAGCTATTCTGGAAGCCTTTATCAAGATGCTGGAAGATGCGTTCCCATATTCCGACGTGTATTACAGAATGGCTAAGAGCGAGGCAAATGTTACCGAAGGTGCTCTGGAAACCAATGAGGTGTACAACATGGCAGAGCAGATGGTCCATCAGATCGAAAACATGGGCGGCGATGTGGCGGCATTCCTGAAGACCATGGATAAAATGGATTTCTTTATCAAATACCCGGATGTAGTATCACAGATCAGAGAGGTGTATGGCAATGACGGATAACCAGAAAAATATCATCGGCACCATACTGCTAAATATGAGTGCCAGTACGCTTCCCGTTACAGAAGAAATGATTTCCAATCTGGTAGACATGAATGATAATATGAACACCATGATGTATGGGACACCAAAATTGACACCCGAAGAGCGCGAAGAGGTCATTAACGCACTTCATGCCGCACTTTTTGTTAGAATTGATCGGGGTCATTTTGTTAAGGAAAACGATCATACTCCGTGGTACATGGCGGCAAAGGCAGAGAACTCTTCCAAATTTTGGGAACGTTACAGACTGTATCTCCTGAAGGAAAAGCACTGGAACGGTGATACCATCAACGAACTGGACAAAACAACAGATGAAATTATGGATCTGCTGGGAAATCCGGATCAGGCTGATGGCTTTATGCGCCGCGGTTTGTGTATCGGTGACGTGCAGTCTGGTAAGACCTCAACCTATATTGGATTGATCAACAAGGCGGCTGATGCACATTACCGCGTTATCATTCTGCTTACGGGTACAATTGAGAAACTGCGCAGACAAACTCAGCAGCGTATTGACGAGGGTTTCATTGGACTGGACAGTTATGCATTCACCCTGGAAAAAGGCCGTGTCCAGGTCGGCGTTGGTTCCATTGATGCGACCACCAGCGGCTGGGCAGTCACCTCCACTTCGAGTGATTTCAATGCGGCTACTGCCAAAAAGGTGGTTGGCCAGCTGTCCAATATCAGTGCCCCGGTTATATTTGTTCTGAAAAAGAATAAGAGCGTTCTGGAAAAGCTGGAGCATTGGCTCAGATTCTATAATATTAACCCGGTTACCAAGAAAATCGATCTGCCCATGTTGCTGATTGATGATGAAGCAGATAATGCTTCTGTTAACACCAAGGCAGACGATGTTACCGCAATTAACAAAGGTATACGGAAGCTATTGGCACTGTTTGACCGTGCAAATTATGTTGGTTTTACCGCCACACCCTATGCCAATGTGTTTATTGATCCGGATTCCGAAGAGGAAATGCTGAAACACGATTTGTTCCCCCGAGATTTTATCTATGCCCTTGAGGCACCGGACAGTTACATCGGCGCCCGCAGTATTTTTGGTGAAGATGCGTCTTATGGATATATGTTGGAATCCAATGATGACTGTGAATGTGCCCTTCCCATTGTTCACAAAAGGGAAGATGTCCTTCAGTTCATCCCGGAAAGCCTGAAAGAAGCACTGGCGGCATTCTTTATTGCGAATGCTGTGAGGGATCTGCGTGGCGATAATAAGGCCCATCGTACAATGATGATCAACATCTCCCGGTTTATTGCCGTTCAAAACCAGATAACCAAGGTGGTTGACAGCTGCGTCCGGGACTGGAAGCGTGAAATCCGCAATTACTATCTGATCGGAGAAGATGCGCTTCAGTACGATTCCTTCAGCTTCATTAAGAAGGTATACGATAAATACTTTAGGCGGTTTGCTTCCGATCCGGTATTTGCAAAGCTGAAGCATTTTACCTGGGAGCAGATCCAGGAAGTTCTTTATCCTGCTATTTCCCGCATTGAGGTGCGTACGATCAATGGCGGTAATGCCCCTAAAAATCTGGACTATGAGCGCTACGAAAAGGCTCCTGATGATATCGGCCTGAGACTGATTGCAGTTGGCGGTCTCAGCCTGTCCAGAGGTCTTACCTTAGAAGGTCTTTGCACCAGCTATTTCTACCGTAACTCTTCCATGTATGACACACTGATGCAAATGGGACGTTGGTTCGGCTATCGGAACAATTATCAGGATTTGTGCAAAATCTGGATGCCTGAACTGTCCATGGCCTGGTACAGCTATATTTCCACGGCAACCGATGAATTGCGTGCGGAAGTGAAGCGTATGCAGAACGAGGATATGACCCCAACAGACTTCGGTTTGGCTGTGCGTTCCGATATTCAGGGACTTCTGGTAACAGCCCGGAACAAAATGCGTTCTGCCAAGGACTATGAAACTGTTGTGAACTTCAGCGGTGAGGTTGTGGAAACCAAATATGTTCACAGCACTGTGGATATTCTTCGCCGCAATTATGAAGTTACCAGTACATTCCTTTTGGATTTGCAAAATACGTATCCGGTCCGTCAGGGTACGTCAGAACTCGCAGTGAAACACCCGCAGATCCTTGGTGTAAAAAAGGAAGCTGTTATGGATTTCCTGCGTGGTTTTGCTGCCCACACCATGAACACTGCTACGGGCTTTGATATTCAGAATCTGCTCGATATGTTTTATGAGGATGAGACCGGTATCTTTGATACCTGGGATATCCTGATCGCTGGTGGTACAATCAAAAATAACCCTGTAATCCCATTTGCTGGATTGAATGTCCATCCGGTGGTGCGTAACTTTGCTTACCGCAAGGATACAAAATCTCTCCAGATGTCTGGCAAGAACTCCCGGTTGGGCAGTAAGGATCTGGCCAAGGGTGGTCTGTTACAGACACAGGTTGAAGAAATGGAAGCTGGACATGGCGGGAGTGGCAAATCTTTCAGCGAAAGTTTCTACTTTAAGTCTGGGATCAAGCGCAACCCGCTGTTGGTGATTTACCCTGTAAAGCTGGCTCCTCCCAAAGAACATGAGGATGCCGAACAGAAGAAGGCCAAGCAGGATATCGTTGATGCTGTGGATTTCCCTGTGGTGGGTCTTAGCATTGGCGTTCCCGCAATCAGGGGCATGGAGCGGATTCGCCTGAAGTACAAAGTAAATAAGCAGAAGTGGCTGGAAATTTTCGGTGCAGACAACGCCGATGATTTCGATGAAATAGACGAGACGATTCCGGAGGATTGACTATGGCTGATATAAAGACAATATTCGGCACAATTAATCACCTGGACACTTACCAGCGTGTTAACAGCACACATCTGCTGGATCTGTATGTGGGAATTGATGATACAGCCAGATGGACGTTGCTGCTGATCAGCGAGTATCCACCGCTGAAAGTTACATCGTCCCGTATGATATTGGTCAAATCCGGAAGACGTCCTGACAAAAAGTGGTCTCTCTCTTTTTCTCTGGTGGATGACAGCTATAAAGATATGTTCGTCCTGTTCTGTGAGGACATTGTCGTATCTTCTGCCTGTATCAAAAATGAGGAAAAGGCCACCCGTTTTGTTGGAAAGCGCTATAAGGAGTGGCGGGAAATGCTGGCCAATGCCCGGGGAAATCTGCTTTCACCGGCAGAAATCAAAGGCCTTCTGGGTGAAATGTTTTTCCTGAAGGAGTATCTTTGTGCCCAATATGGTACGGAAAAGGCAGCCCTTTCCTGGACCGGTCCCAAGCTTTTGCCACAGGACTACATAATTGATGATACCTGGTATGAGGTGAAAACCGTGTCGAGCAGCAGGACTGAGGTCAGTATATCATCAATCGAACAGCTGGATTGCGTTAAATCGGGAGAACTGGTGGTTATCAGGGCAGATAAAACCAGTGTGACGAATGCCAATGCATTCAATCTGAACATGCTGTATAAAGAACTTCTGACCATGCTTCCCGATGACGATTCCAGGGAACAGTTCTCCACAATGCTGCTGCGCTATGGATATTATCCCCGGCCTGAATACGAGGGTGAGGAATACACCTTTGAGATTAAGGCCATGGCCAGATACGCGGTATCTGCGGATTTTCCGTGTATCCGTCGGGCAAATCTTCCTGAAAGCATAACTGAAGCTAATTATTCTCTGGCACTTGCTGCCATCGATTCCTATAGAAAGGAGTGATTCCGTGGACATCAAGGAATTCAGAAATGGAATACTGGATGAGGTGCATTTCAATGCATCAATCAACGGAACGTCTCCCCGGGAAGAATTTCTGGCATTGTACTCCGGTGCGCTGGTCGAAGCAGAAGAATTAGAGGACTTCGAGCAGCTGGCTTATGAGGGTGTTGGCTCCCGTAACAGAAGAATCCTGATTGATGGTTACTACTATAGTGAACTGGAAAATTGCCTTATTATCGTGGCTTGTCCTTTTTCTGATGGTATTGAAATCCAGTCTCTTACCGCCACCGATGCAGAAGTTCACTTCAACCGCGCAAGAGCCTTCGTGGAGGAATCGAGATCCGGATTTATTCAGAAATATGCAGAGGAAAGTTCTCCTGGATATGGTCTGGCAATTGATGTACAGAAGCGCTACGCGAATGTTACGAAGTATAAATTCTATCTTCTGACCGATATGGCAATGAGCAGCCGTATCCGCGAGATTCCCAGCACCAAAATAGGCGATGCTGTTGCAGAATACCATATTTGGGATATTGCGCGTTTACAGAGTCTTTATGCGTCCAAGACAGGAAAAGAGGATATCGTAATTGATCTGAAAGAGTTCTCCCCTAATGGCATTCCTTGTCTGCAGGCTGGCTCCAACGAGGAGTACACAGCATACCTCTGCAATATTCCCGGGTCCATATTGGCTTATCTGTATAATACATATGGAGGCCGTCTGCTGGAAGGCAACGTGCGATCCTTCCTGTCCGCAAAAGGTAAAATCAACAAAGGTATCCGTAATACCATTCTGAACGAACCCAGTATGTTCTTTGCGTATAACAATGGTATTGCGGCTACTGCTTATGCAGTAGAAGTGGAGTCCGGGGATGGCTGTACTTATATCACAAAGATTACATCGCTTCAGATCGTCAACGGTGGTCAGACAACGGCATCCTTGGCAGCAGCCATTATCAATGATAAGGAGCGCGCTAACGGACTGCGGGATATTTATGTCCCTATGAAGCTGTCCGTGGTTACTCCGGAAAAGGCAATGGTGCTGATTCCCAATATTGCAAAGTATGCAAACAAGCAGAATAAGGTCAGTGATGCTGATTTCTTCTCCAACCATGCCTTCCATGTTCGAATGGAAGACTTCTCCCGAAGAGTGCTTGCTCCGGCGGTCATGGGAAATCAGTACGGTACTTATTGGTATTACGAACGCACCCGTGGACAGTATAAGCAGGAACAGAGTCGCATGACCAAGGCTGAACGGGATAAATTCCTGATTCAGAATCCTAAGTCTCAGATGTTCACGAAAACCGATCTGGCCAAGTTTTATAACATTTATCGTCAGCTGCCCCATCAGGTCAGTACCGGTGCTCAGAAAAACTTTATTCAATTCGCAGAATGGGCAAGTGCTGCCTGGGAGAAGGATGAAACCGTATTTAATGAGAGGTACTTCCGTCAAATCGTTTGCCTTGATATTCTGTACAAAAAGGTTGACTATATTGTTAAGCATGCATCCTGGTATGAAATGGGCTACAAAGCACAGGTCGTAACATATACACTTTCTTACTTATTCCATCGGATTGGAGAAGAATGTCCGGGCTACGCATTTGATTTCAAATCCGTTTGGAATCAACAGACGGTATCCCATGCAACAGAAGTTGAACTGGAGAGAATTGCAGAAGCGATGTATAATCATCTGATATCCCCGGACAGAGAGGTGCAAAACGTAACAGAATGGGCAAAGAGAGAGGCGTGTTGGAAAAAGGCCAGGACTATTGCTATTCCACTTGGATCCAAATTTAAAAAAGAACTGGTCAGCATAGAGGAAGAAGCAACAGCAAAGAAAAACGCCCGTCAGGAGCAAAAACAGGAAAACAGCGCGTCTGCCATGATTCAAGTGGCAGAATATGGTGTTGAAAACTGGAAGGCATTGTTGTCCTGGGGCATTCAGAATCGCATTTTTACTCCCCAGGAGATTTCTTTCCTGAAAGCAGCCATTGCAATGGAAGCAGGAAAGTTCCCGAGTGAAAAACAGTGTGGCCGTATTCTTCAGGTACTTGCAAAGGCAAGAGAAGAAAGCTGGCCAAATTAAGCAGTTCAAAATATGAATAGTGAAGGAGGGAGATATTATGGCAGATGTACATACACCGGAACAGCGCAGCTATAATATGTCCCGAATTCATGGGAAGAACACAAAACCGGAAGAATTGGTCAGAAAATATCTTTTTTACCAGGGATTCCGTTACAGAAAGAACGATGCCCGGCTTCCTGGAAAACCGGACATCGTCCTCCCAAAGTACAAAGCTGTTATTTTCGTAAATGGTTGTTTTTGGCATGGGCATGAAGGATGCAAATACTTCGTATGGCCCAAAAACAATGAGGATTTTTGGAAAGAAAAAATAGGGGGTAACATTCAGCGTGATTTGCGCAATCATCAGCTGCTTACAGAGCAGGGGTGGAATGTTATTACTGTTTGGGAATGTGAACTCAAAAAATCTGTATTTCCGCAAACGATGGCGGGGTTAATTCAAGCACTTCGGGTAGGATTCAAGAACGAATAGAGAGGAAATACCATGTCTGCACGGTCATATTATTCTTCCTCAATTGAGGATTTCCTTATTACACATGAAAACTACATTCTTGCGGAAATGGTCAGGCAGCATCCCTTTGATTTGAATGACTATACCCGGGATTCCTGGCTTTCAGAAATCCGGATTCTGAAGAGGGAACTAAATAGCATGCCTGGCGGTCATATCGCGCTGGAATTCAAAATCCCGCGCATGGGTAAGCGCGTGGACGCGGTTGTGTCGTATCGTGGTATTCTGTTTTTGTTGGAATTTAAGAACGGTGACACCGAATATCGTAACAGCACATTCAAGCAGGTTATGGATTATGCGCTGGACCTGAAAAATTTCCACAAGGGTTCCCGGGACAAATTCATAGTTCCTATTGCTGTTCCCACAGAGGCTCCTGCCAACTCTCCGTCTATTCAAAAATACAAAGACGGCATATTTCGCCCGTTTGGTGTGAATCAAAATCAAATTGGCGATGCCATTCGTTCAGTCGGTGAAAGATGGGCTCAATCTGAGATAGATTTCGAGGCATGGGAAACCGCAGAGTATATGCCTACGCCGACGATTGTTGAGGCAGCACAGGCGCTCTACAGCAACCACAATGCTGCAGAAATCACCCGTTCTGATGCAGGCGCCCAGAACCTGAACCTGACAACGCAGGAAATAAAGCGAATCGTTACACACAGCAAAGAAAACAACAGAAAATCAATAATATTCGTGACCGGTGTTCCGGGTGCAGGAAAAACCTTGGTTGGCTTAAATCTGGCAAGTGAATTTCATAACAGCGACTTGGAAGAACATGCTGTTTTCCTCTCAGGAAACCTGCCGCTTGTCACTGTGTTGCAGGAGGCTCTTGCCCGGGATAAGGTGAAGCGGGAAGCGGAGGAGAATCACAGACATATCAGCAAAGATTACGCGTTGCGTGAAGTCAAGAGCTTTATTCAGATTATCCATCATTACAGAGATGAGTATGTTGGTAACAATATATGTCCTTCGGACCGTGTTGCAATTTTTGATGAGTCTCAGAGAGCCTGGACACAGGATGAGATATCGTCGTTTATGGCGCGTAAGAAAGGTGTAAGAGATTTCAAATACAGTGAACCGGAGTTTCTAATCCAAACGATGGATCGTCACAACGATTGGGCTGTAATTGTTTGCCTTGTCGGTGGTGGGCAGGAGATAAATAAGGGTGAAGCAGGTCTGCCGGAGTGGTTTGATGCACTCAGGAGAAGTTTCCCTCATTGGGATGTGTATGCAGCGATGAATCTGGATGACGCCGAATATCTTCGCGGACGGACATGGTGCGATTTGGCTTCCGGAATCAATCTGACCATATCGGACGGGCTGCATTTGGCCACATCAATGCGTTCATTCAGGAGCGAAAACGTATCTCTGCTGATTAAGCAGATTCTGGATAATGCTACTGAAGATGCCAGGAATACATTCTGTGCAGTGCACAAACATTACCCGATTTATATTACACGTAATCTGGATGCGGCAAAAAAGTGGGTCAGGGATATAGCTCGGGGAAGCGAGCGATATGGACTGTTTGCAAGCAGTAATGCCGCCCGCCTCAAGCCCAGAGGGATCTATTACGCTAAAGACCGCAGCAGTCTGTCTCCGGAAAATTGGTTCCTGAATTCGGAAGATGATATTAGATCCAGCTATTTCCTGGAAGCGGTGGCCAGTGAATTTGAAACACAGGGCCTTGAGCTGGATTATGCCATTGTTGCCTGGGATGCAGACCTGCGCATAGAAAACGGAAAGTGGTCACATTATCAGATGAGCAACCGGCTTTCTCCGCCCAATTGGTCCCGGATAAGAAGCGAAAACAACAAAATTTATCTTACTAATGCGTACAGAGTACTTCTGACACGTGCCCGACAGGGATTCATTATCTATATTCCCGAGGGCGTGGATGACGATGCTACGCGTAAGCATGAGTGTTATGATCCGACATTCTTTTATTTGAGAAGCATTGGTATTCCTGAACTATAGGGCTTTGGATATTCAAAAGGAGCATGGAAATGGATGTGTATTCTACCTATTCGATATTTCTCTCAGGGAAAGATGAGGACCTGCGACAGGCTACTGCCCTACTCCGTGACACAATTATAGACCAAAACTGATTCTCAACGTTTGATAACATGTTCAGAGATAGGGCTAATGGTGATGGATAAAGCATATTTTTTGCATCCGATGAACGATTCTTTGAGGTCGTTGAAGGAGGCTGATTTCTATTATGGGGCAAAGAAGAATCAAATTTTACAGTGTTAATGACATGGGTACGGGGTGGCATCTGCAGAAAATGGAAGCATTCTTTCAGGATTGGGATATACTCACTGATAACCCCGATGTGAACACTATTTTGGAATTATTCAACATCAAAAAGTTTTTGGATGCGGGTGTTCGACTTGTGCAGTGGAGTGATCTTCAGCTGGAAGAATACAAAGAGAAAGGAAGAGGAATTCCACAAATCCTGGGGAAATTTTGTAGTGAACTATCAGATGCCAATCTGGTTGAGATGTGCAATATGGTAGATAGAACCTATGCTGATGATTTCTGGATGCTATTATGTGAAAACAAGGTTTACAAGCATATTGGTTCAGCGGCAATGAGAAGTGTGTTAGACAGCAATAACAACATTGTTTGGCATATTCTTCGACATCGTGAACTATCGGTTCAGTTCGGGCATGAAATCGCAGAGCATCTGGAGAGAAATCCACATACGGCAGTGAAACTGATATCGAATTATCTGGCTGCAAACGATAAACAAGAGAATCGTTTATTTTTTCCCAATTTGTTCACACAGGAAATGCGGGAAAACGCATTGAATGACTTTGTTGAATCTGACCGCGAAAACATTAATTATCTACAATTGCTGGAGCAGTCTCAAAGTACAGACGGGCTTCAACTGCCAGACAAACTTCGATATAGAGCGCGAAAGAAAAGGGAAACCCTGCAGGAAAAATTATTCGCAGGAAGCCCGGGTATGGAATTTGGCGCAGAAGTATCATTCAAGTCAATACCTGATGGCTCAACGGAAGAATCATTTGATAACGGTATTATCAAATGCGCGTATAGCAGGGAATGGGTCGAAGAAAATCGAGAAAACCCAACATTGCTAAACAACTTCATCTACCTGTTTGGATTCGTCGATAAGCAGTATCGATCGACTTATGTTTCCCTGCAGTCTCAAATAGGGGCCCTTGAAAGGTACCTCGGAGTAAAAGGCAAAAAGGATTACATAGCCGGAATTGCTTTTCAGAGCAAGAGAATTCTGAGTTTACTTCAAATGGCTGCATACACTCAGGAACTGCAACGCTTGGGGATCTGTTTGGAGCGTATTTTCAAATGGTTCTTTGAGGAGTATCTTATGGATGAATTCAATGCAAATGGATTCACCTACTCACCTCCATCCAAAGGGACAACCGTTGTAGAGAAATGTAAACTGCTGGCAAGCGCGATTGATGGAGTGCTAAAGCAATATCGATTATTCTGTGAAGATGGATATGTGAATCGAGAGCTGTTGGAAATGTCCTCCGGGCATATTGTATTTGATAGTCTAAAAGGATGCATTGAGAATAAGTACGCATATTCATTGTCTGATGACCTTCGTTCTGAGATGTTTTTGTTATTTTCAGACCAGTCGATGATGAGTTATACGAAAAGGACTGAGAGCACATATGAAACTGTACCACAATTGCTTTTGTCCGAGAATATCCACCGTGATGATTATGAGGAATATCAGTTCCACGATTTGGACTGGCTTATGAAGCGCGGTTCAATTACTGTTTCCGATGATGGCTTTTTGACCATTAATCGGGAGCGGGTCTATATTCTTAAAGACCTGTTTTGTAACGAAGTGATTTGCCCCAATTACTATGACCCATCACTTCGGAAACAAGTAGTTGCACTTGTCGGAACAGGCGATCTCTGCTACGGTAGCACACTTTTTTCAAAGCCAGAACAAAACTATCTGAATTATATCCTGAACAAGAAGGAATATAGTAATGGTTTGGACTTGCGAAATAAGTATGCTCACGATACTTGTCCCCTGGATGAAAAGACTCAGCAATATGACTATTGGGAATTGCAGAAAATTATGGTTTTAATCATTCTAAAAATCAACGAAGGACTATGCTTGAAGACACTTCAACAATAGTGCCAACCAATGGAGCAGCAGAGTCGACAGGAACAAAGGGTGTCGCGTTTCGCGACACCCTTCTTAAAATATTTGGCTTTCTTCGGGATACACTGTAAGTTCCTTAGTTTATCTATGAAAAAGTTCTGCTTTCCAGGCTTCCAATCGCGCAGGCAAACCGCTCCCTTTCTGTCAATGTTGTTAACAGCGGGTCACCCTCACGGATCCTAAGGGTCCTTCGAATTTCCTTTGGAATGACGATTCTGCCAAGGTCGTCCACCCGGCGAACGATGCCTGTTGCTTTCATATATATTCCTCTCCTTGTGGCCAAATTCCCAGTGGTATTGTTTGCAGGAAATGCCGGTTTATGCGACTGATCGTGGGAGTCTGACAAACACGACTGGCTGCTTGGGCTGCCGGCTGGCAGACATTCGGCCTTGGAAAGGGAAATGAATCGGCTTTCAATAAAATGGTTGAAAACCGTTTTATAAGACCGCTGTTAGGCGGTCAGCGGCTCATACATTTCCCGCCGCTGTCGGCGGCCTGTAATGACACAACCATTTTTTGAGAAATAGTATGAAAACGGTATGCGTAACCTAACCACGACTTGCATTAGACTCTCTGTTATGAAACAATACTCCCGTATAACGACAAGCAACCCGGAAACAGTTACCGTTTCCCGGGCGGAATATGAAGCACAGCGCGAACGCATCGCCCAATTGGATCAGAAGGTCTCTGTTCTCATGGAGGCGCTGCGTCTTGCCCGGCATAAGCGGTTCAGCGCGTCCTCCGAGAAAACCGACGAGTCCGTTATGGAGCAGCTGAGCTTCCTGTTCAACGAGGCCGAGGTTTATGCGGACAAGCAAAAAGAAGCGCCCGTCCCTCCTGCGGCAGATGCCAGTAAGAAGCACAAGAAACGGGAATACACGCTGGACACCATCCCGGAAGGTACCCCTACCGAGGTGGTGGAGCACCGTCTGGAGGGCGAAGCCCTGGTATGCCCGGAGTGCGGCAGTACCATGACGGAAATCGGTAAAGAGGTCGTCAACAAGCTGAAGATCAAGCCCGCCGAGGTCATCGTCGAGCAGCATATCTACTACACCTACGCCTGCCGGAAGTGTAATGAAACCGGCATCGAGACACCTGTTGTGAAAGCGCCCAGGGAGAAGAGCATCATTCCCGGCAGCTTTGCCACGCCGGAAGCCATTGCCCATATCATGACGCAGAAGTTTGTCATGGGTTCTCCACTGTACCGTCAGGAGCAGGAGCTCAACCGGCAGGGCATCCAACTGAGCCGGCAGACCATGTCCAACTGGATTCTGAGAGCCACGGAGGATTATCTACAGCCAGTCTACCGGCGGCTGCATGAGGAACTGCTCAAACGGGAAGTCCTCCATGCGGATGAGACGACCCTGCAGGTGCTCCATGAGCCGGGAAAGGCGCCGCAGAGCGATAGCTTCATGTGGCTGTACCGAACCAGCGGGGATACGGACAAGCCCATTGTGCTGTACGAATACCAGCCGGGGCGGGGTGCGGCACATCCGGAAGCATTCCTCAAGGGATTCCACGGCTATCTCTACACCGACGGCTTGCAAAGCCGTCTCCAACTACCCGCGGCACAAAGAAGAAATAGACCACCTTCCTCCAAAATACTGGGAGATTTTGTCCAGATATCCATATATCAAAGGCACATATTCCGTGGATGAGGAGGATTTCTTTGAAAACCTCATTCTGTACGGCCTGGAGGCAGACAATTCCAAAACCAGAAACTTCCACAATATTGCTCTGCAAATTGTGGAAACCCAGCTGCGCAAGCAGCGCAGGGAAACCGAAAAACTCTATAACCCTTATCGAAATTTATGTCTGGATAAGTGTTACGGAGACAGCAAAACGCCTCTTGGTGAATGGATGAATTTCTTTCCAGACGAGGAAGATTAGCAGGCCGGCAGACCCCATCGGGGTCTGCCGGTAGCCTTTTATGAAGGTCATTTGACGCTTACCTTACGATTGTATCGTCGAATGTGCAAAGCCCCCGGTTTCAATCAGAACCGGGGGCCTGCACTCAATACGTAATATCTTTGATATAAAACAAAAATCCGAACCCGTTCCCGATTGGGAAGAAGTTCGGATTTTTCCTGTATGGTGGACGATATAGGACTCGAACCTATGACCTTCCGCACGTCAAGCGGATGCTCTAGCCAGCTGAGCTAATCGTCCATAGGCACCTCTTTTGCAGTGCCTGATTAGTATACATGAGTCGAACGCTTTTGTCAAGCGTTTTTTAACGTTTCTGGCAAAACAGGCCGTGACGGTTGCAGTACCAGTACAGCATCCCCCGGCCCCGCAGCTGCATCCGGGTCTGGGCATCCCCCTCAGGGTAGAATTTCACCAGCTGGATCCGGTCGGTGGTCACGTAGGCCGCGAAGGAAATATAGTGCTCCTTGGTCATGGGGTGGGAGATGGTGAGATAGTGCTCGTCCTCTACTGTCTCTATGGTCAGTGTGTGGGCTTCGTCCGGTTCCTCGGCTTCCAGCGCCGGCAGCGTCACGCCGCAGCAGCTGACCATGGCATCCCCAAAGCTCCACAGCACATTGCCGCAGACCGGGCAGACGTAGAACTTGGCCCGAAGCAGATTGCTGGAACGGTTTCGGTTGGTGATCTGCTCCCCGTTCATCAGCTCGATGACGGAGACCCCCAGGGCCTGACTCAGGGGTTGGAGAAGGGAAATATCCGGCAGCCCCTTGGCGGTCTCCCACTTGGAGACGGTTTTGCTGCTGACGCCGATCTTCTCCCCCAGCTCCGCCTGGGTCATGTGCTTTGCTTCCCTCAGGTTTTTGATGGTATTTCCTGTGACGTAAGTGTTCATTGCGGTCACTTCCTTTCTGGGGACAGCATACCATGGAAAGAGAAATCCGGCAACCTGCGCATCGTAGACAGGCTGCCGGGTCAGGATTCTGCTGCTATAAGGTAGGGCAGGGGCTTGCTCCCGCCCAAATACCTTCCCCAAAGGGGAAGGCGGGGATTTACGCCGCCTCGGGGAGGGTAGTCTCCTCCGTCTCAATCACCGTTTCGGCGACAGTTTCCTCAGTGCTTTCCGTTTCCAGCCACTCGGGATGGTTGGGAAGATCCAGATAATACTGCTCCCGGTCGGCCTTGGCCTGGGCCAGGTCGTCCTGACATATCTTCAGGCCCTCGCCGATGATCTTCATGGTGCGCTCATAGGACTGAGCCGCCAGCTTCACCTGATCGGCGGTCATGCCCAGCTCGCTCCATGTATCTTCCGTTTCCTTGTCCAGAGGCACGATGTTGTATTCCTTCACGCCGGTATTGGACTGCATATTCACCCAGGTGGGCAGGGCGTCCACACCCGCCACATACACCTTACCGTCGGAATACTTCTCAAAGGTCACGGTAAACAGCAGGCCGTCCTCTCCGTGGGCGCCGGGGCACGCGCTGACATAGCCGTTGCGCTGGTTGGACACGGCGTTGCCCAGAGAGTAGATACAGTAGGTCTTGTGGCCGGGATCCTCCGTGCTTTCCAGCACCGCCATGGGCTGCACCACGTGGGGATGTCCGCCCACAATGACATCAAAGCCCATGTCGCAGAGCTTCTGGGCCATTTTCTGCTGGGCGGCGTTTTCTGTCAGCTGGTACTCCTCGCCCCAGTGCAAGAGGATCATGGTGGCCTCTGCGCCGTCGGCCTTCATGCCTTCCAGAATGGGGCCAAGCTCAGAATACAGCTTGTCGGGGTTATTCTTGGTGAAGTAGTTCATCTGGCCCTCGTCCTTCACCGGGGTCAGGCCGTTGAGGGAGAAGGTGCTGCCGTTGCCGCTGAAGGCCCAGGTGTAGCAGACCATGCCGATCTTGATGCCGTTCACATCCACCACAGTGTACCGCTTCTCCCCGCTGTTCTGGGAGCCGAGGGCCGTCAGACCGGCGTTCCGCACGACTTCCAGGGTCCGGGCGATACCGTCGTTCATGGTGTCGCCGGCGTGGTTGTTGGCGGTGAGGAGCATATCAAAGCCCGCATCAACCACAGCATCGATCAGGGGATCAGGGCAGTTGAAGGCGGGGTTGCCCTGATAGACGTAGTTATCACCGCCGAAAGTGGTCTCCAGATTGGCAATGGCGTAGTCAAGCTCCGACACAGCATCCTTGATATAGCGGAAAATGGAGGAGAAATCGTAGCTGCCGTCACTGTTGCGGCAGGTGCGGAACACCGGCTCATGCATCAGCAGATCACCCACGGCGCCGATGGTAGCGGTGGCGATGACCTGCTCCACCTCCGGTGTTTCCGTGGTGGGCGGGACTGTTTCCTCCGTTTCCGTCTGCTGGGGCTGGGTTTCGGTGGTCTGGGGAAGCTGCATGGCGCTGCCCTGTGTGGGCGTAACCTCCGCCTCCTTGTTCACAAGGTCAACGCTCAGATAGATCAGAAACCCGGTGGCGGCGATCATCAGCACGATCAGCACCGTCAGCACCACGATAACGGCGGTGTTGCCGCGTTTGGGATTTTTGGACATTTCATCTCCTCCTTACAGGAATGCGTCCAGCAGATAGTGGACGGAACGAATGGTTTTTCCGCCCCGGACGTACAGCCGGGGCACCCGGCGGCTGATGCCGCAGACAAATTCATAGTTAAAGCTGTCCGCCCGGGCGGAGATCTCCTCCATGGTGATGGTTTCTTCCCCATCGGTGCCCACCAGCGTGACCCGGTCTCCGACCTTCACGCCGGGGATGGCGGTCACATCCACCATCATCTGATCCATGCAGATCCTGCCCAGGATCGGGGCCTTTTGTCCCCGGATCAGCACATAAAACTTTCCGGAAAGGTTCCGGCGGTAGCCGTCGGCGTAGCCCACGGGGATAGTCGCCACCACGGTGTCGGCTTTTGTCACATAGGTGCCGCCGTAGCTGATCTCCCGCCCGGCGGGGAGGGTCTTCACATGGGTCACCCGGCTGAGCCATTGCAGGGCCGGGCGCAAGGGCAGCAGGCTGGGGTCCACCTCGTCGCTGGGATACATGCCATAGGTGATGATGCCGGAGCGCACCATCTCATAGGGGGTAGCGAAGTTCATCAGGCCCGCGGAGTTATTCAGGTGACGAATGGGGATTTCCACTCCTCTTTGCCGAAGCATATTGTCAAATTCCGCGAACCGCTGGGCCTGTGCTTTCGCCCTGCTTAAATCGGCGCAGTCGGCGGTGGCGAAGTGGCTGAACAGGCCCTCGGCCACCAGCCCCGGAAGGCCCGCGATGCGGGCGCAGAGATCCGCGTCTTCCTCCGTGACCTGAAAGCCGATACGGCTCATGCCGGTGTCCACGGCGAAGTGGAACCGGGCGGGCAGATTCAAAAGTCTCGCGGCCCGGCTCAGGGCCTTGGCGTCCTCCATGCGATAGATGGTGGGGCGGATACCCTCCCGGATGGCGGTGGGGAAAGCGTCCGCCGGGGTGTGGCCCAGGATCAGAATGGGAGTGGTCAGTCCCGCCTGCCGCAGCTCCATGGCCTCCAAAATCGAGCTGACGCAGAAAAAGGCGCATTTGTCCCGCAAAAGCCGGGCAACCTGTACCGCGCCGTGGCCGTAGGCGTCGGCCTTCACCACCGCCATGACGGGCACCCCCGCCTTTTTGCGGATGGCATCGAAATTATCCGAAATAGCGTCCAGATCGATTTTTACTCTCGTGCTGTCAAAATCCACAGAAATCAACTCTCTTTTTCGGGATTATGACCATTCTATCATAGAAGGTAACAAAAGTAAACAAGGAAAGCTTTAAGGTTTCCTTGCGATTTTCAGCAAACAGTGGTAGAATAGGAAAAATGGCTTCCCCTTCGGGGAAGCTGGCAAAAATCTTTGATTTTTGACTGATGAGGGGCGGCAATGCCGGCGATTAAGATGGGCTTTCGGCGAATTGGAAGCCGGAGATCCCCTCATCCGACTCGCCTTTGGCGAGCCACCTTCCCCCAGGGGAAGGCATGAGTGGAAGCGGTGATTTTATGGCACGAACCAACAATTATCTCTTACAGGCAGCTCAGGCCAAGCGGTATTTTCTGACCTACGATCAGGCTGCCCTGATCCGCAAGCTGAAGCTTGCGTTTGACGATGATTACCTGTATCCCATGCTGTTCGCCCGGAAATACCGGCTTTCCCGGAAAACCGGCGATCTGGAACGGGAGGAAAGGGGCGCTTGGCAGGATGCCAACACCCACGAGGAGGTCATGACCCTGCTGGACCTGATCTGCGACAGCAAGGAAGGACGGTTTGTCAGCGGAAGATGGAAGAATATGGCGGATTTCGGCCACGCTTTCCATCAGAATCTGCTGGAAGAACGGGACCCTTACGCGGAATTGTTCCAGTCCCAGCCCGAAGACTTCCGCAAAGCCTGCGAGGCACTGGGCGGAGAACCTCTGCCCACAGGAGACATCGCCTATTCCATCGAAGTGTTTGATGGTCTGCCGCTGGCGGTGCAGCTGTGGCTGGGGGACGAGGAATTCCCGGCCCGTCTGCGGTATCTCTGGGATGAAAACGCCCTGCAATATTTGAAGTATGAGACGATGTATTATGCCCGGGGGCTGCTGCTTGAGCGGCTGAAAACGGAAATGGAGGCTTATTGATGGCACGGGATGCAAAAGACCACCGACTTTACAAAAACAAAACCACCCTGACGGTGTATCTGGTGCTGCGGGGACTGATCATCTTCATCCTGATCCGGGCGGTGCTGCGGCGGGAGTATCAGAGCGTATTCCTGTGCGCCCTGTCGCTGGTGCTGATGATCATGCCCAGCATCATCTCCCGGCGGCTGAAGATCGTGCTGCCGGACACGCTGGAAATTGTCATCTTACTGTTTATTTTCGCGGCGGAAATTCTGGGGGAGCTGAACAGCTTCTACGTCCGGGTGCCCCACTGGGACACCATGCTGCACACCATCAACGGCTTCCTCTGCGCCGCCATCGGCTTCGCACTGGTGGACATGATGAACCGCAACGACCAGTTCACCTTCCAGCTGTCGCCGCTGTATCTGGCCATCGTCTCCTTCTGCTTTTCCATGACGGTGGGCGTGCTGTGGGAGTTCTTTGAATTCAGCGGCGACTATTTTCTGGGCATGGATATGCAGAAGGACACCATTGTGAATGCCATCCACTCGGTGAACCTGGATCCCACCATGACCAACACCGTCATCCATGTCCGGGACATTGCCGATGTGATCGTGGTGCATTCCGACGGCACCCAGCAGGCCCTGGGCCTGGGGGGCTATCTGGACATCGGCATCATCGACACCATGAAGGACCTGTTCGTGAACTTCATCGGCGCGGTGGTATTTTCCTTCATCGGCTACTTCTATGTCAAGAAGAAGGGGCAGGGAAAGGTTGCCCACCGGTTCATTCCCAAGGTGGAGCTCCCGGAGGAGCAGATCGAATCATAGAAAAGAATGTCATTGCGAACCGGCACCCATGCCGGTTCGCAATGACATATTTTTACGGTTTGCCGAAGGTGATTTCCGGGTGGCTGGATTGCAGGAATTCCAGCAGCGCGGCGGCTTTTTTCTCGATGTCGTCGCCGATGTACAGTTCCAGCTCCGTGCCGTCCTTGAGGATCAGCACCAGCTTTTCCATGATGAAGCTGTTGCCGCCGCAGCAGAGCTTACCGTAGACCGGCTCCACCCGGCGGAAGATCCGCTGGACCTGGGACAGGGGGACGGCGTACCAGCGCAGCCCTGAGCGCCAGAAGACCACGGTCTGTCCGGGCCGCACCCAGCCGTAATCCTGACCGGCGGCAAATTCCGCGTCCAGAGCGGGGGTTTCCTTCTTTTTGTAAACATATGGTTTTAAGTTGACTGCCATGGTGATTCCCTCCGTTTTTCGTGTTGTTATTCTGTGGTTTTATTATACCGCAGCCATCCGTTTTTTCCGTGATTTGGTCACAAAGCCGCCGGCGGCCTGACCCGTGCCGGCTCCTGTTTCTTTGAGCGGCTGCGTGCTCCGCTTTACAGCGGCGATTTCTTAACACTCCTTGAATTTTTCTTGAATTATGCCGTTAGGACTGGAACTTTTCCCGCAGTTATGGTATACTGTGCGCAAGTATACGATGCGTAAGGATACGAAACGGAGAGAAGACTATGCTGGAATTATTGGCTCCCGCCGGTTCTATGGAAGCCCTGCGTGCCGCGGTGCAGAACGGCGCCAACGCGGTTTACCTGGGCGTGGGAAATCTGAACGCCCGCCAGAGCGCGAAAAACTTTACCCCCCAGACCCTGGTGGACGCGGTGAAATACTGCCACGTCCGGGGCGTGGAGGTGCACCTGACCCTGAACACCCTGGTGTCCGACCGGGAGATGAAGGAGGCGGCGGAGCTGATCCGCCACGCCGCCCAGAACAATATCGACGCCTTTATCGTGCAGGATCTGGGTGTGGTGCAGCTGTGCCGCCAGATCGCTCCCCATATCCCCGTCCACGGCTCCACGCAGATGACCGTCCACTCCCTGCCGGGGGTGCAGCTGTGCGCCGCCATGGGGTTAAAGCGGGTGGTCCTCAGCCGGGAGCTGAGCCGGGAAGAAATTTCGTATATCTGCGCCAACTCTCCCATTGAGATCGAGGTCTTCGTCCACGGCGCCCTGTGCATGTGCTACAGCGGACAGTGCTACCTGTCTTCCGCCATCGGCGGCCGCTCCGGTAACCGGGGCCGCTGCGCCCAGCCCTGCCGCCAGAGCTACGGCTATGGCCGCTGGGAGGAAAAATACCCCCTGAGCCTGAAGGACAACTGCCTTGTCCACTATTTGCAGGAGCTGGAAAATATGGGCGTGGCCTCCGTCAAGCTGGAAGGCCGGATGAAGAAGCCTGAGTACGTGGCCACCGTCACCGCCGTGTACCGCAAGGCCATGGACGACAAACAGGTGACCCGACCCATGATGGACGCTCTGATGACGGCCTTCAACCGGCAGGGCTTCACCGACGGCTACTACACCAGCCGGGTGGATAAGAAAATGTTCGGCGTTCGGCAGGACACCCGGGACGATCCCCAGTGGCTTCAGGCCGCCCGGCAGTCCTTTGAAGCCGGTGAGACGCAATTGGTGGATTTGAAGTTCCGGGCTGTTGTCACTGTAGACGGCAGCTCCCTCACCGCCACCGACCCGGAGGGCCGCACCTGCACCGTGCCCGGTCCCCGGCCGGAACGGGCCATCAATATGGCCCTGACCGGGGAAATGCTGGCCCAGCGGGTGGCGAAAACCGGCGGCACCCCCTACCGCTGCGCGGAGGTGCGCACCAGAGTGGACCCGGGTCTCATTATCTCCGCCGCCGCCATCAACGCCATGCGGCGGGACGTGCTGAATCAGCTCACCGCTCTGCGGGCACGGCGGGAGGACCGCCCCATCCGCCAGCCCAAGGCTGTGCCGGATTACAAGGGGCCAAAGGACCTGCCCGGTCTGACGGTGCAGGTCACCACAAGGGAGCAGTTGACCCCCAACCTGCTGAATTCCGAAACCGCCATGCTCTATGTACCCCTGCATATTCTCACTGCCGACCCGGATATGACCCTTCGTCTGGTCCAGCGGGGACGGCTGGCAGTTGCTCTGCCCCGGATTGTTCATGACGGGGAAATGCCCAAGCTGAAAAAGGACCTGGCGCTTTTGCAGAGCCTCGGTGTCCGTCACGCGCTGGTGGGCAATCTGGGCCTGCTTGGTCCCGTCCGGGAGGCAGGCATGAAGATCCACGGCGATTTCGGTCTGAATATCTACAACTCCGCTTCCATGAACGTGCTGCGCTCGTTGGAAGTAACCTCCGCCACGGTGAGCTTTGAAATGACCCTGCCCCAGATCCGGGACCTGAGCAAGGCGGTGAACGCCGAGATCATCGCCTACGGGCGTCTGCCCCTGATGGTCACGGAGCACTGTCTCATCCAGGGCCGCACTGGCGAGTGCACCTGCCACCTGGGCGGCATCACCAAGCTGACCGACAAAACCGGCGCGGAATTTCCCATTATCCGGGACGGCGACAGCTGCCGCAGCGTGCTGCTCAACGGCAAAAAGCTCAGCTGGCTGGACCGGCAGGACGACCTTGCCAAGCTGGGCGTCTGGGCCATCCGGCTGTCCTTCACCACGGAAAACGCCAGGGAAGTGGACAGAATTCTGGAAGATTATCTGAATCCCACCCCCTTCGACCCGGGCGCTTGTACCAGAGGATTGTATTTGCGCGGTGTCGAATAAAAAAGCCTTCCCCTCCGGGGAAGGTACCCCCGCAGGGGGCGGATGAGGGTCGGCGAAGCCGCAGGCTCCCCTTCTAGGGGAGCTGTCAGCGTCAGCTGACTGAGGGGTGCTGTATCTCTCCAAAGGAAACCCCTCAGTCAAAAATCAAAGATTTTTGCCAGCTCCCCTGCAATGGGAGCCAAGCAGCACGGCTTCGCCGTGCCACCTTCCCCCAGGGGAA
This sequence comes from Eubacteriales bacterium, assembly GCA_030539285.1. Taxonomy (GTDB): domain Bacteria; phylum Bacillota; class Clostridia; order Oscillospirales; family Oscillospiraceae; genus Faecousia. The sequence goes on from JAUNSH010000002.1 coordinate 102,767, forward strand.
GGCTTTTGAGAAAGGAAACTCTATGCAACTGATTTTAGCCTCCGGCTCTCCCCGGAGAAAGGAACTTCTGGGCCTGTTCAAGGTGCCCTTTATCGTCCGGGCGGCGGACATCGATGAAACCATGGACAAAAGCAAGGCCCCCTTTGACGAGGTGGCCCGGGTCAGCCGCCTGAAAGCGCTGGCAGTCCCTCGTGAAGAAGATGACATCGTCATCGCGGCGGACACCATCGTGGTCTGCGGTGGTGCCGTACTGGGCAAGCCCCACAGCCGCCAGGAGGCCGTTTCCATGCTGGAACGCCTTTCCGGGCGGGACCATCAGGTCATGACCGGCTGCACCGTTATTCGGGGTGAAAAAACCGAGACCTTCACTGAGGTCACGGATCTGCACTTCCGTCCCCTGAGTGAAGCCGAGATCGTCCGGTACGTGGACACCGGCGAACCCATGGACAAGGCCGGGGCCTACGGCATTCAGGGCGGTGCGGCGCTGTTCTGTGAGAAGATCGTGGGCGATTACTACAATGTTATGGGGCTTCCCGTGTGCCGCCTGGGTCAGGTGCTGCGCAGGGTCGCCCCGGAGATCATGGAGGATACCCAATGAGAAACCTGTTCACCAGTAAAATCGCCATTATTCTGGTAATTGCGCTGATCCTGGCCATCGTGCTTTCCATTTTCGGCGGCATCACCAACCGGAATCCCCTGGATCTGGCGGTGCAGGGCGCCCTGACCCCCATCCGGGCCGCCGCCACCGCGTTGACCTCCATGGCCGAAAAATACTATGGCTATATGTTCCGCTATGAGGCTCTGGCGGCGGAAAATGAAGTGCTGAGAAAGCAGATCGCGGAGATGGAGGACACCGCCCGTCAGGCGGAATCCGTTTCCCGTGAAAACCAGCGTCTGCGCAAGAGCATAAACCTGCTGGAGACCCACGAGGACTACAAGCTGGTGGATGCCTATATTATCGGCTGGAGCTCCAGCGACTGGGAAAACACCCTGACCATCAACCGGGGCACCAACTCCGGCATCCAGAGGAATATGTGCGCTGTGACGGAAAACGGCGAAGTGGTGGGCCTGGTCACCGACGTAGGCCTGAACTACGCCGAGGTCACCACCATCCTGGACTCCACGCTGGAGATCTCCGGCACCATCGCCTCCTCCGGCTATAACGGCATGGTCCGCGGCGGCTATATCGACGGCAGCGAGACCCTGCTGCAAATGAATTATCTGCCCTCCGCCGCCATCATCCGCAACAAGGAGCAGGTGGTGACCTCCGGCTCCACCGTGTATCCCCGGGGCCTGATCATGGGCAACGTTGTGGACGCGGGCTTTGAAGAGACCGGCATCGCCAAGTACGCCCTGCTGGATCCCGCCGCGGAGATCAGTTCTCTGGAGCAGATCTTCATCATCACCGAATACACCACCGAAGCTGTGACCAGCTCCACCACGGCCACCGAGGGCACCACTGAGGAAACCCAGCCCGCCGTAGAGGAGACCACCGAGCCTGTAGGCGGCTTCGGCTAAGGAGCGCGCTATGGCTGAAAAGAAGAAACGCCGCCCTGCTCCCAGGGCAAAGGAGCGTACCCTGACGGAACTGTTCCGCAGTAATAAGCGGAGCACCCGAAACGAGTTCCGGCCCGACCCCGCCGCCTCTACCTGGCTGAAGACCCGGAAGCTGACCCGCCAGCAAAGGCTGCGGCTGGTCAGGTGGCTGCTGTACGCCCTGATCGTGGTGATGAGCCTGGTCATTCAGGACGTGATCCTGAGCCAGATGCGCCTGTTTGGAGCCACCACCGATCTGGCTGTGGGGGCCATCCTGCTGATCACCGTCATTGAGGGCACCGATGTGGGCAGCCTGTTCGTCCTCATCGCCTCCTCGCTGTATTGGTTCTCCGGCTCCGCGCCTACGCCCATCTGCATCATCCTGATCACCGCCTTTGGCATCGGCGCCACTATGTTCCGGCAGATGTACTGGCACCGCAGCCGGGGTACCCTGACGCTGTGCGCCTGCCTTGCCCTGACGGCCTATGAGCTGGGGCTGTTCGTCACAGGCGTCATGCAGGGACTGACCTACTGGGGAAGACTCCCCTCCTTCCTGCTGACAAGCTTGTATACCTGTTTGATTATGATCCCAATGTATTCTCTGGTCTATAAGACCGGCCTGATTGGAGGTAACACATGGAAAGAGTAAGCCGCGTTCGCGCGGGTGTGTTTCTGGGACTGTTCGCCTTTATTCTGATGCTGTACTCCTTTAAGCTCTTTAAGCTTCAGATCATCGATACCAAGGGCGATACCGATAATACCCAGGTCTACAGTACCATTACCACTGTCCGCGCGTCCCGGGGCGATATTCTGGACCGCAACGGTAACGTTTTGGTGGGCAACCGGGCTTCCTACAACCTGGTGTTCAACCACTACGTCATCACATCCAACTCCAACTGCAACCAGGCTCTCTACGATCTGGTGCAGAAGTGCAAGGAACTGGGCATCACCTACTCCGACCACTTCCCCGTATCCGCGTCCCGCCCCTTTACCTACACGCTCACCGAGATGACCACCTCCTGGCAGAATAACTTCCAATTGTTCATGGTGGACCGGGGTCTGGACTCGGATATCACCGCCCCGCTGCTGGTGGAGAAGATGCGCACCCGCTACTCCATTCCCGACACTTGGTCTGACGAAGATGCCCGGGCCGTCATCGGCTTTCGGTACGAGTTCGACCTGCGCGGCATCACCAACCTTCCCACCTACACCTTCCTGGAGGACGTCACCGACCAGCAGCTGTCCGCCATTCTGGAGCTGAACACCCCCGGCCTGAACGTTGAGGCCTCCACCGTCCGGGAATACCACACCAAGTACGCCGCCCATATCCTGGGCTATCTTGGCGGCATGAACGACAGCCAGTGGGCCGAATACAAGGATCAGGGCTACTCCATGGACGCTAAGGTGGGTCAGACTGGCTTCGAGCTGGCCTTTGAAGAGTACCTCCACGGCATCGACGGCACCCGCTACGACGAAGTCAACAAGGACGGCGCCACCACCAAGTCCTACTATACCAAGGACCCTGTCGCCGGCAGCAGCGTGGAGACCACCATCGACATCAAGATTCAGGAAGTCGCCGAAAAAGCCCTGGACGAAGTCATGCACAACATCACTGATCCAGAGCAGAACACCTCCGAGGGCGACAACACTGGCCTGGATGCCGAGGGCGCGGCGGTGGTTGTCATGGAGTGCCAGACCGGCAAGATCCTGGCCTGCGCCAGCTACCCTACCTACAACCTGGCCACCATGTACGAGGACTGGAACGATATCATGAACGATCCCCTGAAGCCCTTCTTCAACCGGGCCTTTGGCGCGGAATACCCTCCCGGCTCCTCCTTCAAGATGTGCACCCTGATCTCTGCCATGGAGCACTACAGTAAGACGCTGGAAAGGAACTGTCTGCTGTACGGTGAACGGATCGAAGATAAAGGCGTATACACCAAGTACGAAGGCTTTGCTCCCACGTGCCTGGCCTGGACCTCTGGCCACTTCGTGCACACCGCCTACGATGGCACCCCCGGCGGCATCGATGCCACCGATGCCCTGTGCTATTCCTGCAACTATTTCTTCTACGAGCTGGGTGACCGAAACAACGAGGAAAACATGATCGAGACCTGTGAGGCCCTGGGTCTGGGCGTGCCCACCGGCATCGAGCTGGTGGAGAAAACCGGACGCATCAACTCCACCGAGGTCAAGCGGGAGATCTACGGCTCCGGTGTCAACGGCAACTTCTCCGTGGGCGACCGTATCCTGGGCGCCATCGGTCAGGGCGAAAACCGGTTCACCCCCCTGCAGCTTTGCGTCTACGCCTCCACCCTTGCCAACAAGGGCACCCGGATGAAGGCCACCTTCCTGAGCCGTGTGGTGTCCTCCGACTACCGCACCCTGATCAAGGAGAATCAGCCGGAGATCATGAACCAGCTGGAAATGGCCCCCACCACAATTGAGAGCTACTGGCAAGGTATGCGCAAGGTCATCACCCAGATGGGCGGCACCGCCACCGCCTACTTCGGCGGCCCCAAGGATCTGTACGGAGAGGGCGACGGCGTGTGGGCCTTGAAGGACGAGGTCATCGTCTACGCCAAGACCGGCACCGCCGAGCACGCCTCCCTTGGTTCCGACCACGGCGCGTTCATCTGCTTCTCCCACCGCAAGGACGAGACCCAGCCCGACATTGCCGTGGCCATCTACGGCGAGAAAGTGGCCCACGGTTCCTTGCTGGCCCCTGTGGCAGAGCAGATCCTGCTGAGCTACTACGAAATGGACGCCGCCAGCGAAGTCACCGCCTTCGAAAATCAGGCAGGCTAAGAAACAACACAGCGCCGAACCAGTTTGGTTCGGCGCCGTACCATTATAAAATGCCTTCCCCTTTGGGGAAGGTGGCCGAGCGTAAGCGAGGTCGGAAGAGGTGTCCCACACGCATTCTCTCAGGTCGAAATGTCAACGCAGCATTGCCTCTTCCGTCTCGCCTTCGGCGATCCACCTTCCCCAAAGGGGAAGGCTTTTTGCCGCTTACTGCCCACCGTGATTATACTTATAATCCCAATCCAGATCGAACAGCTTGTTTCCCTGCTCCATGGGGCAGCCGGTGTACAGGTCGTCCGCCAGCTCACGAAGGGTTTCCGCCGGTTCCAGACACTCGATGTAGAATTCCGGCAGGGCTTCCTCTCCCATCCGCAGGCCCAGAACCGCGCCCACGATGGCCCCCACCGCCGCGCTGCGGCCGGAGTGGTTCACCGATACGATCATGGCCCGGTCAAAATCATCCTGACAGACAAGGCAGGTATACACCGCTCCCGCCATAACCTGGGCCGCGTTCTCACACTTTAGCTGCTCCATAACCGCCGCCGGGCGGGCATCCGGAGCTTCCGCATAGGTCACCGCGTGACGCACCAGCGTGGCAAGGTCGAAGGCCTGGGAATACTGGTGCCCGAACTGCTCCTTCACCGCCTCCGCCGATGCCAGGAAGATCTTTTTCAGCGGTGCGCCGGGACGGCGCAGCAGCAGGCTGATGACGTGGGTCAGCATGGCCCCGGACAGAAATGCCGTGGGACTTCCGTGGGTCAGAGCCACCGCTTCCGCGCCAAGACGGGCCATTTCCCGCCAGTCCATCCGGTCCTTGTGAAAGAACAGCCCTACGCCGATGGCGGGGGTCAGTCCCGCAGGGTCAGAGTAGCTGTTCACTGGGCTTTCCAGAGTGGAGGAAACCTCCCGGCTCAGAGTATCCAGCATCCGGGTGTCCATGCAGTGCCGTCGGCACAGCTCTGGACGGCGCAGCAGCCAGCAGTAGCACCGGCTGGGCCGTCCCCAAGACCGCTGGGACGCGGTCCACTCCCGGCTGCTCAGCTCGATATACTTGATGTAAGGGGCCATTTTTCCCGTGAGCTGCCCCCGGGTCATGCCGAAAAGCAGGCCGTTGCAGGTGAAGGCCGCCAGCTGGGTGTAGGAGGTCACGTCGGCGTAGCCGTTGACCAGATCATAGCCAAGCAGGCCGTTGGGGCCGTAGTCCTCCCGGATCTCCTGCCAGCTTTTGTTGTCCACCGTGTAGCCCATGGCGTCGCCCACTGCCATTCCCAGCAGGCACCCCCGGTAAAGCGATTGCCGGCTTGCCATCGTGTTTTCCCTCCTCTCAGCTCTCTCATGGTAGGGCGGGAGCGAGTTCCCGCCAAAGCCTTCCCCTTTAGGGAAGGCATTTTCTGCTTCGCAGACGGCGGGGGCAAGCCCCCCGCCCTACTGTATCTTGCTTTTATTATACCCTTCCCTTCGGCAAAAGGCAAGGGCAATGTTGGTTTACATAATCCGTTTTATGGCGTCCATAGCCCGTTCCAGATCCTCTTCCCGGATGCCGGAATAGTTGATGACGAGACACCGCTGGTCTTCCCCGGAGTCGTGGTAGAATTCGCTCAGGGCCTGCACCCGGACGCCTGCCTGAGATAGGCGGGCCGTCAGTTTATCGTCTGTTAAATCCGTGTCCACTTTTAAGAGAAAATGCAGGCCCGCGTCCTGCTCCAAAATGGTCAGCTTTTCCGCGAAGGGGCAGCGGTTCAGGCAGGAGATCACCAGATTCCGGCGGTTTTTGTAGAGCTTTCGCATTCGGTTGATGTGCTTTTCAAAATATCCCCGGCTTAAAAATCGTGCCAGCGTGTACTGCTCGAAGGAGGGCACGGTGCAGCTGTAAAAGCCCAGACGGTTCTGAAATTCCGCCATCAGGTCGGCAGGCAGCACCATGTAGCTGATACGGATGGAGGGAGCGATACTTTTGGAGAAGGTGTTCATATAGATCACCCGCCCGGCCCGGTCCAGGGCCTGCATGGCAGGCATGGGGTGGGCGTTGAAGCGGAATTCGGAATCGTAGTCGTCCTCGATGATCCACCGGCTGTCCCCCGCCCAGTTCAGCAGCTCCATGCGGCGGCTCACCGGGGTCACCAACCCCGTGGGGAAATGGTGGGAGGGCGAAAAATGGAGAACGTCGGCGTTTTTTAAGGTTTCGGGGATCACGCCCTGTTCGTCCATATTGGCGCTGACGCAGTTTACGCCTCCGGCGGCGTAGATCCTGCGAATTTTGCCGTAGCCCGGTTCCTCCACGGCGTAGGTTTTCTCCCGGCCCAAAAGCTGCATGAGAAGGTTATAAAGAAAGTCCGTTCCCGCGCCGATGAGGATGTTTTCCGGGTCAACCCGCATCCCCCGGAAGTCCGCCAGATGCCCGGCAATGGCCTGCCGCAGCTCCGCTACCCCCCGGTTGGGGATGGGCAGCAGCAGGGCCTGCCCGTAGTCCAGCATGACCTCCCGCTGGAGCTTCATCCACACGGAAAAGGGGAACTGCTCCGTGCCGTTGGCGGTCAGGTCAAGGAGCCACTCTTGCTCCTCGGCGGCGGGAGTAGATTTGCGCTCCCCTCCCGGGGCCGTCGGGCGCTCCACCGTTTCCACAAAATAGCCCACCTTTTCCTCAGAACGCAGATACCCCTCGGACAAAAGTTGATTGTAGGCTGTTTCCACGGTAATTTTGCTGACCTCCAGATTTTGGGCCAAGGCCCGCTTGGAGGGCAGCTTTTCCCCGGGTTTCAGTTTGCCGGAGAGGATGTCACCCCGGATACAGCGGTACAGGGCCTCGTAAAGCGGAACCCCGGGGGCCTTTTTCAGTTCGTAGGTTACCATAACATCCCCCGTTATCGTTTCGGAAAGCCGTTTTTTTGCTCCCAGAGCACCAAAAGGCTGCCGCTTTTCACAAAAATCTCCGCTTTTTTTCCAGTAAAATGGTTGCTGACCCCCAATGGGAAGCCGCTGGTGAGTGTTCCATTCTCCAATCCATAGTACAATCCCCGTTCGGTGACACCCTCGGCATCCGCGCCCATGCAGAACACGGAGATCGTGCCGGAACATCCCGCCGGGAAGGCTATTTTTCCATTTTTCACCACCGTCACCATGGTGGTATTTCCGATCAGATAGCCGATCGCGCCCCGGTCTGCCAGAAATTGCAGGGTTTGAAAATTCGCCACGGTGTGATCTAAGCGGGGGCCGTCCAGACTGCCGTAGAGCAGAAATTCGCCGCAGCCCTGTTTCAGTCCCAACCGGACAGCCAGCATAGAATCGGTGTCGTCCTTCTCCACCGGGAACACGTTGGCCCCCTCGGGGGTATAGCCCAGGGAGTCAAAGTCCCCCAGCACCGCGTCGGGGGTAATTCCCAGTTTTTTTGTATGCCGCAGCCCGCCGTCGGCGGCGATGACAAAGGCATCCTGCCCAATGGGGCGGGCCAGACCGACGCATTCCGCCGCGCAGAAAATCACACATTCTTTCATCCAGATACCCTCCTGCCTCACTGTAGGGGCGGGTCATCGACCCGCCCGTCGGCTCTGCCGCCAGCGGACGGGAGGGTCAGTGACCCTTCCCTACAGAGGGGATAGTTATGTCTTATTCTACCACACCCTGCTCCAAAGGGGAAGCCGGAATATTTCAGGGGGACGGGCATAGCCTGTGGCAAGGGGGAATGGTATGCGGAAACGGGATCTATTGATTTTATTACTGGCACTGGCCGCTGCCGCGGCGGTCACCGTCAGTGTATTTGCCTGCAGCACGCTGGAAACCGGCTCCTGGGGCCTGAGCTTCCGGCAGGAGGGGATGCCGCCCATCGGCAACGCGGGACGGGACCAGCTGGCCCGGTACGACGCCGTCTACATCGGAAATACCGAGGAAAAGGTGCTGTACCTGACCTTTGACGCGGGCTACGAAAACGGCTGTACTGCCCAAATCTTAGACGTGCTGAAAGCCAACGATGTCCCCGCCGCCTTTTTTCTGGTGGGCAACTACATTGAGAAAAATCCCGATCTGGTCAAACGGATGGTGAGCGAGGGCCACACCGTGGGAAACCACACCATGCACCACTACGATATGAGTAAGCTATCCGACAAAGCAGCCTTTTCCAAAGAACTCACCGACTTGGAGACCCTGTACCGGGACACCGTGGGTTCGGAGATGCCCAAATTCTACCGCCCGCCCCAGGGGATCTACAGCGAGGAAAATCTGAAAATGGCCAAGGAACTGGGGTACAAAACCGTCTTCTGGAGCCTTGCCTATGTGGACTGGAAGAACGATTCCCAGCCCACAAAGGAGGAAGCCTTTGCAAAGCTGCTGCCCCGGACTCACAACGGTGCGGTGGTGCTGCTGCACTCCACCTCCAAGACCAACGCCCAGATTTTAAACGAGCTGATCGGGAAGTGGAAGGAACAGGGCTACCGGTTTGGGACGCTGGAGGAACTGTTCGGAGGTGCATCGTAGGGGCGGGCCACTGACCCGCCCGTCCACAAAGCGGCAAAGCCGAAGGGAGGGTCAATGACCCTCCCCTACGTTTTTATATTCTTTTCAGCGGTGTGGAATCGTCCTGGGCCAGCAGCAGATCGGTAATAATGTCGTTGCTGACGAGATAGCCCTTGGGGGTCAGCACCCAGCGGCCGGTGTCGGTCTGGGTGGCGTGGAACAGGCGGCGGTGTTTTTCCAGCACATCCTCCAAAGGCCCGAAGGGCAGCAGGAAGGTCTTTTCATACTCCTGCCGCTCGATACCCAGATTGGTGCGCAGGCGGAGCATCAGGTACTCCCCGGCCCGCTCCCGCATGGGGATCTCCTGCAAGTCCTCCATAATGTCGCCGCCGTCCCGGATGCCGGCGATATAAGCCTGAAGGTCCCGTTTCAGGGTGTAGCGCTTCCCGGCAAAATCCGAGCTGGCGCTGGGTCCGAAGCCCAGATACTCCCCGCCGGTCCAGTATTTCATATTGTGCCTGGACACAAGGCCCTTGCGGCAGAAATTGGAGATCTCATACTGCCGGAAGCCCCGGCCCTTGAGAGTCTCCACGGCGGCCAGGTACATATCCGCCTGGGTGTCATCGTCGGGCAGATTCAGGGCGTCCTTCACCTGGGCAAAGGGAGTTCCGTCCTCAATTTTCATGGCGTAGCAGCTGATGTGCTCCGGGTTCAGGCGAAGTACATTGTCCAATGTCGCCGTCCAGTCCAGCACATCCTGTCCCGGCAGGCCGTACATGAGGTCCACGGAAATATTGCGGAAGCCCGCCTTGCGGATGCGCTGGTAGGCCGTCACTGCCTGGGCGTAGGTATGGGGCCGGCCCAGCTTTTTCAGCATCTCGTCATCGTCAGACTGGATGCCCAGGCTCACCCGGTTGAAGCCCTCGGCCCGGAGCCGGTGGAGCAGCTTGTCGGAGACGGAGTCGGGGTTGCACTCAAAGGTGATCTCGGCGTTGTTATCCACATCGAAATTCCGGCGGATGGCGGTCATGATGACGGCAAGGCCGTCGGCCCCGAAGAAGCTGGGGGTGCCGCCGCCAAAGTAGATGGTGTCCACCTTATAGCCGGGGGCCAGCTCGCCCGCCTCCTTGATGTGATCGCACACCGCGTCCAGGTAGCCGTCAAAGAGGGTGTCCTCCTTGGTGGCGAGGGAGTAGAAGTCGCAGTACTGGCACTTACTGCGGCAGAAGGGAACGTGAACATAAATGCCCAGGGGAGTCTTGTCCGGGCGCTTGGTTAAGATTGGCATAGTATTTTACCTCCGGTAAAATAAACGCAGAATGATGAACGCAAAATGCAAAATTAAAATCAATTCTGCATTTTGCATTCGGATATCGCGGGATCGTAGGGGGCGATGCCCACATCGCCCCGCGGTAACGGCTTTCCGAGACGGTATGCTTTCGGCGAATACGCACTCAGGCAGAGGACCGATGTGGGCATCGGCCCCTACGGTTTCTTAATCCTCATCCAGTTTGAGGACTGCCATAAACGCTTCGCTGGGGACGGACACGGTGCCGAAGGTGCGCATCCGCTTCTTGCCTTCCTTCTGCTTTTCCAGCAGCTTCTTCTTGCGCGTGATGTCACCGCCGTAGCACTTGGCCAGCACGTCCTTGCGCAGGGCCTTGATGGTCTCCCGGG
>JAUNSH010000081.1 GCA_030539285.1 Eubacteriales bacterium
CGCCCAGCTGCCAGGCCTTCTCGATGGCGTAGGTCGCCACGTTGCCGGCACCGGAGACCACCACGGTCTTGCCCTTCAGGTCCTTGCCGTTGCACTTCAGCATTTCCTCGGTCAGGTACAGCAGGCCGTAGCCGGTGGCCTGGGTACGGGCGAGGCTGCCGCCGTAGCTGAGGCCCTTGCCGGTGAGCACGCCCTCGTACAGGTCGCGGATGCGCTTATACTGGCCGAACAGGTAGCCGATCTCCCGGCCGCCCACGCCGATATCACCGGCGGGCACGTCGGTGTCCGCACCGATATACTTGCACAGCTCGGTCATGAAGCTCTGGCAGAAGGCCATGACTTCACGGTCGGACTTGCCCTTGGGATCAAAGTCAGAGCCACCCTTGCCGCCGCCGATGGGCAGGCCGGTGAGGCTGTTCTTGAAGATCTGCTCAAAGCCCAGGAACTTGATGACGCTCAGGTTGACGCTGGGATGGAACCGCAGGCCGCCCTTGTAGGGTCCGATGGCACTGTTGAACTGCACGCGGTAACCGGTGTTGACCTGCACCTGTCCCTTGTCGTCCACCCAGGGCACCCGGAACATAATGGCCCGCTCGGGGGTCGTCAGCCGCTCCAGCAGCGCGTCGCGGCGGTAAGAATCCTCATTTTTCTCGATAACGGGGCGCAGGGATTCCAGCACCTCGTAGACTGCCTGGTTGAACTCCGGCTGGTCCGGGTTCTGCTGCCTGACCCGAGCCAGTGTTTCGTCGACATAACTCATGTACAAATGTCCTCCCTAGAAAGATTTAGGCTTACGCATTGTAACAGAATTCTGCGCAAATTACAAGAGGGTTATGCAATTTTTTTGAAGACAAATTGCAGATAATGGAAAAACGCGCCGATTTACCCAATCGGCGCGGAAATCCTGAAACTTTATTCGTGGGAAAATTTCAAAAAAGTAGATCAACGTCCCCTCGATAAACTGGAATTTATCGGCACAAACATTCTACCGCCTCATCCTCGGTTGCAATAAAAAACACATCATGTCCCTTATTACTCTCATAGATGAAGTCGTGCAGTGGCTTGCTGGTGTAACGAGAATAATCGCCATAGATGGCAATCCGCCCGCCATAGTTTATATATTTCTGGAGAATCTCACCCGCAAGGCCGGAGCTAAGAATGAAGAAATCTTCTTTGATCAACTTCTTGTCAATCACTATATTTTCTGTCCGAATATCGTACTTTGCTGTCATCAGCAGATCAAGAGCAGACTGTGAATCTGTAATCACAATCTCATCACTACGAACAACTGCACAGATAGCACCGCTCTTCTCGATTTTTTCTATGTTCATTGATAGGTTCCTCCAAATTCCGATTTATCGCACTCGGGGCAGAACCTCGTCCCGGAGGACGGTGTACAATTTTTCCAGCTCCTCCCGGGTGGTGTCACGGCAGAGGGAAATGCGGAAGGCAGAGTCGATGGTTTCGGGGGACAGGCCCATGGCGGTGAGTACATGACTGCGGTGGCCCTTGGCGCAGGCGCTGCCGGCACTGACGCAGATGCCGTGATCCTGCAAAATATTGATGGTGTTCTGCACCGGCACGCCGGGAATGGCAAGAGACAGAATGTGGGGTGCCTCATGGGCACCGTTGACGGTTACACCATCCAGCGCGGCGAATTTTTCGGCAAATTCCGCAATCAGGGCGCTTTCCCGCTGGGAATCCTCCCGGAAGGTGGCGCTGACAGCGGCGCAGGCGGCGGCAAAGCCCATGATGGAAGGTACACCCTCGGTGCCGCTGCGATAGCCTCCCTCCTGACCGCCGCCCAGGAGCAGGGGCGGGAAGGACTTAAGCCGGGGGGAGATGTACAGCGCTCCCGCGCCCTTGGGGCCGTGGACTTTGTGGGAGGATACGGAGATCAGGTCGGCTCCCAGATTTTTCGCGGCGAAGGGGACTTTCAGGAAACCCTGCACCGCGTCGGTGTGGAAGATGGCATCGGGGCAGAGTTTGTGGGTCAATTTTGCCATCTGGGCGATGGGCATGACGGAGCCGACCTCGTTGTTGACCAGCATGATGGAAACCAAGATGGTGTCCCTGCGCAGAGCGGCCTTTAAATCGTCAGCGGAAATTCTGCCCATGGCATCGGGCTTCAGATAGGTGACCTCAAAGCCTTTGCTTTCCAAGTCTGCCATGCAGTTCAGGATGGCGTGGTGCTCCATGGCGGTGGTGATGATGTGTTTTCCACGCTTGCCCATGCGCTTCACCGTGCCGAACACGGCCCAGTTGTCAGCCTCCGTGCCGCCGGAGGTGAAGAACACCCGGTCAGGCTCCGCTCCCATAGCGGCGGCAACGCTGTGCCGGGCCTGCCGCAGAAGCCGGGCGGTGTCGATGCCGAAATTGTACAGGGCGGAGGGGTTGCCCCAGTTCTCGGTCAGAGCTTTAGTGATGGCCTCCACCGCTTCCGGGCAGGGCTTGGTGGTGGCGGAATTGTCGAGATAGATCATGATGTTCATTCCTCGCTGAAAATAATGGACAATTGACAATTGACAATTAAGGAATCCCCTTCGGGGATAATTAAAAATTAGAATTGAAAGACGAAAAGTTCTAATAATTGTCAACTTTCAATTGTCAATTGTCAATTCGATTTTACTTTCCTACACAAAAACGTTCAAAAATTCTGGCGGTAATGTCCTCCCGGACGGTGGCCCCCGTGACCTCGCCCATGGCTTCCATGGCTTCCTCCACATCGGTAAGCACCGCGTCGGGGGTCAGGCCCAGCTGTAGGCCCTGTAAGGCGTTCAGCATGGCTTCGTAGGCTCGGCGGCAGGCGTCGTACTGACGGGCGTTGGTGAGAATGGAGCCGTCACAGGGGGTTTTGTTTTCGAACAGGGCATCCACAGCGTCTGCCAGCTGGTCAAGTCCCTCACCGTTTTTGGCGCAGATGGACACCACCATCATAAAGGGCAGATCGCTGGGGTCGACCCGGCTTCCAAGGTCGGCCTTGTTGATAAGAGCAATGGCGTTTTCTTTCTCGCTACACAGGTCGATGATATCGTAGTCTTCCTGGGTCAGCTCCCTGGAGCCGTCGCAGACGAACAGGACCAGATCGGCATCCTCGATGGCCTGCCGGGAGCGCTCCACGCCTATGGATTCCACGGTGTCGGCAGTCTCCCGGATGCCGGCGGTGTCCAGAAGCCGCAGCCGGGTGGAACCCAGCATCACCGTTTCCTCCACGGTATCCCGGGTGGTGCCGGGAATGTCGGTGACGATGACCCGGTCATAGCCCGCCAGAGCGTTCAGCAGGCTGGACTTGCCCACGTTGGGTTTGCCCACAATGGCGGCGGACACGCCCTGCTTTAAGATGCGGCCCTGAGAGTAGGTTTTCAGCAGATTATACAACTGCCGCGCGTTGCCTTTGAGACTTCCGCTGTAATTTTGCAGGCCGAAATCCTCAATATCCTCGTCGGGATAGTCCAGCACCGCGTGGAAGTGGCTGCACAGGTTCACCAGGTCGTCATAGATGGGGGCCAGCTTCTTTTGCAGCACGCCCCCCACCTGACCGGCGGCGTTGGCAGCAGCATCGGCGGTGTCCGCTTCGATCAGGTCAATGACCGCCTCCGCTTGGGTCAGGTCCAGTTTTCCGCTCAAGAAAGCCCGCTTGGTAAATTCGCCCCGCTTGGCAGGCTTTGCTCCGGCAAGATACAGGGCTTCCAAGCCCGCCGCCAGCACGGCAGGGGAGCCGTGGCAGTGAAATTCTACGGTGTCCTCCCCGGTGTAGCTGTGGGGTCCCCGGGAGACCACTGCCATACATTGGTCGATGGCCCGCCCCTGCTTATCGTGAAGCACGCCCAGATACAGGCGGCGGTCGGCAGCCGCCAATAGGGATCTTTGATTGTTCAAGGTGAACACCTTGTCCGCCACGGCAATGCAATCGTCACCCGACAGGCGGATGATGCCGATGGCGCTGACCTGACTGCCGGTGGACACGGCGGCGATGGTATGAGACATGGGAAGCCTCCTTTGTCGGCTTAAGTTGAAAATTGAAAGTTGAAAGTGGAAAGTTATGGTCAGGGATTCAGAAATTGCAGAGGGTCGCCCGGGCTCGCGATGAAGTGCATCAGCATATAGGCGCACATGATGGCAACGTTTTCCTCCCGCAGAATGCGTTTTGCTTCCTCCCGGTCAGCAAGGATGACCTGAATTTCCTCGGAGGCTTCCTCGTGGGCACTGGTTGGCTCTCCGCTGCAATAGCCGAAAACCATGCCGCAGCTTTCGTCGGTCATGCCCACGGTGGTAAAGAAAGGACGGGAATAGCTGCCCGCATCTACAGGTGTGAATACAAGCCCGGTCTCCTCATACATCTCCCGGACGCCCGCCGCGCCCATTTCCTCCCCCTCCTCCACCAGCCCGGCGGGGAACTCGTAGACGTAATCTCCCAGCGGGTAGCGGTACTGGCGGATGAGTACCACTTTATCCTTCTGCTCACCGTACACGCCGTAGAGAATGACACCGTCGGGCCGGTTCTCATGGGTCACGGCCTTGAGCCGACTGACATCCTTCGCCCGGGAGGTCATATAGTAGGGGGAAACGCTGCCGTCCCGGTGGACGGCTTCCAGTTCGTAGTAGTTCAGAAACCGGTTGTGGGTCTTCTGCTGAATGTTTCGTATTTCGCTCATGGGGATACCTCCCATCACAATAATAAAACACTATACCATTTTTGAGTAAAAAATGCAATATCCGGGCAGACTGTTCCAAGTGAGGTGAAGATCGTGACAGACGCGGAGATACGGCAGCAATTTGAGGAGGCAGACGATTTTATTCCGAGAGTGCTGCGCTGTGGAGAATATACATTATATGCTTATGCCATCGACGGGCTGGTGTCTGGCGGGGATATGTCGGAGTACATTCTGAAGCCCATTTCTGAGAACCTTCGAGGCGAAAGTATGGCGCGGCTTTATGATGCGGCGCTTCACGGCGCGGTATACAACAGCGTGGCGGAGCCTTGTGAGGACTTGCAGACGGTTTATAAAAAGCTGGTCAATGGCTTCTGTGTGGTGCTGTTCCCGGAGGTGGGGGCCATTGCTTTTGAGATCAAGACCGGGGTCAAGCGTGGACCGGACGCCCCCGAGGTGGAAAATACCGTCAAAGGCCCAAAGGACGCTTTCGTAGAGACGATTCGCGTCAACACCAGCCTGCTGCGCCGCCATCTCCGGACGCCGGATCTACGAATCTATGGCACGACAGTGGGGCAGCGAAGCCTGACCAATGTGGCGGTGGTCTGGATCGAGGGCCTTACGAACCCGGAGCTGGTGCAAAGGATGAAGGATAGGCTGGGGTCCATCGACATTGACGGCCTGCTGTCCCCGGCGGCAGTGGAGGAATACGTCACCGGCTCCAGAAAAACGGCCTTTCCTCTCATTCAGTATACGGAACGCCCGGACAGGTTCTGTCAGGGCCTGCTGGATGGCCGGGTTGGGCTGATGGTGGACGGCCTGCCGCTGGCCTATCTCGCACCCACCAATTTGGGCTATCTCATGGAGAGTATGGAAGACAGAAGCCGCGACTATATTTCCGCCTCCTGCATCCGGGTGCTCCGTTACGGTGCATTGCTTCTGAATCTACTGCTGCCGGCTCTGTATATTGCGCTGATCGAATTTCATCCCAAGTGGGTGCCGGAGAAGCTGCTGAACATTATTCTGACCAGCAAGCAGGAGGTGCCATTCTCTACGGCGGCAGAGGCGCTGGGATTGCTGATTGCCTTTGAACTGCTTCAGGAATCGGGTATTCATTTGCCCCAGGCCATTGGACAATCTGTATCCACCATCGGTGGTATTGTCGTAGGTACAGCGGCGGTTGATGCGGGCCTGATTTCTCCGGTTGTACTGATCGTGGTCAGCATCGCAGGCGTGTGTGGGTTCATCCTGCCAAACCGGGATTTAGCGGAAGCCATTCGTGTGTGGCGGTTTGGATTGGGCGTGTTGGCAACGTTTGGAGGGATCTGGGGGATCCTGGCAGGACTGATGATTCTGATATGGCATTTGGCGAAGCTCAAATGCCTTGGCATGCCTTATATTACACTCTTCCCGGCGGGTAGGGGATTGGTAAGAAGGCGCCTGAAGAACCAGAAGTATCGGGATATAAACCTCCATCCGGAAGACGATAAAAATCAACGCTAAAATTTTACAATTTTCTCTTGACAAAAGGGAAAGCATGTGATAGTATATGCAAGCTGTCCGCGAGAGTGGCGGTGAAGAGCAAAAGATGAA